>CAZZWM010000040.1:0-28360 GCA_964657945.1 uncultured Steroidobacteraceae bacterium
CAGCCGGCGAGACCCAGGCACAGCGCGCCGCCGACCAGGCCGGCGCATGCGCGTGCGCTGCTCATGGCGAGTGCGCCGGCGACGGCGCGATCACTCGCGAGGTGGCGGGCGGCGTGCCGCCGGCGGCATCGATGGCCAGAATCCGTTGCTTCACGGCGGACGCCAGCTCATAAACCGCCATGGCGTAGAGCACGCTGTGGTTGTAGCGGGTGATGACGTAGAAGTTGTTGTATCCCACGCGCCAATGAATGCCATCGCTCTCGTCCGCCGCAATCAGCAGCGCCGGCGCCTCGGCCGGCAGCGGACTTTCGAAGCTCAAGCCCTTGGCCATCAACGAACCCACCGTATCGGACAAGGCCAGTTTACGGCCATCCAGATCGGCCACCTTGTCCGGATCCGCAGTGGCATCGGTCAACACCGGCTCGCCGGCATTCCAGCCTTTTTCCTTGAGGTAATTGCCGACGCTGGCGCAGACATCGGCCCAGTTCGACCACAGATCGATGCGGCCGTCCGCGTTCGCGTCCACCGCATACTTGCGATAGTTCGACGGCATGAATTGCGGCGCGCCCATCGCGCCGGCGTAGGAGCCCTTCAAGCTCAAGGGATCCACATGCATGTCGCGGGTCAGCAGCAGGTACTGCTCGAGCTCGTCGCGGAAGAATTTCGAGCGCGCCGGATAGTCGAAGGCCAGGGTCGCCAGTGCGTCGATCACGCGGTAGGAACCGGTCAGCCGGCCATAGTAGGTCTCGACTCCCAGTATGGCCGCCAGGTATTCAGGTGCGACGCCGCTGCGTACGCTGGCCTGGTCGAGCTCCTGGCGATGCGCCAGCCAGAAATCGGTGCCTTCCTTGATGCGCCGCTCGGTGAGAAAGATCGGGCGATACTCATACCATTGCTTGGCCTTTTCGGCGGGCTTCTCCATGGCGTCGAGAATCGCCTGCTGGCTCTGGGCCGCATTCAGCAGCTTGCGCAATTGACGTTTCTTGAAGTCATCCGCGCTCGCCATGTGCGCGATGAATTCCTTGACGTCGGCGCGGCGCGTGTCGATGGCCGCGGCGGGCTGCGCAGCCGCGCAGAATGAAGCGATTGCGAACAGCCAGGCGGCCGGATGCGGGGACCTCGGCACGCTGTCAGGATCCAATCAGCTTGCGGTGCGAGTGCAGCGACATGAGGATGCCGAAGCCGGCCAGCAGAGTGACCATTGAAGTGCCTCCGTAACTGATCAAGGGCAAGGGCACGCCGACCACCGGCAGGATGCCGCTGACCATGCCGGAATTGACGAACACGTAGACGAAAAAGCTCAGCGCGATGGCGCCGCCGGTGAGGCGCGCAAAGGTGTCCTGCGCCTGCATGGCCAGATACAACGCGCGGCCGATCACCACGCCATACAGCGTCAGCACCAGCAATTGCCCCAGAAGCCCAAATTCCTCGCCGATCACGGCGAAGATGAAATCGGTGGAGCGCTCGGGCAGGAACTCCAGCTGCGCCTGGCTGCCGTTCATGTAGCCCTTGCCGAACACGCCGCCCGAGCCGATGGCGATTTGCGATTGAATGATGTGATATCCGGTGCCGAGGCGGTCGGTCTCGGGGTTGATGAAAGTCAGGATGCGCTGGCGTTGATAGTCGTGAATGAAATGCCATGCAGTCCAGGCGGCGCCGCCCACCGCGGGAATGGCCAGCAGGATGATGCGGAATTGCAGCCCGGCGAACAGCATGACGATGAGCCCCGAGGAAGCGATCAGCAGGGCTGTGCCCAAGTCGGGTTGCTTGACGATCATGGCCGTGGGAACCGCGATGAGCAGTCCCATGGCAATCAAATCCACGAAGCGCGGCGGCAGCGGCCGCTCATGCATGTACCAGGCGCACACCATGGGCACGGCGAGTTTCATGATTTCGGAAGGCTGGAAGCGCATGAAACCAATGTCGAGCCAGCGCTGCGCGCCCTTGCCGATGTGGCCGGTCAGCTGCACCACGACGAGCAGCAGCACGCCGATCACATAGGCGAAGGGCGCAAACAATCGCAGATACTGCGGCGTCGCAAACTTGGCCAGCGCCAACATGGCTACGACGGCGATGCCGATATTGGCCAGATGGTGCTCCACCATTTTCCAGTTCTGGCCCGAGGCGCTGTACACCACCAAGGTGCCCAACGCCACGATGATGGCCAGAACGCCGGTGAGCGGGCCGTCCAAGCCCAGAGCCCGCAGGGTGCGGCCACCGGCGGTGAGGGTGCGGCGTGCCCGAGAGGGCGAGAATTCATCGTAGATCATGCTTCAGCGTCCCCGCACGCTGCCCAGCGCGCTGACCAACAAAGGCCACAGCAATGCGCCGATCACGGGCGCAAGCCAACGTCCATACGTGGTGACCGGATTGCCGGTGGCACCATCGATCCAAAACAGAATGAACTGATAGCCCGTGAGCAGGGCGAAAATGGTCAGGCATTGGGACGGAATGGAGAACACCCGGATCCGCAGCCGCAAATTGGTCGCACCTGCCGCCGTCATGGTCAAAGCCAGGGCGTGCTGCCCCAACACGACGCCGTGGATCACATCCAAGGCGAGGCCGGAGAAGAAGGCCAGTCCCAATCCGCCGGCGCGCGGTGAGTCGATGCACCAGAAGTACACCACCAACACCAGAAAGTCCGGACGAAACCACTCCACCGCGGTCGGCAACGGCATGACCGCCAGCGCCAAGGCGACCAGCGCGGACAGCACCATGGGCAGGCGGCGGATTTGGTTGTCGCGCATCACGTGGCGTTCGCCTTCGGCACCGGGGTCTTCGGAATGACGGGGGTGGGCGCGGCTTTCGCCGGCGCCGCCGGATTGACCGGCAGGGGCGGCAACTCGGCGGCCTGGGGTTTGAGCCAGACGAACATCAACTCGCGCGAACGATCCAGTGCGGCAGCGGGCTTGACGGTGACATCGGCCAACGATTGCGCCGGGTCGCGCCGCACCTCGGCCACGGTGCCGACCGGATAGCCGGCTGGAAATCCCCCGCCCAATCCCGAGGTCACCAGCAAGTCGCCGGCCACGACATCGGCGCTGGTCGGCAGATAAGGGAGTTTCAATCCACCCAGCTCGCCGGTGCCGACCGCCACCGTGCGCAGTCCATTGCGGTTGATCTGCACCGGAATCGCATGCGCCGCATCGCTGATCAGGATCACTTCGCTGGTGAGTTGTCCGACGCGCGCGACCTGGCCGAACACGCCGCCGGCATCGACCACCGCCTGGCCGACGAACACGCCGTCGCCCGCGCCCTTGTCGACCATGACGCGCTCGCGAAAGGCGTCGAGATCCAGATTCATGATGTCCCCGATCAGGAACTTGTCGGTGACTCCGGTGGTGTTGTCGCGCAACGCGCGCAGACGCTGACTTTCGGCCTCCAGCGCCTCGTAGCGCTGCAGCCGGAATTGCGCCATGCGCAGTTCGGCCTCCAGGCGGGTCTTGTCAGCGCGCAATACGTCGCGGGTGGTCACGCTGTCGCGGAACCAGTCCCAACCCTGAAACGGGCTGGCCACGGCCACTTCGACGGGATAGGCGACGACGGACAACAGGCGGCGGATCCTGCCCAGATGATCGTAGCGCTTGTCGAGGATCATCAGCCCCAAGCTGAGCAGTGCGTACAGGACGCAGCGGAGCAGAAGGCCCTGGGTGCGGCCGGAGGTGTCGGTGCCGCGAAAGGCGACCACTTACTCCAGTCCGAAGATGCCCGGTCCGTGTTCCTCAGTGAGTTCGAGGATCCGGCCGCCGCCGCGGGCAACGCAGGTCAGCGGGTCGTCCGCGACCACCACTGGCAGACCGGTTTCTTCCATGAGTAATTTGTCGACATCGCGCAGCAGCGCGCCGCCACCCGTCAATACGATGCCGCGCTCGGCCACATCCGCTCCGAGCTCCGGCGGGGTTTGTTCGAGCGCCTGTTTCACGGCGCCGACGATGCCCTGCAAGGGTTCCTGCAAGGCTTCCAAGATCTCGTTCGAATTCAAGGTGAAACTGCGCGGCACGCCCTCCGACAGATTGCGGCCCTTGACCGAGATCTCGCGCACGGTTTGGCCGGGGTAGGCGGAGCCGATTTCCAGCTTGATGCGTTCCGCGGTGGCTTCGCCGATCAAGATGCCGTAGTTGCGGCGCACATAATTGGTGATGGCTTCGTCGAATTTGTCGCCGCCGATGCGCACACTGGCCGCATAGACGATGCCGTTCAGCGAGATCACGGCGACCTCGGAGGTACCGCCGCCGATATCCAGCACCATGGAACCGCGCGCCTCCTGCACCGGCAGGCCGGCACCCACTGCGGCCGCCATCGGCTCGGGCACGATGTCCACGCTGCGCGCGCCGGCGCCTTCGGCCGATTCCTTGATGGCGCGGCGCTCGACCTGGGTCGAGCCGAAGGGCACGCAAACCAGAACGCGAGGGCTGGGACTCAAAAAACGGTTGCCATGCACTTTTTTGATGAAGTACTGCAGCATTTTTTCCGTGTAGGTGAAATCCGCAATCACCCCGTCCTTCATGGGGCGCACGGCGGTGATGTGACCGGGGGTCCGCCCCAGCATGTTCTTGGCCTCGACGCCCACGGCGACGATGATCTTGCCGCCGCGGGTGGGTTCGTCCTGAACGGCCACCACCGAGGGTTCGTTCAACACGATGCCGCGCTCGCGCACGTAAATCAGGGTGTTGGCGGTACCAAGATCGATTGAGAGGTCATTTGAGAAATAACCTCTAAGGCGTTTGAACATGGGGTATTTTTCTTGAGAATAGGGGTGAAAAAAGTTGCGCTAATGTAACAACCGACACGACATATCACAAGGCAACATGTATCATTGCCATGGCTAATTTTGCGTGAGTTACAGCGCATTTCTAAGCACTCCCTATGAGCCTGACCCGTCAAGACGTCGAAAAGATCGCACACCTCGCAAGACTGTCGATTACCGAACAAGAGATGCCGGTCTACGTCGCCAGCTTGTCGAGCATCGTCAACTTCGTGGACGAGTTGTCGCGCGCGCAGACCGGCGATGTGTTGCCGATGGCTCATCCGCTCGATGGCCAGCATCAGCGCCTGCGCGCCGATCAGGTGTCCGAGAGCGACAACCGCGAGAAGTATCAGCGGAACGCGCCGGCCGTTGCCGCCGGCCTATATGTCGTGCCGCGAGTGATCGAGTAATTGCACAACCTCAGTATCGGCGAACTCCGCGAGCGCCTCGATAAACGTCAGCTGTCCAGTGTGGAACTCACGCGCCACTTCCTGGCCCGCATCGAGCAATTGAACCCCGCGCTGAATGCCATCATCACCGTGACGGCAACCCAGGCGCTGGCCGACGCAGCGGCAGCGGATCGCCGCCTGAACGCCGGCGAGAAGGGCGCTCTTCTCGGCATCCCCCTCATTCATAAAGACATTTTCTGCACCGATGGGGTCAGGACCAGCTGTGGCTCGCGCATGTTGGACAATTTCGTGGCGCCCTACGATGCCACCGTGGTCGCGCGCCTGAAGAGTGCCGGCGCTGTCATGCTGGGAAAGGCGAATATGGACGAATTCGCCATGGGTTCCTCCAACGAAACCAGCTATTACGGCCCGGTGAAGAATCCCTGGGACACCGGCAAGGTGCCCGGCGGCTCCTCCGGCGGGTCGGCCGCCGCCATCGCGGCCCGCCTGGCCCCCATGGCCACGGGCACCGACACGGGCGGCTCGATTCGCCAACCGGCCGCCCTGACGGGCATTACCGGGTTCAAGCCCACCTATGGACGGGTGTCGCGCTACGGCATGATTGCCTTTGCCTCCAGCCTCGATCAGGCCGGCGTGTTCACGCGATCGGCGGCGGATGCCGCTGCCGTGATGCAGGTGATGGCCGGGTTCGACCCACGCGATTCCACCAGCGTGGATGTGCCGGTGCCCGACTATTCGGCCACCCTGGAAGCCCCCTTGAAGGGATTGAAGATCGGGCTGTTGCGCGAGTTCTTCGAGGGACTGGAAGAACGCAACGCGGCGCTGATCAACGCGGCCCTGGCCGTTTACAAGAGCCTGGGCGCGCAGATACAGGAAGTCAGCCTGCCGAGTTTGCCCTTGTCGGTGCCGACCTACTATGTGGTGGCGCCGGCCGAATGCTCTTCCAATCTGTCGCGCTTCGACGGCGTGCGCTTCGGCTATCGCTGCGAGAATCCCAAGGACCTGCTCGATCTGTACAAGCGCTCCCGCGGGGAGGGTTTCGGGGCTGAGGTGAAGCGGCGCATCATGACCGGCACTTACGTGTTGTCGGCGGGATACTTCGACGCCTACTATTTGAAAGCCCAGAAAGTGCGCCGTCTGATTACCGACGATTTTCGCGCGGCTTTCGCCAAAGTGGACCTGGTGATAGGGCCCACCACACCGACGCCGGCCTTTGAGATCGGCGCCAAGATCGATGACCCGGTCACCATGTACTTGAATGACATCTACACCATCGGGGCCAATCTGGCCGGATTGCCCTGCGTGTCGATACCCTGCGGTTTCGTCGACGATTTGCCGATGGGCTTGCAATTGGTCGGGCCGCATTTTGCCGAAGCCAGGCTGTTCAACGCGGCGCATGCCTATCAGCAGAGCACGCAATGGCACACCCTCGCGCCGCGCGGGTACGCTTAGATGAGCAATTGGGAAGTTGTCATCGGGCTGGAGATTCACGCGCAGCTGGCCACCAAGTCGAAAATTTTTTCCGGCTCCGCCACCGCTTATGGTGCGCCGCCGAATACTCAGGCGAGTTTGGTGGATCTGGCCTATCCCGGCGTGCTGCCCGTGTTGAATGCCCAGGCCGTGAGCATGGCCGTGAAATTCGGTCTTGCGGTGGGGGCGACTGTGGCGCGTCGTTCGGTGTTCGCGCGCAAGAATTACTTCTATCCCGATCTGCCCAAGGGCTACCAGATCAGCCAGTACGAGTTGCCGGTGGTGGCGAAGGGATCGCTCGAGGTGACGCTGGACGACGGCGCGGTGAAGACCATCGGCATCACCCGCGCGCACCTCGAAGAAGACGCCGGCAAGTCCTTGCACGAGGGGCTGGCGAACGCCAGCGGCATCGATCTGAACCGTGCCGGCACGCCGCTTCTGGAAATCGTATCGGAACCGGACATGCGCTCCGCCAAGGAAGCGGTGGCCTATATGAAGAAGATCCACACGCTGGTGCGGTATCTGGAGATCTGCGACGGCAACATGCAGGAAGGCTCGTTTCGCTGCGATGCCAATGTGTCGGTGCGCCCCAAGGGCCGCGAAAAATTCGGTACGCGGGCGGAGATCAAGAATTTGAATTCCTTCCGCTTCGTCGAGAAGGCGATTCACTACGAGGTGGCGCGGCAGATCGAATTGATCGAAGGCGGCGGCACGGTGGTGCAGGAAACCCGGCTGTATGATTCGGACAAGGACGAGACCCGCTCGATGCGCTCCAAGGAGGAAGCCAACGACTATCGCTACTTTCCGGATCCGGACCTGCTGCCGGTGGAGATCGACGAGACATTCATCGAGTCGGTGCGCGCGACGCTGCCGGAGCTGCCGGATGAAAAAGCCGCGCGCTTCGCCAAGGATTTGTCGTTGTCGCCCTACGACGCCGGCGTCTTGAGCGCAAGCCGTGAGTTGGGCGCCTACTTCGAGTCCGTGGTGACTATCGTCGGCTCTGTTCACGCCAAGCTGGCTGCCAATTGGGTGATGGGTGAGTTATCGAGCGCGCTCAACCGCGACGGCGTGGATATCGACAGATCGCGGGTCGCTCCGGCGCAGCTGGCGGCACTCTTGGCGCGTATCGTCGATTCGACCATCTCCGGCAAAATCGCCAAGGAAGTGTTCGAGAGCATGTGGAGTGAGGGCAAATCCGCCGATGCCATCATCGAAGCGAAGGGCTTGAAGCAGATCACCGACGCGAGCGCCATCGAGGGCGTCATCGATGCAGTGATGGCGGCCAATCCCGGCCAGCTGGCCGACTATCGTTCGGGCAAGGACAAACTGTTCGGCTTCTTCGTCGGCCAGGTGCAGAAAGCCACGGGCGGCAAGGCCAATCCCGGGCAACTCAACGACTTGTTGAAGAAGAAACTGGCCGGTTAGGGCCTGGTCCAAATTCCACGTGCGCGACCGAGACAGTCTGCACCGTTTCCTGTTCGACCAATTCCCGATCCGCGGGCACCTGGTGCATTTGGATGCGGCATGGGCCGCGCTGATCGAGCATCGCGAATATCCCGAGGCGATTCGCAATCTGCTGGGCGAAGCGGTGGCCGCCGCCTTGCTGCTGGCGGCGACCATCAAGTTCGAGGGCGTGCTGTCATTGCAGCTGCAGGGCGACGGGCCAGTGCATCTGCTGCTGGTGCAATGCACCAGCGGTTTAGGGGTGCGCGGTTTGGCGCGCTATCGGGAAGGGGATCTTTCCGGTGCGAAGAAGCCTTCCGATCTGGTGGGCAGCGGCAACCTGACCGTGACGCTGGAGACCGACGATGGCGCGCAGCGCTACCAGGGCATCGTGCCCATCAGCGGCGGCCGACTGGCCGAATCGCTGCAGCTGTACTTCGAGAACTCGGAGCAGTTGCCGACGCGCCTGTGGCTGCAGGCCGATGTCGCCGGCGCCTCAGGCATGCTGCTGCAAAAACTTCCCGAGGGCAGCGCATCGGGGAGTCAGCGTGCGGCGGACCCGTCCATCGTCGAGGACGCCTGGCGCCGGGTGCAGCTCATCGGCGATACACTCACGCCGGACGAACTGCGCAGCTTGTCGGATCAGGAGATCCTGCATCGCCTGTTCAACGAAGATGACGTGCGGCTGTTCGAGCCCACGCCGGTGTACTTCCGTTGCCGCTGCTCGCGCGAACGGGTCAGCGGCATGCTGCAGGGACTGGGTGAAAAAGAGACGCGCTCGATTCTCGCTGAGCAGGGGAAGGTGGAAGTGCGCTGCGATTTCTGCAATCGGGCCTACGTGTTCGATGCGGTGGATGTGGCGCAGCTGTTCAATGCCGGCGTGGCGGCCGACAGCGGCAGTTCAGTCCACTGAAACGGTTTGCGTCAGGCTGCCTCGCTGCGTTGCTGCTGACGACGCCGGCCGCCGCGGGTCCTTTCTATGCGGATGATTTTCCAACCCACCCCAGCGCCGAAGTCTTGACGGCATTGGGACGCAGCCTGTTCTTCGATAAGTCCCTCTCGGCATCTGGAAAACTGTCCTGCGCCGGCTGTCACGATCCGCGTCATGCCTTCGCGGCGCCCAATGCATCGGCGGTGCAACGCGGCGGGCGGGACGGCCGTCGCCTGGGCGTACGCGCGGTTCCTTCGCTCATGTACGCTCAGAATGTGCCGCCCTTTACCGAGCACTACGTCGATGACGACGGCAACGACAGCATCGATCAGGGGCCGGCGGGCGGACGCACCTGGGACGGCCGCGCGCAGTCGGCGCATGAACAGGCGGCACTGCCCCTTTTGTCGCCGTTCGAGATGGCGAATACCGACGAGTCGGCGGTGCTTCGCAAGGTGCAACACGGAGCCCATGCCGCGCAATTCAGGGCGGCGTTCGGCGCAGGGATCTTCGACAATGCCTATCTTGCCTTCAAAGGCATCCTGCTGGTCTTGGAAACCTATCAGCAAAGCGCGGCCGAGTTCTATCCCTACACCAGCAAGTTCGACGCCTGGTTGCGCCACGAGGCGACGCTCACGCCGCAGGAGACGCGCGGCCTCGAAGTCTTCAACGATCCTGCCAAAGGCAATTGCGCCCGCTGCCATCCCAGTGCACTGCGCCAAGGGGCATTTCCGCAGTTCACGGATTTTGGTTTCGTTGCGTTGGGAGTGCCGCGCAACGCGCGCATCCCTGCGAATCGCAATGCCGGCTATTTCGACTTGGGCTTGTGCGGGCCGCTGCGCGAGGATTTGCGCGGCAAGACCCAGTACTGCGGCATGTTCCGCACGCCGACTTTGCGCAATGTCGCCACGCGCACCGTGTTCTTCCACAACGGCGCGGTGCACAGCTTGGACGATGCGGTACGTTTTTACGCGGAGCGGGATACTCGTCCAGGCAACTGGTACCCGAGGGACGCGCGCGGCAAGGTGCGTAAGTTCGATGACCTGCCGGTGCAATATGCGGGCAATGTCGAGGTGCAGGGACCGTTCGGACAGCGGGCAGGCGAGTCGCCGGTGCTGAGTGAGGCCGACGTGGCGGATTTGGTGGCGTTTCTCAAGACGCTCTCCGATGGCTACCATGACGAGCCTTGAACGCGACGCGATACCGGATTTGTACCGCAAACGAATGAACGTGACGTTCCTGGCGGCCAAGCGCCGGGTCGAGGTGTGGCCGCTGTGGGGAAACTCCGACGTCACAAGGAGCCTGGGGGTGACTGACCCTTTTTGTCGTTTCAGTAAAGTGCGCGACCGAGTGGGCAACAGCGAAACGCCTTTCAGAGGCGAGGTGATTCATGAAGATTCGTTTCGGCTATGAACTGATCTATGGCGTTCCTCAACTGACGCCCATGATTTTTACCCTGCATTGCCAACCCCACGGCACTCAGCGGTTGGTCAAACCGGACATCATGCGCACGGAGCCGTCGGTGCCGTTATCTTTCTATCCGGATGCCTTTGGCAATACCTGCACGCGCGTGGAGGCGCCCCCCGGAATATTTCGGGTGACTGCGGATGGCATTTTGGAGGATGCAGGCTTGCCTGAACCGGCCTATTGGGCGGCTCACGAGCACGCGGTCCGCGATCTTCCGCCCGACACCTTGCAATATCTGCTGGCGAGCCGCTACTGCGAGACTGACTTGTTGATGAACGATGCGTGGCGCCTATTTGGCCATCTGTCGCCCGGCTGGTCCCGCGTGCAGGCAATATGCGATTTCGTCAATCGGGAGATCCTGTTCGGCTATCCGTTCGCTCGGCCGACCAAAACCGCGTTGGAAACCTTTCGCGAGCGCAATGGCGTGTGTCGAGATCTGGCGCATCTGGCCATCGCATTCTGCCGCTGCTTGAACCTCCCGGCGCGCTACTGCACCACTTACCTGGGGGATATCGGCGTGCCGCCGGTCGATGCGCCCATGGATTTTGCCGGCTGCATGGAAGTGTTTCTGGGCGGTGCGTGGCATCTGTTCGATCCGCGGAACAACGCCCGCCGGATCGGCCGCATCGTCATCGCGCGTGGTCGCGACGCGGGGGATGTGGCTATCAGCACGGCCTTTGGCGCGGCCTGGCTGCAAAGCTTCCGCGTCTGGACCGATCAGATTGCGGATTCCGCTGCCTCGCACTTGCTGCGTACCGCCGATGCATGTCAGCAATCGGCGGAACGGGCCGCGTAGGCGTAGGACTCATCACAGCGCGGATACGCCGGCCAGCTCCGTCAGACTCTGGGCCCGAGTCAGCGCGATGAACTCTCTGATATACGCGGCCTCGGCCGCGGCAGTCGTGGTGGCTGCATACAGTTCGCAGCGCAGGCCGTGCTGCCCGATCGGCCGCGACACCACGTAACCGCGTTCGATGTAGTTGCCCACCGTCCAAGAGGGCAGCGCTGCAATGCCGCGGCCGCTGGCGACCAATTGCAGAATGGCCACCGTCAGCTCGGCGGTGCGCCGTTTGGGATTGATCTTCGCCGGCGTCAGGCAGTGCTTCATGACGTCGAGCAATTCGTCGGGCACCGGGTAGGTGATCAGCGTCTCGTCGGCGAAGTCGGCCGCCGTCATCCAGGATTTGGCCGCCAATCGATGCTTGGGGCTCATCAACGCCACGCTCTCATAGCGGAACAGCGGACTGAAAACGATGTTGGGGTGCTGTTCTTGAGGGTCATGCATGACCGCCAGTTCCGCTTCACCGCGCTCGATCAGCGGCAGGGGATTCATGACGAAGCCCGACACGATGTCCAGTTCCACTTCGGGCCACAGTTCGCGGTAAGCATCCATGGCGGGCATGAGCCAGTCGAAACAGTTGTGGCATTGCACCGCCACGCGCAGCGGTCCGGAATGCCCCTCGGCCAAGCGCGCCACATCGCGCCCCGCCGCCGCCACCCTGGGCAAGACCTCATGAGCCAGGGCCAGCAGGCGTTGTCCGATGGCGGTAAAGCGCAGCGGCCGAATGTTCTTTTCCACCAAGGCGGCCCCGTAGTGACTTTCCAGCGCCTTGAGCTGATGCGACAGGGCGGACTGGGTCAAAAACAGGCGGGCAGCGGCCTTTGACAGGCTGCCACATTCCGAAAGCGCCAACAGGGTCTCTAAATGCCGGAGTTCCAGTGCGGTAGACGACATGAACCTAATTCATTCCCGCCATTAGAATAATGAGATTGAGTCAAAGCCTAGGCTCTTGCATGCTCACTGTCGAGCCTTAGTCCCCTTCGAGGTCGCAATGTCCAACCCCGTGGTGTCTTTCGAATTCTTCCCGCCGGGCGACGATTCGATGGCGCAGCAATTATGGTCGTCAATTCAACGACTTGCGCCGCTCGAGCCGCGTTTCGTGTCGGTGACCTATGGGGCGGACGGCTCTACCCGAGCCCGGACCCATGAGTGTGTCATGCGCATTTTGCGGGAGACCAAGCTGCGCGTGGCCCCGCACCTGACCTGTGTCGCGGCCTCCCGCGATGAAGTGTTGAGCATCGCCAAAGAATACTGGCGCCAGGGCATCCGGGATTTGGTGGCGTTGCGGGGCGATGCGCCGGCCGACGCTGCGGCCCCCGATGGCCGCTATCGCCCGCATGCCAATGGCTTCGCCTATGCGTCCGATTTGGTTGGGGGACTCAAGGAGGTGGGCGATTTCGACCTGTCGGTTGCCGCCTACCCGGAAGGCCATCCCGAAACCGGCACCATCGAGGCCGATCTCGACAACCTGCAGCGCAAGATCGATGCAGGCGCGAGCCGCGCCATCACCCAATTCGTGTTCGACTCGGATTTTTTTCTGCGCTACCGCGATAAGTGCGCCGCGCGCGGCATCGTGGCCAGCATCGTGCCCGGCATTTTGCCGATCACGCGCTTTCCTCAGCTGGTGAGGGTCGCCAAGCGTTGCGGCGCGTCGGTTCCCGATTGGCTGCATGCCCGCTTCGCCGGACTCGATGACGATCCGGAAACACGGCGCATGATTGCGGCCAACGTCGCCATCGAGCAAGTGCAATACCTGCGCCGCCACGGTGTCGAGGAGTTCCATTTCTACACGCTGAATCGTGCCGAACTGACCTATGCGATCTGTCACGCGTTGGGCTTGAGGCCGCGCCTTGACGAAGTGCGCGTCGCCTGATGTCGAGCCGCGCCGCCGCCGGGGAATTCGCAGCGCTGCTGAGGCAGCGCCTGGTGATCTTCGATGGCGCCATGGGCACCATGATCCAGCGTCATCGCCTGAGCGAGGCACAATTTCGCGGCGCAGCGTATGCCGATTGGCGCCGCGATCTGCGCGGCAACAACGATCTGCTGTCCATCACGCAGCCTGAAATCATTGCGGACATTCACCGCGCCTATTTCGAGGCCGGCGCCGATGTCGTTTCCACCAATACCTTCAATTCCACCGCCGTGTCGCAGTCCGATTACGGCATGGAAGCCATCGTATACAACATCAATCTCGCTGCGGCCCGCCTGGCCCGCAAGGTTGCCGACGAAGTATCGAAGGCAAGCGGCAGCCGACGCTTCGTCGCCGGTGCGCTGGGCCCCACCAGCCGTACCGCCTCGTTGTCGCCCGACGTGAACGATCCCGGGTTTCGCAACATCAGCTACGACGAGTTGGTGGCCTGCTACACCGAGTCAACCCGCGCGCTGATCGAAGGCGGCGTGGATATGATCTTGATCGAGACCGTATTCGACACCTTGAATGCCAAGGCGGCGCTGTTTGCGGTGCGCGCCGTGTACGACGAGGTGGGATTCGAACTGCCCATCATCGTGTCGGGCACCATCACCGATGCCTCCGGCCGCACCTTGTCGGGCCAGACCACCGAAGCATTTTGGAATTCCATCCGCCACGCCAGGCCGTTGGTGGTCGGACTGAACTGCGCCCTCGGCGGCAAGCAGCTGCGGCCGTACATCGAAGAGCTGGCACGCATCGCCGATACCTTCGTGTGCGCCTATCCGAACGCCGGTCTGCCCAACGCGTTCGGCGAATACGACGAGACGGCGGAGGAGACCGCGGAAATCCTGCGGGAATTCACCGCCAGCGGCTTTCTCAACATGCTCGGCGGGTGTTGCGGCACCACGCCCGATCACATCCGCGCCATCAAGAATGCAGTCGCGGGGATGGCGGTGCGGCAGGTGCCCGAGATTGCGCGTGCTTGCCGCCTGAGCGGCCTGGAACCGCTGACCATCGATTCCAACAGCCTGTTCGTCAATGTCGGCGAACGCACCAATGTCACCGGGTCGGCCAAGTTCCGCAAGTTGATCGAGGCGGGCGATTACGCCGCGGCGGTGGATGTCGCGCGCCAGCAAGTCGCCAACGGCGCGCAACTCATCGACGTGAACATGGACGAGGGCATGCTCGATTCCCAGGCCGCCATGGCGCGTTTCTTGAGCATGATCGCCGGAGAGCCGGATATCGCGCGCGTGCCCATCATGATCGACTCCTCGAAATGGTCTGTGATCGAGGCGGGCCTGAAATGCGTCCAAGGCAAGGGCATCGTCAACTCCATCAGCTTGAAGGAGGGCGAGGAAGTGTTCCTGGGCCAGGCGCGCAAGATCATGCGCTACGGTGCGGCGGTGGTGGTCATGGCCTTCGATGAGAAGGGGCAGGCCGATACCATCGAGCGCAAGGTCGCGATTTGTCAACGCGCCTATGGGCTGCTGACGGACATCGGCTTCCCGCCCGAAGACATCATCTTCGATCCCAATATTTTTGCCGTGGCGACCGGCATCGAAGAACACAATCGTTACGGACTGGATTTCATCGAAGCGACCGCCGCCATCAAGCGCAGCATGCCGGCCGTCGGCATCAGCGGCGGCGTCAGCAATGTGTCCTTTTCGTTCCGCGGCAATGAGCCGGTGCGCGAAGCCATGCATTCGGTGTTCCTGTATCACGCCATCCGTGCCGGCCTCACCATGGGCATCGTCAATGCGGGCCAGCTGGCCATTTACGAGGACATTCCCGCGGAATTGAGGGAGCGGGTCGAGGATGTGATCTTGGCGCGGCGTGCGGACGCAACCGAGCGCCTGTTGGAAACGGCCGAGCAGTTCAAGGGCGGCGGCGCCAGTGCAAAGCGCGGCGATGATCTGGAATGGCGCAAGCTGCCCGTCGCCGAGCGCCTGCAGCATGCGCTCATCAAAGGCCTGGATGAGTTCGTGCTGGCCGATACGGAGGAAGCCCGTCTCGCTTCGAAGCGGCCGCTGGACGTGATCGAAGGGCCGCTGATGGACGGCATGAACGTGGTGGGCGATCTGTTCGGCGCCGGCAAGATGTTTCTGCCGCAGGTGGTGAAATCGGCGCGCGTGATGAAGAAGGCTGTTTCGGTGTTGATTCCCTACATCGAAAAGGAAAAATCCGGCGCCGCGCGCTCCAACGGCAAGGTGGTCATCGCCACCGTGAAAGGCGACGTGCACGACATCGGCAAGAACATCGTCGGCGTGGTCTTGCAATGCAACAACTTCGAAGTGATCGATCTCGGCGTGATGGTGTCCTGCGAGAAAATTCTCGAGGCAGCGACCCGGGAGGGCGCAAATCTGATCGGTCTTTCAGGGCTGATCACCCCGTCGCTGGATGAGATGGTGCACGTCGCCAGGGAAATGCAGCGCTTGGGGTTCAAGCAGCCGTTGCTCATCGGCGGCGCCACCACCTCGCCGGCTCACACGGCCGTGAAAATCGATCCGCAATACGAAGGCGCCGTGGTCTATGTGAAGGATGCCTCGCGCTCGGTGGGCGTATGCCAGCAGTTGGTGACGGCCAGCACCTATGATGCCTACGTATCGAACATCAAGGCGGAAAATGCGGTGCGGCGCGAGCAGCACCGCAACAAGAGCGCCAAGTCCCCGCAGCTGTCGCTGCAGCAGGCGCGCGCCAAGAAACTGAAAATCGATTGGACCGCATACACACCGCCCGTGCCGACCTTTCTTGGCGTACGCTGCTACGATGACTATCCGCTCGCAGAATTGGTGCCCTACATCGACTGGATGCCTTTTTTCAACGCCTGGGAATTCGCCGGCAAATTTCCGGACATTCTCACCGACGAGGTGATCGGCGAGGCTGCCGCCGCTTTGTACAAGGATGCGCGGCAGATGCTCGACACGCTGGTCAGGGAGAAATGGCTGCAGGCACGCGCCGCGGTCGGATTCTTCCCCGCCAACAGCAGCGGCGACGACGACATCGAGGTTTACACGGATGAGTTGCGCAGCTCGGTGGCGCATCGCCTGCACAATCTGCGGCAGCAAAAATCCAAGCCGCAGAATCAGCCGCAATCCTGTCTGGCGGACTTCATCGCGCCGGGATCGTCGGGACGCGCCGATTACATCGGCGCTTTCGCGGTGACCGCCGGCATCGGTATCGATGCGCACGTGGCGAGATTCGAGGCGGCGCACGACGACTACAGCAGCATCATGCTCAAGGCACTGGCCGATCGGCTGGCCGAGGCTCTGGCCGAGCGCATGCATGAGCGCGTGCGGCGCGAGTTGTGGGGCTATGCGCCGCAGGAGCATCTGGACGGCGATGCGTTGATCCGCGAGGAGTACCAAGGCATCCGGCCGGCGCCGGGCTATCCGGCGTGTCCCGACCATACCGAGAAAGCCACGCTGTGGAAGATGTTGGATGCCGATCGCAACACCGGCATCCGTCTGACGGAGTCCTTTGCCATGTTTCCCACGGCGGCGGTCAGCGGATTTTATTTCTCGCACCGCCAGGCGCATTATTTCGGCGTGGGGAAGATCGACAAAGATCAGGTCGTCAGCTATGCGCAACGCAAAGGCCTGTCATTGAGCGAGGCGGAACGGTGGCTGGCGCCGAATTTGGGCTACGACCCGGATCAGGCGGACGCAGCCGATGCCGCTTAACGCGCGTTGATGAGGCGCTTGGCTGCCTTGAGATGGGGGATGTCGTACATCTTGCCGTCGAGCGACACCGCGCCGGCGCCGGCGCTGAAAGCTGCGACGATGCGACGCGCCAGGTCGAGCTCTGCCGCGCTTGGGGTGAACGCCTGGTTGATCACGGCAACTTGATCCGGATGGATGGCGAACCGACCGGTGAATCCATCATAGCGGGATGCTTCGCAGGCCACCCTCAATCCCTCCGTATTGCGGAAATCCACATACACCGTATCGATTGCGTCGACGCCTAAAGCGTGAGCCGCCAGGATGCAGTGACTGCGCGCCTGCTCATAGAGCGGCCGCCAGGCGCCGTTGGGAAGTCGCGGATCCCCCGCGCCCAGCGCCGAACTCAAGTCCTCCGCGCCCCAGCAAACGGCAGATAGCCGCCCGGCCGGCCCACGCACGAGTTCACCCAGGCGCAGTACCGCTGCCGGCGTCTCGGTGATGATGGCCGCGATGGCTGTGGCGGCACCGCCGATCCCGGCAGACTCTTCCATGGCTTCCAGGTAGTGCGTGGTTTTGAGCACGTCTTCCGGTCCCCGTATTTTTGGCAGTACAACGCCGGCCAGTCGCGGGCCCACCACGGCGCGCAGGTCCTTGAGCAGCTCGCCGCTGTCGAGATCGTTGATTCGAACCCAGACCGGCGTGTCGTTGGGAGGAGCGCGCAAGTATTCGATCGCCAAGCCGCGGGCTGCCGCCTTGCGCTCCGGAAGCACCGAATCTTCGAGATCGAGAATGACAGCGTCGGCGCCTGAGCTGGCGGCTTTGGCCAACTTGCGCTCGCTGTCGGCCGGTACAAATAGCATGGAGCGCAGCATCTATGGCCTCTTGCGCAACATCAGCGCAGAGCGCTTGCAGCTGGCAACCAGCGCATCGCGCTGGTTGAAGGCACGATGAATGAATATCACGATGCCGTTGGTGGGCCGGCTCTTGCTTGGCCGCACTTCATGCACTTCGCTCTCGGCGCGAAGGGTGTCGCCGTGAAAGACGGGCACCGGGAATCGAACCTCATCCCAGCCCAAGTTGCCCACCGTGGTCCCCAGCGTCGTGTCGTGTACCGAAATTCCCACCATGAGTCCGAGCGTGAACACGCTGTTGACTATGCGTTGGCCGAACTCGGTCTGCGTTTTGCAATACTCTTCATCCAGATGCAGAGCTGCGGGATTGTGCGTCATCGCCGTAAAAAGCAGGTTGTCTGTTTCGGTGACCGTCCGCCGGATGGCATGCACGAACTTTTGTCCAACCGTGAATTCCTCGAAATAAAGTCCGGGCATCGAAAATCCTCCGATAACGCTGGTTCGCGATCATATTACGCCGGCACGGGTCAGTCTCCACGCCGCAGACCCGGTTAGGGCCGCCGAGCCGCGGCCGCGTCCATGATTTGCTTTGCCAGACCCGCATAGTTGCCGTCGAAGTGGTGGTTCCCCTTGACCTTCACGACGATGAACTTCTTCGGATCCAGCTTCGGACACAGCGAGTCACTCTCGTCCTCGCCATAGATGCATAGCACCGGAATATCCGTGATGCGATTGACTTCGGGCAAGGTTGCCGGCCCGGAGTTGTCGTCCGAGACCCATGCGGTGAGGTGAAATTCGAACACCGCGTGCTCCGACATCCCGAGAATGGCGGCCAGCGCCACGACTCGGCGGCTCGCCGCCGGCAATCGATTGACGGCAAAGGGCAGCACATCGGCGCCTTGCGAATATCCGACCAGCAACACGCGCTTCTTGTTGAAGCGATTTGAATAGTAGCGAATCATCCGGTCGGTGTCCGCGGCCAAACCGTCCGGCGTACGCGGCGTCCAGTAATAGCGCAACGAATCCAGTCCCACCACGGGGATGCCTGCGACCGACAGTGCACCGGCAATTTCCTGATCGAGTCCGGCCCAACCGCCATCGCCGGACATGAGAATGGCGAAGGTGTCGCTGTCCGCCGATCCCGGCTTGGCTGGTACTTCGACGACCGGCAAATCCACCAGTGCATTGGGCGCAGGCGCCGAGTGGGCGGCCGTGTTCACCGCGGCGAGTTTGGCGAAAGCGGCTTCGAAAGGCGCGCCTTGGGCGGAGGGCACCGTGACGTTGGCGGCGCCGTTGATCGCACCAGCAAATTTTGAAGTCTCGCCGACGGGGCAGTCCTTGTCGGCGGCATCGCGCAGGTCTACCCAGGGATTACCGAGTTTCGGGATGGGCTTGAACTTCATGCCGGTGGGCGCAGGTTCGAACTCCACACCACTGCCCTTGCACAATGGCTTCTGCCAATTGAAGACCGGACAAAAGTTTACCGTCAGCGCGCTGGCAAAGGTGTCCTTGGGCGCCTGCGCCAGCACAGCGTACGCCAAACCCGCCCCCGCATTGACGCCCGCCAATATCGGCGCGAGATAAGTGGCATTGTGCGTATACGCTTGGATGAAATGGCTCAGGTTCTCAAGGTCGCCATCCGGAAACACGCATTGCGCTGCGTCCGATTCGAGACTGGCCTTGAACTTGGGCAGATCTATGCCCGTGACCATGGCGCCTTGCCGCACCAGATTCCTGGCGAGATCCTCGCTCGGCGCATCCCAGCCGGCATCCCCGGAGAGCAACAGGACGAAGTTCGAAGGCGTGCCTGCCGGCGAGTAGACGATCAGATCCTTGAAACGCCCATGGTTCAGCCGCAGCTCGTTGACGGCCGGCGCCGCCGGCGCGGATGCCGCCGGAAGAGTCACCGCCAGGCACATAGCGGCGCACATTGCCGATTTTCGTATTTTCATCGGTTGGTCACACTTATCGCGCATAGTTCGCAGCCACATGAACACCATCGATCTCGTCTACTTCAACGCGGGCGGAGGGCATCGATCGGCCGCCGTCGCCCTTGAGAGGGCAATCCGCGAACAAGGCAGAGATTGGCACATCCGCCTGGTCAATCTATTCGAAATTCTCGATCCACAGGACGTTTTTTGCCGAACCACCGGCGTCAAACCGGAGCATTACTATAACGTGCGCCTGGCAAAGGGTTGGACGCTCGGACTTTCGCAAGAGCTGCGCATTCTGCAAGCGCTGATCCGCGTGAGCCACCGCCAGCTGATCGCGCAGCTGCGGCGCTTCTGGCAGCGATGCTGTCCCGACATGGTGGTCTCGCTGGTTCCCAACTTCAATCGCGCCATGTACCAGGCCTTCTCGCAGGCAAATCCCGGCGCGCCCTATGTCACCGTACTCACGGACTTCGCCGATCTGCCACCGCATTTTTGGATCGAGCCGCGCTTGCCGCAGCATTTGATCTGCGGCACGCCGTACTCGGTGAGCCAGGCACGTGCCGCAGGCTGCCGGCCTGATCACATTCATCGGACTTCCGGCATGATCATCAATCCGGATTTTTATCTGGATCTGCATCTGAATCGCGAAGCAGAGATGCACAAGCTAGGACTCGACCCCGGCCGGCCCACCGGCCTGGTCATGTTCGGCGGACATGGGTCGAGAGTCATGCGCGGCATTGCCAAGCGCCTGGACGATGTGCAGCTGATTCTGGTGTGCGGGCATAACGCCGCGTTGGCCGATCAGCTGCGCAATCGAACCGCCAAGGCGCCGCGCGTGGTCGTAGGCTTTACCTCGCAGATGCGATACTTCATGCAACTGAGCGATTTCTTCATCGGTAAGCCCGGCCCTGCGAGCATCAGCGAATCGATTCACCAGGGCCTTCCCGTCATCGTCGTGCGAAACGCGTGGACCATGCCTCAGGAGCGCTACAACACGGATTGGGTCCTCGAGAATGATGCCGGCGTGGTGCTCGAATCTTTCAAAGCCATTCGCAGCGGCGTGGAACAAGTGACGAAAGACATGCCGCGGTATCGCAAGCAGGTACGGCAAATTCGCAATCGCGCGGTGTTTGAAATCCCGGAGATTCTCGAGGACATCTTCATGAGGGTTGCTTCGTGGCGTCCCATGCCGAACAGCGGCACGCGGGCCCCGCTGGCGTTGTTTTGAGCCGCCTTTGCGGCGTTTTGCCGCTAACGGCTCCGGTTCGGATACGCGTCGATATCATCGAGCATTTCAGTACCGCCGAGAGCCTGCATTTGACCTAGTATCCAATCGCGTCGCTGCTGAACATACGCCGACGGAGCGGCCGCATGGAAGCGCTGCGGATTTGGCAGGACCGCAGCCAGTGTGGCTGCATCGCTGCGCGTCAATTTTGCCGCAGGCCGGTGAAAGAACTGCTGCGCGGCTGCCTCGGCGCCATAAATGCCATGGCCGAATTCGGCGCTGTTGAGGTAGACCTCGAGAATGCGCCGTTTCGGCCAGCAGGTTTCGATCAGCAAGGTGAAGTACGCTTCCAGGCCCTTGCGAAAATAGCTGCGTCCCGACCATAGGAACAGATTCTTCGCCACTTGCTGGCTGATGGTGCTGGCGCCGCGCACCTTGTGGCTGTGCTGATTCAATTGATAGGCCTTCTCGATCGCCTCGACATCGAATCCCCAGTGTTCCGGAAACTTCTGATCCTCCGAAGCGACCACCGCCAACGGCAGGTTCGGGGATATCTGGTCCAGGTTGACCCAGCGGTGGTGGAACACGTAGCCGGCGTCGTGCGTCGTCCATGCGGTGATCTGCGACTCCAGCATGAAGGCCGTGTACGGCGGATCGATCCAGCGCAGCGATGCGACCCACAGTACGCTGAAAATCACGCAGCCGAGTACCAGCGCGAGTGCGAGTCGCGCAGCCCGCCCCAGCCACGAACCTTTTCCCGCCACCTGTGTTACTTGTCGAGAGGGCGAACGCTCTTCATGGTGACCGCTTCCACCGGCACATCGTCAAAGCCCTTCTTGCGGCCTGTGGCCACCGCGGCGATTTTGTCGATCACATCCATGCCTTCGGTGACCTTGGCGAACACGGCGTAGCCGAAGTTGCCGCGCGAGTGATCGAGGAAGTCGTTGTCCTTCAAATTGACGAAGAACTGCGATGTGGCGCTGTTGATGTCGTTGGTACGGGCCATGGACAGTGTGCCGCGCTTGTTCTTCAAGCCATTGTCGGCTTCGTTCTTCACCGGCGCCTTGGTCTTCTTCTGCGCCATGTCTTCGGTAAAACCGCCGCCTTGTATGACGAAGCCCGGGACGATGCGGTGGAAGATGGTGCCGTCGAAATGGCCATCGTCGATGTAGCTCTTGAAATTGGCCACCGACAGCGGGGCTTCTTTTTCGAAGAATTCAATGGTGAAATCGCCCAAGTTGGTTTCGAAGCGGATCATAAATTTCCTGCGGTTGTGTAAAGAGTGCCCATGGTAATGCGGGTGTTCCCGGAGAGATCGAGACAGGTCCGGATGGATTCGAAGCCCTGTTGCCGCAACAGCTGCTGAACGGCCGGCGACTGGTCATGACCGTGCTCCAGCAACAGCGAGCCGCCTGCGAGCAAATGCTCAGATGCCTGGGAAACGATCTGCTGCAACGCCTCCAACCCGGACACGCCCGGACTCAAGGCCAACAGCGGTTCGGCTGACAGGGTGCCAAGCAGCGGATCGGCGGCCGCGATATACGGCGGATTGCTGACGATGAAATCAAAGCGTCGCCCCGGCAGTGGGTCGAACCAAGATCCCAGCCGCCACTCGATGTTGGAAATCTCCAGATTGAGAGCGTTAGTTTGAGCGACGGCCAGCGCGTCGGAGGAGACGTCACTGGCGGTCACATGCCACTTTGGGCGCTCGCTGGCGATCACCAGGGCAATGGCGCCGCTGCCCGTGCCCAAGTCCAATAGGGAATGGGCGGAATCGGCCGGTGCGAGTTGCAGCAGCTGTTCGACCAGAGTTTCGGTCTCCGGTCGAGGCACCAGCACGGCGGGGGTCACCCGCAGTGACATCGACCAGAATTCCCGGGTCTCGGTGAGATAAGCCACCGGCGTTCCGGATATGCGACGCGCCACCATGGCGGCAAAGGCGGCAGCGTCGCGTTCCTGCAGCGGCTGCGCGCTGCGCGCAATCAAGCCTGAGCGCGTGATCCCCAGGATCTTGGCCAGCAGGATTTCAGCGTCCAGCCGCGGCGAGTCGCTGCGGCCGTCGATTGCGGCTGCAGCCCGCCGCAACGCATCTTCGATGCTGGCGAGTGCAATGCCGGCGATTGTGCTGGTGGCGGTGTTGTTCACGATCTAGTCGACCTGGTGCGCGAGTTCTTCGGCCTGATGTTCTTGATTCAAGGCGCCGATCAGCTCCTCGATGTGCCCGTTCATGACGTCGTCGAGTTTGTAGAGCGTGAGGTTGATGCGGTGATCGGTCACACGGCCCTGGGGGAAATTATAAGTGCGGATGCGCTCGGACCGGTCGCCCGATCCGACCTGTAATTTGCGCGACTGTGCCTGTGCGCTCTGCTGCTTTTCGCGTTCGGCTGTCAGCAGCCGCGATTTCAGCAGGGACATGGCGCGCGAGCGATTCTTGTGCTGCGAGCGTTCGTCCTGGCACTCGACCACCAGTCCCGTGGGCAAATGGGTGATGCGAATGGCCGAGTCGGTCTTGTTGACATGTTGGCCGCCGGCGCCGGAGCTACGGAATGTATCGATACGCAGGTCGGCGGGATTGATCTCAATCGCCTCCACTTCATCCAACTCGGGCAGGATGGCGACCGTGCACGCCGAGGTATGTATGCGCCCCTGGGCCTCGGTGGCCGGCACGCGCTGCACCCGATGCGTGCCCGACTCGAATTTGAGCAGAGAGAAAGCGCCGCGCCCGATGATGCGGCTGATGATTTCCTTGTAACCACCATGCTCGCCGGGACTTTCGCTCAACACTTCGACTCCCCAGCCCTTGGACTCTGCATAGCGGGTGTACATGCGGAACAAGTCGCCTGCGAAAATGGCGGCCTCATCGCCGCCCGTGCCGGCGCGCACCTCGAGAAAGATATTGCTGTCGTCGTGCGGATCCTTCGGCACGAGCAAGCGCTGCAGTTCCAGTTCCTCGGCCAGCATCCGCGGCGCCAGGGCCTTGAGTTCCTCCGCGCCCATGTCCTGGGTGTCGGAGTCCTGTTCGGCTGCCATTTCCCGGGCGATCGCGGCGTCGCCCTCCAGGCCGATGAAGCGCCGATACCGCTCGATCAAAGGACCCAGTTTTGCGTATTCCATCGACAGCTCGCGGAACTGGTTCTGGCGCGCGATCACGCCCGGATCCGACAAAAGGCGGCTGATTTCCTCGAATCGTTCGTCGAGTTTTTCAAGTTTGCGCCGGATCGAGTCTTTCATGGCCGCGGATTATAGCGGCCCCTGGACTCAATGCCGGTCGCGTTCTTCCGTCAGCAGCTTGGTGACGGCCTCGGCGAGGGCCATGTCCGCCAATTCCGATGCCTGGCGCAGGGCTTGGGTGGGGGCGTGCAGCAGTCGGTTGGTGAGGGTATTGGCCAGATACTCGATCACTTCGTCGGAGGATTTGCCCGCAGCCGCCATGCGGCGCGCCTGATCGACGGTTTGCTGACGGATGCCCTCTGCCTGGCGGCGCAGCGCGCGGATGGCGGGGCCCGCGTCCTGCGCCCGGGAATCCGCCAAGAAGCGATTCACTTCTTCGGCGATGACCTGGCGCGCCCCGCCTGCGGCGGCCTCGCGTTGCTGCATGTTCTCGTTCACCAACTGCTGCAGATCATCGATGGAGAACAGGTACACATCTTCCAGGTCGGCGACATCCACTTCGATGTCGCGGGGCACGGCCATGTCCACCATGAATATGGGCCGCCGGCGCCGTGCGCGGATCGCGGCCTCCACCGCCCGTTTGGTCACCAGCGGCGTCGGACTGGCCGTGCAGGTGATGACGATGTCTGCCTGAGCCAATTCCTTGTCGAGATCGGTCAGTCCAACGGCATAGGCGTTGATCTCGGCGGCGAGGGTTTGAGCCCGTTCCAGCGTGCGGTTCGCGATCACCATGCGCTTGACGCCGGCGCTCATGAAATGCCGCGCGGTGAGTGCATTCATTTCACCTGCGCCGATCAGCAATGCGCTTTGGGCGCTCAAATCGGAGTACACGCGGCGCGCCAGGCTCACCGTCGCCGAGGCCAACGAAACCGCATTCGCGCCGATTCGGGTTTCCGAGCGCACGCGTTTCGCCGCGGAGAATGCGGCCTGGAAAAGTTTATTGAGCACCGGACCGGTGCTGCCGGTTTCTTGGGCGACGCGGTAGGCGTCCTTCAACTGACCCAGAATCTGCGCCTCGCCCAGCACCATGCTGTCCAACCCGGACGCCACGCTGAAGGCGTGCTGGACCGCCCCGGACTCCTGATGGTTGTAAAGGCTTGGCGCAAGATCCAGATCGTTGCCATGGTGCCTTTCCAGCCACTGCGACAGTTCCTCGCCGCTGGCGGATCCGGACCAATACACCTCGGTGCGGTTGCAGGTCGAGAGAATCACCACCTCGGCGACGCCGTTTTCCTGGCGCAGGGCGCGCAGGGCTGCACTCAGGCGATCCTCGCTGAATGCCACCTTCTCGCGCAGGGCGACCGGCGCGGTCTTGTGGTTGATGCCGAGGATTTTAAATGCCATGGGAGCGCTATGATACATCGCCGGATCAAGCTGGAATCCAGGGCAACAGGGTACTCATTTCGCTATAGTACCAACGTGTTATCGCTTTCATCCTCAGCAAGGGCTTTTATCGGGCTTGGCCTGCTGACCTGCACGGCCTGTGCGGGGCTGGGTGGCCATTCCCGCGATCAGCCGCTGCCCCAGTCATTTTATACTGTCACCGGTGAACTCGCTTTGGCGCGTCATCAACCGCGGGTCGCGGCGGTTCAATACGCGGCCGCCGCGGCTCACGAAAGCGATCCGGCCTTCTTGCAGCGTGCGACGGAAGTCGGCACCGAAGCATTGCAGCCTACGCTGGTCGAAGGCATCGCAGAGCGATGGATGCAGGTGGACCCGAAGTCTCTGACGGCGCGGCGCGCGGCGGGACAGGCGGCACTCGCCCTATATCGAATCGATGAGGCCGCCGCAGATTATCGCTTCGTTTTGGCGAATGCGCCGGGCGGCACCGAAACCGAGTTTGCGGAGGTCGAAGACGACCTCGAGGCGACCGACAACAATTTTGGCGCGCGCGAGGTGGCGGACCGGTTGGCGACCTTCTTTCCGAGTTCGCCTGCAGCGCTGCGTCTCGAAGGATTGAGCGCATTGCGCGCCGACGATCCGGCGGCGGCCGTGCGCGGCCTGAGCGGGGCATTGGCTTTGATGCCCGACGGCTCGGACGATGCGCAAAACGCGCGTCACGATCTGGGCGTCACCCTGGCGCGGGCAAAGATCTTGTCCGGCGATGTGGAAGGACCCTTGTCCCAGGCGCGATCGCTGTTGGCGCAGCAGAAGAACTCGGCCAATCGCTTCGACTACGCCGTGTTGTTGATGACGGCGCAGCAAGAGGCCGAAGCGGAGGAACAGTTGGACATTCTTGCGCGCGACAAGGATTTCGAGCCGGTGGCGGTGCGCTTGGCGGGGCTGATCGAATTCGGTCAGGGGCACCTGGATGCGGCGGCCGCCCGCTTCACGCAATTGGTCAAACTGGGCAGGTTGCTCGACGACGCCTACTATTACCTGGCGCTGATTGCCGACCGCAGCGAGGATCCGGAGAAGGCGCTGCGCCTCTATGCGCAGGTACAGAAGGGAGAGAACGTCGTGCCTGCGCTGCTGCGCGCGGCTGCATTGCTGCAGAAACACAATGCGCAAAATGCGGCCGGCGAACTGCTCGACCGGATGATCGAGGATGAGCCGCAACGCGCGCCTGAAATCATCACGGCACGGGCGCGAATGTACAACGAGTCGCACGAGGCGCCAAAAGCCTTTGCCGTGCTGGATGCGGCGGTCGGCGACTATCCGGACAACACCGACCTGCGCTATGCCGTCGCCTCCCTGTACGAGGAACAAGGCGAGGTCGGCGCGGCCTTGCGTGAATTGAACCGCATCGTCAAATTGCGGCCCCATGACCCGGCAGCGCTGAATGCTTTGGGTTTTACGCTTGCCGATCACGATAAACAGCTGTCGCACGCCCGCAAGCTGATCGAGCGGGCTTATGCTGCGGCACCCAAGAATGCGGCAATTCTCGACAGCATGGGATGGGTGACATTTCGCCAAGGGCATGCGGCGGATGCCGTGCCTTATCTGACCGAAGCCTACGCCGACGATCGTAGCGGCGACATTGCCGCGCACCTGGGCGAGGTGTTCTGGCAGCTGGGCCAGCACGAAAAGGCTGAAAGCATCTGGGCCGAAGCTGCCCTCATCGACAGCGACAATCGGCTGCTCAAGTCGACTCGTAAGCGGCTGCACCCGCCGCTGTGATCGCCCTGCTTCGTTGTTGCGCAGTCGTCGGTTGCTGCGCGCTGCTTTTCGCGTGCGCGACCACGCGGTCCGCCAGGTCCTCGTTGGACTGGCAACGACGGCTGGCTGACCTGCAAGGCAGCCACTCTTGGGCATTGGGCGGCCGAGCCGCGGTAGCTTTGGGGACGCAGGGCTGGCAAGCCTCGATGGACTGGCGTCAAAGCGCCGCGTACGCAGAAGTGCATCTGTCCGGCCCCTTCGGTGTGGGAGCGGTGGTCCTGAAACAGGCGGCGGACGGACTGTCCTTGAACGGTGCGCCGCCCAGTGACGCCGTGGTCGCGCAAGTGCAGGAGCGCCTTGGTTTTCAGCCGCCGCTCGATCATCTGCGATTCTGGCTGCTGGGCGTTCCGGATCCGGGCGCATCTGCGGCGGTCGTTCAGAACGATCAGGATCGCGCCAAGCAGGTGACGCAGGACGGCTGGGTCATCGCCTACGATCGTTATCTGGTGAGCGGCGGCGACCTGCTGCCGACCCGCGTCACGTTGAGTCGGGGCGATGTGCGCGTTCGAATCGTGGTCGATCACTGGGATTGGTTGCAATGATAGCGGCGGACACGAGCGTCTGGCCGGCTCCCGCAAAACTGAATCTTTTTCTGCACATCCTCGGGCGGCGGCCCGACGGCTATCACGAACTTCAGTCCTGCTTTCAGTTCGTGGATCTGCAGGACGAGATCAGCATTCGCGTGCGCGACGATGCGGCGATTCATCGCTTGGTGGAGATTGCCGGTGTCTCCGAGGACTCGGATCTATGCGTGCGGGCCGCGCGCGCTCTACAGGCGGCTTCAGGATGTGCACTCGGCGCCGACATTGGACTGCAGAAGCGAATCCCCATCGGCGGCGGTCTCGGCGGCGGCAGTTCGGACGCCGCGACCTGTTTGGTGGCGTTGAACCATCTGTGGGGCTTGCACTGGCCGAGACAAAAATTGGCAGCCATCGGGCTCACACTGGGGGCTGACGTACCGGTATTCGTGCTCGGGCGGGTGGCTTGGGCAGAGGGAGTGGGGGAACGCCTGACTCCGCTGTACGCTCCGGACGCTCCGGCCGAGACTAACTATCTGATTTTGAAGCCAAATGTGTCGGTGCCCACCGCCGCGGTGTTTCAAGATCCTGAATTGACAAGAAATTCTGCGCCCATCACAATTCACGG
>CAZZWM010000041.1:0-28246 GCA_964657945.1 uncultured Steroidobacteraceae bacterium
TCAAGGGGCCACGCTGTGCAAGAGCCGGCCGGCTAGCTGGTTCGAAGCGTCGCCAATGCCTGCAATGCCCTGGCCCGGGCCAGGGAGTGGTCCACCAGCCGTTGCGGATAGCTGGCGCCAAGGGTGACACCCGCATCGTTCAGAACCGCAGGCGGCGCGGCCCATGGCTGATGGATCCAGTCGCTCGGCAATCGCGCGAGTTCCGGGACCCACTCTCGTATGTAGGTGCCGTCCGGATCGAATCGGGTTGCCTGAGTGACCGGGTTGAATATTCGGAAGTACGGCGCCGCATCCGCTCCGCATCCGGATACCCACTGCCAGCCCAGGGTGTTGCTGGCGAGATCGGCATCCACCAAAGTGTCCCAAAACCATTTCGCCCCCTCATTCCATGGCAAGAGCAGATCCTTGACCAGGAAGGATCCGACGATCATTCGAACGCGATTATGCATCCAACCGGTCCGCCATAGTTGACGCATGCCGGCATCGACGATGGGGTAGCCGGTGGCGCCCCGCTGCCAGGCCAGCAGGGCCGCGGGATCCTTTTTCCAAGGAAATGCAGCATAGGCGGATCGCAGCGGCTGTTGCGGCGTGTGCGGATAGTAGAACAACAGATGGTGCGCAAATTCGCGCCATCCCACTTCGGTCAAATATTGCGATTCGCGCCAGGTGCTGTGTTGTCCGCATTCCTGGGCGTAGCGTCGCAAGGAATGCCAAATTTCCCGCGGACTGATCTCGCCAAAATGCAGGTGCGGCGACATGCGTGAAGTGCCGGGCAGGTCGGGCCGGTCGCGAAGGGTCGGATACTCCTGAAAGGACTGTTGCAAAAAGTGCCGCAGATGGGCATGCGCCGCGGCGGCGCCCGGTGTCCAGGCCGAGCGCATGCCTCCCGCCCAATCGATCTTCGGCAGCAGCTCGAGTGCCTCGATGCGCAGCGACGCGGGCCAGGAGGCGGGGGCCGGGATTCGCGTCGGCGCGGGAAGGGGCTCGGGCGGATCGGGCAGTCCGCGCACATGGCGCCAGAACGGGGTGAACACCTGGAAAGGATGGTCGGACTTGTTCTTGATGGTCCATGGTTCGTGCAACAGGGCGCCGTTGAAGCTTTTGGACTCGATCCCTGATTCACCTAATTTGGTGCGCAAAGCGGAATCGCGGGCGATGATGGCCGGCTCGTAGCGGCGGTTCCAGAAAATCTGCGCGGCGCCGCAGTCGCGGGCCAGCTCCAGCAGGATGCGCAGCGAGTCGGCCCCGGCGCGAACGATGAGCTGGGAACCTACCCGATGCAGATCCGCCGCGAGCTGCAGCAAGCCGTGATGCAGCCACCAGCGCGAGGCCCCGCCGGGCGCCCATGCTGCTTCTTCGTCGGGCGCCCAAAGATACACGGCGATGACGGCTTCCGAGGCCAGTGCGGCGCTCAATGCGGGATTGTCGCCGAGTCGAAGATCCTGCCGAAACCAGACCAATGTTTTCATCCGGCCAGCCTACCGCACGATGAGCCGCATTCCGCTACAATTCGCGCCGATTTAAGCCCAATCCTGAGGAACGAGCCCATCATGTCGGAAGCGGATTCAGCATCTCCCAGCGCCTTGGCCGTGGACGCCGTCATCATCGGTGCCGGTCCCGTGGGATTGTTTCAGATCTTCGAACTCGGCTTGCTGGGGATCAGCGCGCACATCATCGATTCGTTGGCGAGTCCCGGTGGTCAGTGCACCGAGCTGTATCCGGACAAGCCGATCTACGACATTCCGGCGCTGCCGATTTGCGGTGCCCAGGAATTGATCGACCGTCTGCTGGAGCAGGCGAAACCGTTCAACGCCACGTTTCACCTGGGACAGGAGGTGACGGAGCTGCAGCGATTGGACACGGGCAGGTTTCATGTGGCGACCTCCGCCGGTACCCGGCTGATCGCCGGCTGCGTGGTGATCGCGGCCGGCGTCGGCTCATTCCAACCGCGGCGCCTGAGCGTGCCGGAGATCGAGCATCTGGAAGGCAGGTCGGTGCATTACCGCGTGAAGTCCGCCGCCGATTTTCACGGCAAAGACTTGGTGATCTGCGGCGGCGGCGATTCGGCGCTGGACTGGACCTTGGCTCTGTGCGAGAAGGCGCGGTCGCTCAAGCTGGTGCATCGGCGCGCGGAATTCCGCGCGGCGCCGGCGACCGTGGCGCGCATGCGCGAGTTGGTTGCGGCCGGCAAGATGCAGCTGCTCGAAGGCAATGTCGTGGCCATCGACAGGGAAGGGCAGAAGATGACCGGGCTGCATGTGCAGACCACGGACGGGCAGACGCACCAGGGCCCTGCCGATCATGTGTTGGCCTTCTTCGGCCTGCATCCGAAGCTGGGACCGATTGCCGAGTGGGGGCTGGAGCTGGAGAAGCGCGCGCTGAAGGTCGATACGGAAAAATTTCAAACCAGCGTGCCGGGCATTTTTGCCATCGGCGACATCAACACCTATCCGGGCAAGAAGAAGCTGATCTTGAGCGGATTTCACGAGGCGGCGCTCACGGCGTTCGCCATCCAGCATCACCTGTTCCCGGAAAAGCGCCAATTCTTGCAATACACCACCACCAGTCCGATCATGCAAAAGCGGCTGGGCGTTGCCGGCGCGGAATCGGCTTAGAATCGACATGGACCAGTTGCTCGAGGATTTGATCAAGGTGATGACGCTGGAGCGTCTGGAGATCAATTTATTTCGCGGCCAGAGCCGCGACATCGGCAGCCCGCAGGTTTTTGGCGGACAGGTCTTGGGCCAGGCCCTGGTCGCGGCCTCCCAGACGGTCGAGAACCGGGAGGTGCATTCCTTGCACGCCTATTTCCTGCGCCGTGGGGACTTCAATTCCCCCATCGTGTATGAGGTGGATCGCGCCTGGGACGGCAAGCATTTTTCCACGCGCCGCGTCGTCGCCATTCAACACGGCGCGCAGATCTTCAACATGTCGGCGTCCTTCCAGCTGCCCGAGCAGGGCGTGGATCATCAGATCACGATGCCGGACGTTCCCATGCCGGAATCTCTGCAGGACATGCAGACCCTGTATCGCGCCGCCGCGGTGAATGCCCCCGAGGCGGTGCGGCGGGTGCTCGAGCAGAAGCGTCCGTTCGAATTCAGGCCGGTCGAGCCGCCGGACTTTTCGCGATCGCAGAAACATCCGCCCATCAGCCATACGTGGTTCAAAGCGGTGGCGCCGCTGCCCGACGATGAATCGCTGCACCGCTGTCTGCTGGCCTATGCCTCTGATTTCGGCCTGCTGGGCACTGCGTTGCGCCCTCACGCGCTGAGCATGTTGTCCACCAAGCTGGTGATCGCCAGCATCGATCATGCCATGTGGTTTCACCGCAAGGTGCGGGTCGATGACTGGTTGCTGTACGCCATGGACAGCCCCAGCGCGTCGGGTGCGCGCGGCTTTACGCGCGGCAGCCTGTTCTCGCGCGATGGACGCCTGGTGGCCAGCGCCTCGCAAGAGGGTTTGATCCGGGTTACCGCCTGATGCTCAAGACCATCCTCATCATTGGGTTGGTGATGGCCGTCTTGATCGGGGGCCTGCTGACGCTGCGCAGCAGCGCCCGCAGCGGCATGCCGGATGCTGAAACCTTGAAGCGCGCCGCCAGCCGGGAGCGGGAACAGGAAACCAAGGACGCCGGCGACGAGCATCGCTGATCAACGCGGCTGGTTTTCCCAGACTTCCCGGGGCATGACGAACATGTGGCAGTCCCACCAGCGGTTCTTGGCGCGGCGGTGCCTGCGAAACACCGCCTCCCAGCGCATGCCAATTTTTTCGAGCACGCGAATCGATGCGCCGTTGTTGACGTCGACCGTCGAAATGACGCGCTCGGCGCGCAACTCGCGAAACGCCGCTTCCAGCAGCGCCAGCGAAATTTCCGTGGCATAGCCTTTGCCCCAGTCCGGGGTTCCGAGCATGTAGCCCAGGTCCACGACATTGGCCTCGATCAGCGACAGGTCGCAGGCGCCGATGACCCGTCCCGAGTCCGTTTCCTCCACCGCCAGCTCGAAGCGGGTGCGCGGCTGCTCGTTCTGCGAAGCCAGCAACTCCTCGAGATACTCGGCGGTGCCGTCTGCGTCGCGGGGTCCAAAAAACAGATAGCGCGTCACCTTCGGATCGGATGAATAGGTGAAGACGGCATCGAAGTCCGATTTGACGAACTCACGCAGAATCAGACGCGCGGTGCGAACCGGCAGCGTCAGTTTGCGCACAGCACCTTGCCCGGATTGAGTATGCCCTTGGGGTCGAGCGCGCGCTTCAGATCGTGCATCACGGCAAGCTCGACCGGGTCCGCGCGCTGCGCAAACTCCTGCGCCTTGAGACGACCGATGCCGTGTTCGGCGCTGATGCTGCCGCCGAGGCCTTCCACCAGATCGAACATGGCGTGTTCCAAGGAATGCGTACGCGCGGTGAACGCGGCCAGATCGGCATCGGGATTGATGCTCATGTTGAAGTGCAGATTGCCGTCGCCCGCGTGTCCGTAGGACACGACGAAACCCTCGGGGGCGATGCGCTGCGCCAGAGCCGTGCCTTTCTCGATCAGGATGGGAATGGCGGACACCGGCACGGAGACATCGTGCTTGATGCTGGCGCCGTGGCGGCGCTGGCCTTCGGGAACCGATTCGCGCAGTTTCCACATGGACTGTCCCTGCGCGATGGAGTTGGCCAGCATCGCATCGACGATCGTGCCCGCTTCCGCTGCGTCTCCCAGTTCGGCGGTCAACAGCGCGGTGAGCTGCTGCTGCGGATTCGGCGAAGTCAGTTCGACCAGCAGGTACCAGGCGCAGCCAAATCCAAGCGGATTGGCGACTCCCGTCACGTGCTTGACGGTCAACTCAACCGCAACGCGCGGCATCAGTTCGAAGGTGGTCACCTGATCGCCGGCGGCTTTGCGCAATCTCGCCAGCAAGTCCAGGGCGTGTTGCGGGGTGTCGATGCCCACCAGCGCGGTGGCGGTATCGGCAGGCAGGGGAAACAGCTTGAGGGATGCGGCGGTGATGATGCCAAGCGTGCCCTCGGCGCCGATGAACAGCGACTTGACGTCGTAACCGGTATTGTCCTTGCGCAGGCTCTTGAGCGCATGCAGCACCCGTCCGTCCGCCAACACCACCTCCAGCCCCAACACCAGATCACGCATCATGCCGTAGCGCAGCACCGCCGTGCCCCCGGCGTTGGTCGACAGGTTGCCGCCGATTTGCGCGGTGCCCTCGGATCCCAGGCTCAAGGGGAACAACCGGTCTGCGTCGCGCGCAGCGGTTTGAGCGCCGGCCAGGGTGACGCCCACCTCGACGATCATTGAATAATTCGCGGCATCCACCTGGCGCACGCGATTCAATCGCTGCAGGGAGAGGACGAGTTGCGAGCCGCTCTCATCGGGAGTGGCTGCGCCGCAGTAGCTGGTGTTGCCGCCGTGGGGAACCACGGCCACCTCCTCGCGGTGGCATACGCCCATCAACCGCGATACCGCCTCGACGCTGCGCGGCAGCAGCACCAGCGGCGTGGCGCCCCGGTAAAGCCTGCGAAAATCGACCAGGTAAGGCTCGATGTCCTGCGGCGCATCCAGCCAGGAGCCGTCGCCGACGATGGTCTTGAGCTCGCTGAGAGTTGCGTTACTGGGCGTGCGCAGCATGGACCGTGGCGATGCTAGCACGCCGCGACCCGGGCTTGGTCAGCAGCATCTGCACGTCGCCGAGTTGCCGCTCCTCGAAGCCGCCCTCGCAGTAACACAGGTAGTAGTCCCACATGCGAATGAAGGATTCAGGATACCCCAAGGCGCGCACTTCGGACTGTCGCGACATCAGCCGTTGGCGCCACAGCTTCAAGGTACGCGCGTAATGCGGGCCGATGTCTTCCAGGTTGGAGAGCTTCATGTCGGTGCAACGCGCGATCGAATCGGTCAATGCCCGCACCGAGGGGATGAAGCTGCCCGGAAAGATGTAGCGCTTGATGAAATCCACCGAGCGCCTGGCGTGTTCGTAGAACTGGTCGCGGATGGTGATGGATTGCAGCAGCATGGCGCCGCTGGGTTTGAGCAGGCTGCTGCAGCGGGTGAAATAGGTATCGAGATATTGGTGGCCGACGGCCTCGATCATCTCGATCGACACCAACGCGTCGTATTCGCCTTTGAGTTCGCGATAGTCCTCGAGCAGCAAGGTGATGCGATCGCTCAAACCCGCCCGCGCGACCTTCTCGGTCGCAAGTTCGTATTGTTCGCGCGAAATGGTGGTGCTGGTGACATGACAGCCATAGTGGCGCGCGGCGTGCAGCGCCAGACCGCCCCAGCCGGTGCCGATCTCCAGCAGGCGCTGGCCCGGTGCAAGATTCAGCTTCGAACAAGCGGCGTCGAATTTCGCGGTGGAGGCTTCGAGCAGCGAAGCGTCCGCGTGCGGAAAGATTCCGCACGAATAAGCCATGGTTTCATCGAGAAACAGCTGGAAGAAATCATTGCCCAGGTCGTAGTGAGCCGCAATGTTGCGGCGGCTGCCGGCTGCGGTGTTGCGATTCAGGCGATGCGCCAGCTGGAACAGCGGCGCGCTCAGACGCGACCATCCCGAGTCGACGTCATTCATCAGGTCGCGGTTCGCCACCATCAAGCGCACCAGGTCGGTGAGGTTGTCGCAATCCCAGGCACCGTGCATGAAGGATTCGCCGGCGCCGGTCGTGCCGCCGAACACGGCATCCGAATAGAACCGCGGGTTGCGTACCCGGATGGCGACGTCGAACGCGCAGTCGGCCGACACGTGACCGAATGATTGGCCGCGATCCGAGTCGATGAGGCGCAGCCGCCCATGGCGGATTTTTCGCAGCTGACCGAGCAGCAGTTTCTTGGCCAAGCGGGTCAGCAGGGACATCTCGTCCGTTGCGTAGTCGGAGGCATTGGACGCAATGAGGTCTTCTTTCACCGGGGCTCCATTTTCATCGAATCGTGTCGGGGATGGTCGTGGACGGGCACGCGCTTCAGCCACAGTTTCAGCGCCTGCCAATGAATGCCTGCAATGATCTTCAAGGTCATGAGCGGGTAGCCGGCCAAGATCAGCACCAGCGACCGCGCGCGCAACGGCGCGCGGTGCAGGTTCAAGGTGGCGTCGAAAATGCGCGCCTGGTCCTGAAAATTCTGCATGTTGACGAACAGTCGTTCGCCGGGCTCGTTGAAGCTCCAGCGGTAATCCATGTCCATGGGCATGAAGGGCGACACGTGAAAATCTTTGCCGAAGTCGAAGCGCTTCAATCGGGATTGCGTCGCGGCCACCGGCAAAACGTATTGGTGGCGCTCGCCCCAGGGCGTGTTGGTGATTTCCGCCACGATGGTTTCGACGGCATTGCCCCGCGCATCGAAGCAGTAGTAGAAGCTCACGGGGTTCATGCAATAGCCGAAGTAGCGCAGGTGCGTGAGCAGGCGGATGGGCCCGCACGGACGCACGCCGGTGCGATGCGCCACCAGGTCGCGGACCGCCTGATCCAGCGGCACTTCGGCGGGACCGAGATAGTCGCTGCGCTTGAACCAGGCCAGCGCCGGGCGGCGTGCCGACCAGAACGGAGTTCGGTCGAACAGCTGCGGCAGCTCGGCCAGGTCCAGATACAGCATGAACATGCGGTAGCGGAAGCTGTGCTCGCGCGGCGCCAGCCGCCGGTGTTCAACCCACCCTTTGTAGATGCGGCTGTTCATAGTGCCTGCGGCGAAATTCTTCGAGCGCGCTCAAAGCGCTTTTGACGCCGTCCTCGTGAAATCCATAACTCCAATAAGCGCCGCAATAGTAGGTATTGCGCGCGCCGTTGATCTCAGCGCGGCGTTTCTGCGCTGCAACCCCGGCGACGGTGAACAGCGGATGGTGATAGACATACCGGCCCAGCACCTTGCCGGGGTCGATGTCATTGCGGTTCAAGCTGACCAACACCTGGGTCTTGCCCGGCAGCGACTGCAAAATATTCATGTTGTAGGTCAGGCAGACGCGATCGGACGGCTGCTCGGGCACGTGATAGTTCCATGCGGCCCAGGCCAGTTTGCGCTTCGGCATCAGGCGCTCATCGGTGTGCAGAACGGCGAGATTCTCCTGGTAGGGTATGGCGCCGAGAATGTCGCGTTCGGCGACCGAAGCATCCGACAGCAGCTGCAGCGCCTGATCGCTGTGGCAGGCCATGAACACGCTGTCGAAGTGTTCGAGCGTGCCATCGCGCAGGCGCACGGCGATGCCGGCCGGCTGGCGGGCGATGGATTGCACCGGGGTGTTCAAGCGGATCTTGTTGGCGTAACGCGCGGTCAGCCGTTTGACATATTCACGGGAGCCGCCTTGCACCACGCGCCACACGGGCCGGTTGTCGACACTCAAGAAGCCATGGTTGGCGAAGAACTCGACAAAAAAGCGCGCGGGGAAATCGAACATGTCCTCCGGCCGGGTCGACCAGACGGCTGCGCCCATCGGCACGATGTAGTGGTCGACGAAGTAGGGCGAGTAGGCTTCCTGGCGCAAATAGTCGCCGAGGCTGATCCGATGCGAATCGCTTTGCAGCAGCTTGGGCGCCTCGCGATTGAATCGCAGGATGTCCACCACCATTTTCAGGAACGACGGCCGCAGCAGGTTGCGGCGTTGCGCGAAGAGCGAGTTCAGGCTGGTGCCGTTGTACTCGAGCCCTGTTCTTGCACAACGAACACTGAAGCTCATGTCGCTGTGCTGCCAGGGTACGTTCAGCTCGTCGAGCAGGGCGATGAAATTCGGATAGGTCCAATCGTTGAACACGATGAAGCCGGTGTCGACGGCGAGGCTTCGCTCTTCGTTTTCGATCTCCACGTCGACGGTGTGGGTGTGGCCGCCGATATGGCCGCCGGCCTCGAACACTGTGACGTCATGGTCGCGGCTCAAGTGATAGGCCGCCACCATGCCGGAAATTCCGGATCCGATTACCCCAATCCGCATGTGCGAGCCCCTCGTTGCCGGAATATCCCAGCTTACCGGAGTATTCGATTCCAGACGGCTATCGGATTCAGGGGCGCCCGGCCAGGGGCACCCGGCTTGAGTCTTAGAGGCGCTTGGCCCCGCCGTCGCGCACCGCGGCGGGCACGGGCTTCAAGTCCCAGATCAGACCGAAGAAGGACATGAACTTCAGGGTGTAATACGTGATGTCGAATTCCCACCAGTAGAAGCCCTGGCGCGTCGAGGCGGGATAGTGATGGTGATTGTTGTGCCAGCCCTCGCCCAGGGTGATCAACGCCAGCCAGGGGTTGTTGCGGCTGGAATCGCCGGTCTTGTAGCGCTGCCGACCGAAGACATGCGACAGGGAATTGATGGTGTAGGTGCCGTGGTACAGCAGCACGGTGGACATGAAAAAACCCCAAATGAGCATCTGCCAGCCGGTGGTATGCAGGCCGGGGGCCACGTGCTTCAGCAGCACCCCGATCAGGAACACGCCGGTGCCGAGCAGCGTGGGTACGACGATGTCGAAGCGATCCAGGAAGCGCAACTCGGGATACTTGAGCAGGTCCTTGACCCGCGACAGATCGGCGGTGAAATGTTTGTGCGATAGAAACCAGCCCATGTGGCTCCACCAGAAGCCGTGCTGAACCGGCGAATGCACGTCATCCACCTTGTCCGAGTGCACGTGATGATGACGATGGTGCGCGGCCCACCAGATCGGACCGCGTTGCACGGCGGAGGCGCCGAGCAATCCAAAAATGAACTGGCCCAGCCGCGTCGTCTTGAAGGTACGGTGCGAGAAGTAGCGATGATAGAAACCGGTGATCGCGAACATGCGCACAAGGTACATGCCGATCATGGTGGCGAAAGCGATCCAACTGAAGCCCACCAGGAAGACGCACAGACAGACGCCATGCATCAACAGAAACGGCACCACCCTTGCCCACTCGACATGATTGCCGACATGGCGCAGCTTCTCGACTTCCTTGGGCCGCGCTTCGAAATCCTGGGTGCCGAAGAATCGCGACAGCTCCATGCCCACACGCTCAACGGCCGGCCGCTCGATCGCGATTTCATTTTCTGGCGTCATCATTGATTCCTAGGTTGATTGCAGAGCGGCAATGCGCTCATCGAGAGGGGGATGGCTCATGCGACCCGGGTGGTCCGGAAAAACGCGATGTCGGACTCATCCTCGCGCGCGAGCACGATCACGAAAGTATTTAGCACACCTTGAAGCAGAGCAAGGGTAACCATATCACCGTTTGCGACGTGGGCCGCATTGCGCCGGGCGGCGGTGCGCATGCCCATCATGCCAGAGAGCGCACGACGCCGAGCAGCGCCATGACGGCCAAGTTGGTGACTACGAACAGAAAAATGCGTTTCATGAACCTTTAATCTTGGGAGAGACGCCGCAATATCTCACCGCAGCTGAGAGTATGGTCGGGACATTGCAGCGCAATTTCAACCCTTCGGAGCAGAGCGTCACTCCGGACGCGGGGCTGTCCGCAGTGCGGACGATGGCGCATAGGTTGTTGTAACGTAAAGATTTTTCCTCTTAGGTAGGGCATGCAATACAAGGATTATTACGAAACTTTGGGCGTTGCGCGCGGCGCTGAGGCTGACGACATCAAGCGCGCCTATCGTAAGTTGGCGCGCAAATATCACCCCGACGTCAGCAAGGAAAAAAACGCCGAGAACAAGTTCAAGGAAGTCTCCGAGGCCTACGAAGTGTTGCGAGATGCCGAGAAACGGGCTGCCTATGACCAGTTGGGCCGCGAGTTCCGCAACGGCCAGCAGTTTCGGCCGCCGCCCGATTGGGGCCAGCGTTTCGGACAGCAGCCGGGAGCCGGACAGCGGTTCTCCGACATCAACGGCTTCAGCGATTTCTTCGCGAGCCTGTTCGGGGGCGCGGCGGGCAATGGCCATGCGCCGCAGGATACCGATGCGGGGGTGTTGGATGTCACCGTGGAGGAGGCCTATCAAGGCACCAAGCGCCGCATCACGCTGAACGAGGGAGGGCGTCATCGGCCCGTCGATGTGCAAATTCCCGCCGGCGTCAGCGAGGGTCAATCGCTGCGCATCGCCGGCGTCGGCGGCCGGTCACTGGTGTTCAAGATCCGTCTGCGCCCGCATCACTTGTATGAGGTCGCCGGCAAGGATGTGCAGGTCGAGTTGCCCTTGGCGCCCTGGGAAGCGGCGCTGGGCGCGAAGGTGGCTGTGCCGACGTTGGGCGGCACTGTGGAATTGACCATACCGGCCGGCGCGGCGTCCGGCCAAAAGCTGCGGCTGCGCGGACGAGGTCTGCCGGCCGGCAATGCGCACGCCGCGGGCGATCAGTTGGTCATCGTCAAAATCGTCGCGCCGCCGGCGCAGTCGGCAAAGGCGAAAGAGGCGTACGCGAAAATGAAGCAGGAGTTCGACTTCGACGCGCGCGCCGATTGGCCGTAGCCGGAAGGTCGCCGCCGGCTCGTCCGCTAGCCGCCGCCGGCGAAATCGTCCGGCGAAAATGCGGTCTCTCCCTGCCGACGCCGCTGCGCTGCGACTTGCACGCTCTGTGGCTTGATGAACAGCGCCGAGACTTCCGGATGCGTGCCGCGAATCTTGCTCTCCAGATCCACCACTGCGCTTTCGATCTCCGGCGCCCGCATGTAGTCGAAGAAATCCAGGCTCAAGTAGGCCACCACATTGTTGGGCGCCAATTGCACGGTGGCGATGCTGTTGGCGCTGCAGACGCCGGGCATTTTCGCCGCAATGGCGATGATGGCGTCGCTCAGCTGTGGGTCGGCGCGTTCACCGATCAGCAGCGCCTTGGATTCACGCGCCAGCAGCGCGGCGACGCCGGAGAGGATCACGGCGATCACCAGCGAAGCCGCGCCATCCCAGCGGCCGTCGCCGGTCACGATGGCCGCCGTCGTGCCCGCGGCGGCCGCAAGCAAGCCCAGCACGGCGGCGGAGTCCTCGAAGACCACGATGAAGGCTGGAGGATCCTTCGACCGGCGGAAGGCCTGCCACCAGCCCTGTGGCCCCTTGGTTTCGCGAAAAGCGCGCATACCCACCACCCAGGAGGCGCTTTCGAACACCATGGATAAGGCGAGCACCGCATACACCACCGTGGGGTGTTCGATCGGTTGCGGGTCGAGGAGCCGGTGGATACCCTCGTAGGCCGAAACGCCGGCGCCCAATGTAAAAATCAACAATGACACCACGAAGCTCCAGAAATACACCTCGCGTGCATGGCCCAGGGGATGCTCGCGATCCGCCGGCCGGGCCGAGCGTGCGATGCCATAGAGCAGCAGGACCTCGTTGACGGTGTCCACCAGGGAATGCACCGCCTCGCTCAGCATGGCGGCCGATGCGGTGACCGCAGCCGCCACGAATTTGGCGGCGGCGACCAGCAGGTTGCCGGCCAGTGCCGCCCAAACCGCGCCCAATGTGCCGCTTCTTGCCAAGTTGAATTCCCGGGTGTCGGCCCCACCTCGGGCCCAGGGGCTCGCCCTTCATCAATTAATTCGTCAACAGATTGTAAGGCCATGACCACAGAAACACAGCCGCAAGTACGAGAGTTCCAGTCCGAAACCAAACAGGTGCTACGCCTGGTCATTCACTCGTTGTATTCGCACAAGGAGATTTTCTTGCGCGAATTGGTGTCGAATGCCTCCGATGCCTGCGAGAAGCTGCGCTTCGAGGCAATCGCCAATCCCGCGATGCTGGGCGCCGACACGCTGTCCATCACGCTGATTCCGGACACCGATGCCGGCACCCTGACCATCAAGGACAACGGCATCGGCATGAGCGAAGCCGAAGTGATAGACAACCTGGGCACCATCGCGCGCTCCGGCACCAAGAAATTTCTCGAGACCTTGAGCGGCGACTCGGCCAAGGATGCACAGCTCATCGGCCAGTTCGGCGTGGGTTTCTATTCGGCATTCATCGTCGCCGACAAGGTCACCGTGCTCACCAAGCGTGCGGACAGCGACGCGGTGCGGTGGGATTCGGATGGCGAAGGCCAGTACGAGATTCAGACCGGCGAGAAGAGCGATCGCGGCACCGAAGTCACTTTGCATCTGCGCGCCGAGGACAAGGAATTCCTGGAAGCGGGCCGCCTGCGCCAGCTGGTGCGCAAGTACTCGGACCATCTGAGCATTCCCATCGTCCTGAAGACCGGCGAGACGCCGGAAACCCTGAATCAGGCCAAGGCCTTTTGGACCCGGCCGAAAGCGGAGCTCCGCGATGCGGATTATCAGGCCTTCTATAAACATCTGACGCACGACTCGGACGATGCGCGCCTGTGGGCGCACAACAAGGTCGAAGGCAACATCGAGTACACCTCGCTGCTGTATCTGCCGAAACGTGCACCCTACGATCTGTTCGAGCGCGAGCAGAAGAGCGGCGTGCAGCTGTACGTCAAGCGCGTGTTCATCATGGACAAGGCTGCGGAACTCCTGCCGCCGTATCTGCGCTTCATGCGCGGCCTGGTCGACACCGCCGATCTGCCGCTGAACGTGTCGCGGGAATTGCTGCAAAACAATCGCACCGTGGAGAAGATCAAATCCGCGCTGGTGAAGCGCTCGCTCGACATGCTGGAGGATCTGGCGGCCAACAAGCCCGAGGAGTATGCCGAATTCTGGAAGACTTTCGGCGTGGTGCTGAAGGAAGGCATCATCGACGATGCGGCCAACAAAACGCGCATCGCAAAACTGTTGCGTTTCAACTCCACTGCAGGCGCGGGCGACGTTCAGGATGCGACCCTGGAAGCCTATGTGTCGCGCATGAAGGCCGATCAAAAGGCCATCTATTACCTGACCGCCGATACGCTGGCGGCCGCGCGCAACAGTCCGCATTTGGAGGGTTTTCGCGCCAAGGGCATGGAAGTGCTGTTGCTCACCGATCGCATCGATGAATGGGTCGCGGGCCATCTGCATGAGTTCGAGGGCAAAACCATCGCGAATGTGGCCAGTGCCGCGGCCGACGTCGCCTCCGCGATCGAAACGCCGGAGAAAGCGCAGGCCGAGTCCGCCTTCAAGGACACTTTGGAGCGATTGAGCAAAAGCCTGGTGGGCAAGGTGGCGAGCGCGCAGGTTTCCGCGCGGCTCACCGACTCGCCGGCTGTGTTGGTGGCCGGTGAATTCGGCATGAGCCTGCGGATGAATCGCATCCTGAAGCAGGCGGGCCAGAGCAATCCGTTCGCCACGCTGCCGATCCTCGAAGTCAACCCGAAACATCCGCTGATCGAGAGGCTCAAGGACACGGCCGACGATGGCGCTTTCGCCGATCTCGCTCTCGTCTTGTATGACCAGGCGATGCTGGCGGAGGGTGGCGAGCTGGACGATCCGGCAACCTTCGTGAAGCGGGTCAACCGGCTGATCGTGGAAGGCTTGAGCTCCACCTCCAAAATCATTCTCGGGTGACGATGCTCGACGATCCGCCGTGGATCTCCACCGCTTCGGCCCATGACGCCGCGGGCATCGCCGACGACGGCTTGCTGGACGCCTATTCCGGGGCGGTGATCGGCGCCTTGGAACGGGTCGCGCCGGCGGTCACCTTCATCGAGGTCGTGCACGGCGCGAAGCCAGGCTCGCGTGCTGCGGCGCGCGGCAGTGGATCCGGTTTTCTGTTCACGCCGGATGGTTACCTGCTGACCAACAGCCACGTGGTGCACGGCTCGGAGAAAATCACCGTCGGCTTGAACGACGAGTCGCGCTTCAGCGCTGATCTGGTCGGCAACGATCCGGACTCGGATCTTGCGGTGCTGCGCATCGGTTCGCCGGCGGCGCTGCCCTATGTGCAGTTCGGCGACTCCTCGCAGTTGAAGGTGGGCCAGATCGCGATCGCCATCGGCAACCCGCTCGGCTACTCCAAGAGCGTGACCACCGGCGTGGTGTCGGCGCTGGGACGCACCTTGCGGGCCACCTCGGGCCGGCTGATGCACGATGTCATCCAAACCGATGCTGCGCTCAACCCGGGAAACTCCGGAGGTCCGTTGGTGGACTCCAAGGGACAGGTCATCGGCGTGAACACGGCCATGATTCCCCAAGCTCAGGCCATCTGTTTCGCCACCGGCATCGACACCGCCAAGTGGGTGATTCAGCAGATATTTGCGCACGGCCGCGTGCGCAGGGCCTACATCGGCGTGTCGGGCGCGACCGTGCCGATCGCCACCCGCGTGGTTCGGCATTTCAATTTGACCAAGGGCAGAGCGGTGCTGGTGTCGGAACGTGTCGCGGGCAGTCCCGCCGCCCTGGCCGGTGTCGAGGCCGGCGATCGCATGCTGGAGCTCGACGGCAAGCCCACCGACGGCATCGACAGTTTGCAGCGGCTGCTCGACGCCGGCCTGATCGGCCGTGAGTGTGAGCTGAAGCTGCTGCGCCGCTCGAACGTCATTCGTGTGACCATACGGCCAATCGAGATGCCGACACGCGTCTAATATCAGCGAAGGAGTTCGACTCATGAGCACATCCCATGCAGGCACTTTGTCGTTGCCTCCGCAGCCCGCCGATCATTCGCTGGGGCCGGATCACGCCCGCGTCACCGTGGTGGAGTACGGAGATTTCGAGTGCCCCAGCTGCAAGGTTGCCGCGACGACACCGACCTTGTTGATGGAGCGCTATCCGAGCCGGGTGCGCTTCATATTCCGCCACTTCCCCTTGGTGGAGGCGCATCCGCATGCACTTCTCGCCGCTGAAGCCGCCGAAGCCGCGGCCGCTCAGGGGAAGTTCTGGGAAATGTACGAAGTGCTGTTTCGCAACCAGGCGCACCTGAAGGCCAAGGATTTGCAGCATTACGCTGCAGACCTGGGGCTGGACATGACGCGCTACGTGGCCGAGATGGACGATCACATTTATCTGCAGCGGGTGCGCGAACACATCGACAGCGGCACCCGCAGCCACATACGCGCGACGCCGACGTTTTTCGTGAATGGGGTGCTGCAGGACATTTCGTTCGGCATGAAGGCCCTGCATGACTACGTCGCGGCGGCGGTGTAAGCACGGATGCATCGTCGCCCCAGTAATAAAAAGGGCGCCCTTGTTGGGGCGCCCGAATGGGGAAATCGAAATCCTCCAGTGGGAGACTAGCTCCAGTCGTCGCCGCCACCGCCACCGGAGCCGCCGCCGTCGTCCCACGAACCCGAATCGTTGGCGCCGAAATCCGAGCCGCCCATGTCGGAGTTGCTGCTGTAGCCTGCGTCTGCCGCGTCGGCTGACGGTATCACGCCGCCGTCGCGACGGCCGCCGTCCAGGAAATGATGCGCCAGCTCTTCGCCGGCCACCACACCTGCGCCGACCGCCAACCCCGAGGCCAGGCCGCCTGCGATGCCGGAGCCGACGCCACCGCCGCCCATGGGGCCTGGGCCGTAGCCGGGACCATAGCCTGAACCGGGAGGGCCATAGCCCGGGCCAGGGGCGGCGCCGGCGGCGGGATACTGGCTATAGGTGGGGCGCCGACGGAACAGCATGAACAGCAGGGCGATGACGCCAACGGCAATCAGCAGCTTGCCCCAGGGGATGCCGGGTTCGGAACGGGAGGGAACCACGACGGCGCGCTGCGCCGGCAGCGCACGGTTGCCGGCAAGGCCCAGTTGGCCCTTCAATTCGGCGACCGAGCGCTGACTGAAATCGGTCAGGCCGGGGTTCAGGCGCTCGGCCGTACCCAATTCGGCGCGCGCTTCAGTGGTCTTGCCTTCTTTGGCAAACAGCTCCGCCTGCACGTAGTGCGCCTTGGCGCTGTTGGGACGGTCCGCCAGGACCTGGGTAATCATCTGCTGAGCCTGATCCAAATGGCCGCCTTCGGCCGCGGCATAGATCTGGCTCATGGTTGGCTCAGCGTCGGCCGCCATGGCCGACATCGCGCCCAGACTCAAGGCAGCAGCAAGGATGAAACTTCGCATACAGGCCCCCAACAGGTCGAATTGACCCTTCAGCGTTAGATATGGGCGTTTCCTCGAAGTTCAACGCTCCCGAGGAACCGGCAACTACCCAGGTATGACACGCGCGGGCTGCAGAGGTTGCAGCCGGGCAGGGAACTCAAATCACGCCGCGGCGTTTCTGGTCCAGTTCGATCGATTCGAACAGCGCCTGAAAGTTTCCCTCTCCGAAGCCGTCATTGCCCTTGCGCTGGATGATTTCGAAGAATATGGGTCCGATCGCGTTCTTGGTGAAGATCTGCAACAGGATGCCGCTCTTGGCGCTGCCGTCGATCAAGACGCTGCGATTCTGCAGCTCCAATATGGATTCTTCGTGGCCATCGACGCGGGCATCGATGCCCTCGTAATAGGTCTGCGGAGTGTCTTGAAATTCGACCCCGCGGCCGCGCAGGGCATCGACCGTCTTGTAGATGTCGTTGGTGCCCAGGGCGATGTGCTGAATGCCTTCGCCCTTGTATTCGTTCAGATACTCTTCGATCTGACTCTTGTCGTCCTGACTTTCGTTGATCGGGATGCGAATCTTTCCGCAGGGCGAGGTCAGGGCGCGCGAGAACAATCCGGTCTGCTTGCCTTCGATGGCGAAGTAACGGATCTCCCGGAAGTTGAACAGCTTCTCGTAGAAGCCGGCCCAAAGATTCATGTTGCCGCGCCGGACATTGTGCGTGAGATGATCGATGCGGGTCAGGCCGACGTCGCCGTCGCGCGTCGACGGCCCAGCGGCCGCAACCGGCAGGAAATCGACGTCATAGATGGTGCGCTCGCCGTAGCGGTCGACGAGATAGATCAGGCTGCCGCCGATTCCTTCGATGCAGGGAATGTTCAATTCCATCGGTCCGGCCGTGGCGGGTCCGGGTTTCGCACCCAGTTCGAGGGCTCGCGCGTAGGCGAAGCGCGCGTCGGCCACACGAAACGCCATGGCGCAGGCGCAAGGTCCGTGCGCCCGCGCAAACTTTTGCGCGAAGCTGTCGTGCTCGGCGTTGATGATGAAGTTGATGTCGCCGTGACGATGCAGGGTGACATTCTTGGAGCGGTGCCGGGCCACGGCGGGCAGGCCCATGCTTTCGAACAACCGGCGCAGCAATTCGGGATCGGGTGCCGCATACTCGACGAATTCGAAACCGTCGGTGCGCATCGGGTTGCTGAGTTCGGCGTTCACTGCGTTCATGATGACAATGCTAACTTAACGAGGCGTCGCTCGCACCTTCTCGGGGTTACGGCTTGGTAGGATTTTCAACGATGCGCTACACCGTCGTCATTGTCGGCGGCGGATTCTCGGGGACGGTGTTGGCAGTGAACTTGCTGCGCCAGCCCCCGTCCGTTGCCACCGATATCGTGCTGTTCGATCGCAATCCTTCAGTCGGGCGCGGCGTCGCCTACGCGCAACGCGAGTTTCCCTATTTGTTGAATGTCGCGGCCGGGCGCATGTCCATCGACCGCCAAGATCCGGCGGATTTTGTACGCTTCGCGCAACGCAAGAAGCCGGATGCCGAGGCTGAGGATTTTCTGCCGCGCGCTTGGTACGGCGAGTATTTGGAGGAGGCTTTGATGTGCGCCGAGCGGGCCGCGCCCGCGCACGTGCGGCTGCGGCGCGTACAGGGCGACGTGCAGAGGATCGAGCCGGCGGAACAGCGGCGCCTGCGCGTGTCGTCCGCTGCGCACCAGCCCATCGTGGCGGACCGCGTGGTGCTGGCGCTGGGAAATCCGCCCCCGCCGCTGCTGCCGTGGGCCGAGGAAATCCAAGGCCACCCCGGCTACGTGCACGATCCCTGGGATCTGCCGCAGGATCTGGCATCGCATCACGCCGTGCTCGTGGTGGGCAACGGCCTGACCATGGCCGATGTGGTACTGGCGTTGACTCATGGCCGCGATGAACTGCCCCTGGTGCACACGCTGTCGCGACGCGGTTTGATTCCCTTGTCCCAGTCCTTTCAGAGGATCGATCCATCGGAGGTAGAACTGCAGGAGGACGGCCCGAAGTTGCTGGCGGCCGCTCATTCGCTCAGGGAATTGCTGCGGACGGTTCGACGCTTGGCGGCGGAAGCGGAAGCCCGCGGCGGTGATTGGCGCCAGGTGATCCAACTGGTGCGCCATTTGGCGCAGCCGCTGTGGCACACCTTGCCCAAGCTCGAGCGCCGGCGCTTCGTCAGGCACTTGTTGGCGTTCTGGTCGGTGCATCGCCATCGGCAGCCGCCGCAGTCGGCACAGCGCCTCGAACAATTGCGCGGGCTCGGGCGGTTGGAGATCAAGGCGGGCCGCGTGCAGAAGATCGCGGAGCGGGACGGGCGCATCAAGGTCTGGTGGGAACCGCGCGGAGCACCGCCGGCGGACTGCGAGTCGCTGCAGGTGGATTGGGTCATCAACGGCTTGGGACCTGACTACGTGCTGGAGCGCTCCATCGATCCGTTGACGCAATCGCTGCTCAAGTCAGGAATGATAGCCGCCGATGCATTGCAACTCGGATTGCGCACCGGCGCCCACGGCGCCTGCATCGATCGCCAAGGCCAGGTCAGCGACCGGCTGTTCTACCTGGGCCCCATGCTGCGAGCCGACCACTGGGAGACCACCGGCGCCGCTGAACTGCGCCAATGGGCCGCGGATCTGGCGCAGCACCTGCGCGCTTAGGACCTGTGAACAGGCCCTTTGGCCAAGGCTTCGATGCCGGCGATGAGGCGCTGCAGATCCTCGCGCGTGGTGTACAGGGAAACGCCCGTGCGCAACAAACCCCCGCGATCTTGGAGATTCAAGATCTGCAAGGCACGCGAGGCGTAGAAATGCCCATCCCAGACGCAAATGCCGCGGTCTGCGAGCGCGCCCGCAACCTCCCCCGCGCCGGCCCTGTCGAGGGTGATGGATACGGTCGGGGCCCGGGAGCGGCTGTCGAATCCGGGACCCCAGACATGAACGCCGGGTATGCTTTTCACGGCATCGTGGTAGAACTTCGCGAGCTCATGCTCGTAGGCGCAGATGCCGTTCATCGCATCGAGTATGCGCGCGCGCAGCGTGGTGCCGCTGCCCCAGCCGGCGATGTAGTCGACGGCGGCGCGCAGCGCGTCGATGGCGGCGTGGTTCAGCGTGCCGGTTTCGATTCGATAAGGCGCCTTTGGATCCTGGACGACCAGGCGATCGGTGCAAAGTGCATCGAGCGCGCCGGGCCGGGAATACAGCACGCCGACATGCGGCCCGTAGAACTTGTAGCCCGAGCAGAGCAGGAAATCCGCCCCGAGTGCGCGCACATCCAAGGGAAAGTGCGGCGCGTAGTGCACGGCATCGACGATGAGCAAGCTGCCGGTGGCCCGCGTCAGGCGCCGCGCCAATGCGATGTCATTGACTGTTCCCAAGGCATTCGAGGCAGCGCCGATGGCAAACACCTTGGTGCGCGCGGAAATCTTGGCGGCCATGTCATCGTAGTCGAGCACGCCGCCCGGCAGCAGCCGGACTTCCTGGATCTTGGCGCCGCGCTCTGCGAGGCGCAGCCAGGGTCCGCGATTGGCCTCATGGTCCAACTGCGTGATGAGCACTTCGTCGCCGGGCTGCAAGTTCTTGCCGATGGCGGCGCTCAATGAGTAATTCAACGTGGTCATGTTTTGGCCGAAGGAAATGCAGCCGGCATGTTCGGCGCCGAGAAATGCCGCCAGCGTTTCGCGCGCAGCACCCATGCGCCGATCTACCTCCTGCGAGGGCGCGAACTTTCCATGCGTGTTGACGTTGCAGGTGGCATAAAAATCGGCCAGCGTGTCGACCACCGCCTGCGGCACCTGGCTGCCGCCCGGCCCATCGAGAAATGCCAGCTGCGGATTTTTGGTGAGCGCGGGAAAATCCCTGCGGCTGCGCATGCAATGCTCTTGGGTGAATGCCATGCGATAATCATAGCCGGCCACAGGGGGACTCGATGACGGAAAAGACTGCTGAATTTGCCATTGTGGTACGCACACCGGGCGGCCCCGAAAATCTGCAATGGACCGAGCTCCCGACCGCGGCGCCCGGCGCCCATGAGGTGCGCGTCGCGCAGCACGCGGTGGGCGTGAATTTCATCGACACCTACTTTCGCAAGGGCATCTATCCCTGGCCTTCCACGCCTTTGATCCCCGGCGGCGAAGCGGCGGGCGTGGTGGACGAGGTAGGCTCCGCGGTGACCGACCTGAAGCCGGGGGATCGCGTGGCCTACGTGTTGCCGAACGGCGCCTATCGCACGCGGCGCACCCTGCCCGCGGACCGTGTGGTGAAACTGCCCGACGGCGTGGACTTCGACGTCGCCGCCTCGGTGATGCTCAAGGGGCTTACCACGCAATTTCTCCTGACCACCTGCTATCCGGTAAAGCCCGGCGACACCGTGCTGGTGCACGCGGCGGCCGGCGGGGTGGGCCTGCTCATGGGCCAGTGGCTGAAAATGTTGGGTGTGACCTGCATCGGTACGGCGGGCTCGGCGGAGAAGGCCGCTGTGGCCAAGGCCAACGGTTATTCGCATGTCATCGATTACCGCGCCGAGGATTTCGTAGCGAAGGTCAAGGAACTCACCGGCGGCAAGGGCTGCGAGGTGGTGTACGACTCGGTGGGCCACGACACCTGGCGGGGCTCGCTCAAATGCCTGCGGGAACGCGGCATGTTCGTGCACTTCGGCCAGTCCTCAGGCGCCATCGCCGATTTCAAGTTCTCGGATCTGGCCGGCGGCGGATCGCTGTACGCGACCCGCCCGACGCTGTTCGACTACATCAAGGCCCGCGAAGACCTGACCCGCCGCGCCGCGGATTTGTTCGCCAAACTCGAGTCGGGTCAGGTGAAAGCGCATGTCGGCCAGCGCGTCGCGCTGCGCGATGCCGCCACCGCGCACCGTGACCTGGAGTCGCGCAAGACCATGGGCGCGACCGTGCTGCTCGCCTAACGGTTCGCGGACTAAAGGTTCGCGTCGATGAAGGCGGTTAGCTGTGCCTTGGAGACCGCGCCGACCTTGGTCGCCACCACTTCGCCGTTCTTGAACAGCATCAGCGTGGGAATGCCACGCACGTGGTACTTGGCAGCCAAAGCCTGATGCTCGTCGACGTTCACCTTCGCGATTTCCAACCGCCCGGCGTAGCTCTGCGCCGATTCATCCAGCACGGGCGCGATCATCTTGCAGGGTCCGCACCACTCGGCCCAGTAATCGACCAACACCGGGACCTTGGATTCCAAAACGTCGCTGGTGAAGCTGTCCTTGGAAATGTGCTTGATGCTGCCGGCCATGAGTGCTCCTGAAAATTGATGAAAGATCGGCTGGAAGGGATGATATTGTTCTTTTAACTGGTATAAAGAGCCTCAATCTGAAATCAGTATTCCGATTTCGGAATAATCTATGAACAAACTGCAAGCCATGCAATTGTTCGCCCGGGTGGTTGAAACCGGCGGAATCAGCCGCGCGGCCGACAGTCTGGCCATTCCCAAAGCCACCGCCACCTCGCTCATTCAGCAGCTGGAAGCCTCCTTGGGCGTGAAATTGCTGAATCGCACCACACGCACCATAAGCGTCACCCCCGACGGCGCCGCCTACTATCCGCGCTGTGTGGCCATCTTGGCCGAGGTGCAGGATACCGAGGAGTCCTTGGCGCAGCGCCGCGGGGCGCCCAGCGGCCGTTTGCGGGTGGATGCGCCGAGCTTGATGGCGCGCTTGGTCATCGTGCCGGCGCTGCCGGCTTTCTTCGAGCGCTATCCCGGCATCGAATTGCAACTGAGCAGCGGCGAGCAGCGTGCCGACCTCATCGAAGAGGGCATCGATTGCGCGGTGTGGAGCGGCGAGTTGCAAGATTCGGCCCTGGTGGCACGCCGCGTCGGGCAGCTGTATTTCGGCACCTGCGCGGCGCCTTCGTATCTCGCGGTGCACGGACAGCCGCAACATCCGCACGATCTGAGCGCGCACCGCTGCATCAATCACTTCGCCCGCCGCACCGGTAAAGTGCCCGAGTGGAGCTTCGCCAAAGACGGCGAGCGGTTGAGCATTGCGCTGCGCGGCTTCATCGCTCTGGATGATGAGAACAGTTACGTTGCTGCCGCGGAGGCGGGCATGGGAATCGCGCAGATTCCGGCCTTCGTGCTGAAGGAAGCCCTGGAACGCGGCAGCTTGGGAATAGTGCTTGGCGACTGGTTTGCCGAGCCCATGCCCTTGAGTCTGGTCTATCCGCAGAACCGGCATCTATCCAACAAAGTGCGGGTGTTCGTCGATTGGATTGCGGAGTTGTTCGCGGATCACGACGGCATTCAGCTGCGCTCGACGTTGCGCCGCAGCGCTTGACGCGCCGCAGCGCTGTCGACTCCTTGATGACGGTGACGGCAACGGATGAGTTCACCGAACGCACGCAGGGGATGCGTGACAGATAGTCCAGATAGAACGCTTCGAAGGCTTTGATGTTCTTGGTGACGATTTTCAGCAGGAAATCCCATTCGCCGGTGAGGGTGTAGCACTCCAGCACTTCGGCGCGATCGCGAATGGCCGCTTCGAATTCACCGATGGCGTCGCGGCCGGTGGTGGCGAGCTTGACGTGCGCAAAAATGGTGACGTCCAAACCGAGCGAATTGCGGTCGAGCAGGGCGACGCGTGCCTTGATGACGCCGTTTTGTTCGAGCTGCTGAATGCGGCGCCAGCAGGTGGTGGTCGACAACTTGGTCTGCCCCGCCACCTCCGCAGCGGACAAGGCGCCGTGCCTCTGTAGAATGTCGAGCAGGCGCAAATCCAAGCGATCGATGACGGGGCGAACTGTTTTTTCCACTCTTTGGAGTTCAATGGAATGAATATACCGAATTATCCGGTCGATCCCTAATGAATGCAACACTAAAACGGATGGGGCCGTAAATTACGCAAATGAATAGCAAATCGCGACTGCATCTACCCAGCCCTCCCGCGCGACCGGGCCAGGCGCCGGATTTCAGTTACGTGCATGTGTCGCCGGCGGGAGCGGTGCACAAGCCTCAGGTGAATGCGCGCGCGCGCGACATCGAGAATTTGTCGGTGGAGCTGGTGCGGGTGCTGGATGACTCCGGCGACGCGGTCGGACCCTGGCATCCGCACCTCGACGCGGCCGATCTGCAAGCGGGCTTGCGCCACATGCTGTTGACCCGGGTGTACGACGATCGCATGCAACGCATGCAGCGCGCCGGCAAGATCTCGTTCTACATCCGCTCGCTCGGCGAGGAAGCGGTGTCGGTGGCGCAGGCCATGGCGCTGCGTCGAGGCGACATGCTGTTCCCCTCCTATCGCAACCAGGGTTTGCAGATCGCCCGCGGCATTCCCCTGCTCGATCTGATGTGCCAGTTGCTGTCCAACACCAGGGACATGTGCAAGGGACGGCAGTTGCCGGTCATGTATCACTCCAAGCCGGGAAATATTTTTTCAATCTCCGGCAATCTGGCGACCCAGTTTCCACAGGCCGTGGGCTGGGCGATGGCGGCTGCCATCAAGGGTGAGGATCACGTCGCGGCCAGCTGGATCGGCGAGGGCAGCAGCGCAGAGGCGGATTTCCATCATGCCTTGTTGTTTGCGTCGGTGTATCAGGCGCCGGTGGTCTTGAATGTGGTGAACAACCAGTGGGCGATCTCCACCTTTCAAGGCTATGCGGGCGGTGAACAGCGCTCTTTTGCGGCGCGCGGCCCGGGTTACGGAATCGCCGGCATTCGCGTCGACGGCAATGATTTTCTGGCCGTGCATGCCGTCACGCAGTGGGCGGCGCAGCGGGCACGCACCGGTTCGGGTCCTACGTTGATCGAGTTGGTGACGTATCGCGCGGCGGCGCACTCCACCAGCGACGATCCGGCGCGTTATCGAGCCAAGGACGATCAGGAGCACTGGCCCTTGGGCGATCCCATCCTGCGATTGAAGCAGCACTTGATCAAACTTGGCGAATGGTCGGAACAGCGCCACCAAGCCCTGGGCACGGAACTTGAAGCCCTGGTGAACTCGAGTTGGAAGGAGGCCACCCAGTACGGCACGATGAGCGAGGGACCGCGACTCGATGCCGATTTGATGTTCGAGGATGTCTTCAAGGAAATGCCGGAGCATTTGAAGAGGCAGCAGGCTCTGATGCGACTGGAGAGAAAGTAGCATGGCCACCATGAACATGATCCAGGCCTTGAACTCTGCCATGGACATCGTGATGCAGCGCGACCGGTCGGTGGTGCTGATGGGCGAGGATATCGGCTACTTCGGCGGCGTGTTTCGCGCCACGGAAGGCCTGCAGCGCAAGTACGGCGAGAATCGCGTGTTGGATACGCCGATCGCCGAGGGCGGCATCATCGCAGCCGCCATCGGCATGGCGGTCAACGGCTTGCGGCCGGTGGCCGAGATTCAATTCGCCGACTATATCTATCCGGGCTTCGATCAGATCGTCAGCGAACTGGCGCGTATCCGCTATCGCAGCGCGGGCGAGTTTTCGGCGCCGGTCACCATCCGTACGCCCTGCGGCGGCGGCATCCGCGGCGGCCAGACGCACTCGCAAAGTCCGGAGGGAATTTTCACGCATGTCAGCGGCATCAAGGTGGTGATGCCCTCCAATCCCCAAGACGCCAAGGGCTTGCTCATCACCTCGATCGAGGACGATGATCCGGTGGTGTTCTTCGAGCCCAAACGTCTGTACAACGGCCCGTTCGACGGCGATCCGGGCAAACCGGCGACTCCGTGGAGCGCGCATCCGAAAGGCCAGGTCGAGGGCGGTTACTACACCGTGCCGCTGGGCAAGGCAGATATCGTGCGCGAAGGTTCGGCGGTGACCATCGTCACCTACGGCACCATGGTGTATGTGGCCGAAGCGGCCGCGGCCGCGATGAACCTCGATGCCGAGATCATCGATTTGCGCTCGCTGGTGCCGCTGGATGTCGACAGCATCTGCACCTCGGTGCGCAAGACCGGCCGCTGCGTGATTGCGCACGAGGCGACGCGCTTCTCCGGTTTTGGCGCGGAGATCCTGTCCATCGTCCAGGAGGAATGCTTCTGGGACCTGGAGGCGCCGATTCAGCGGGTCACCGGCTGGGATACGCCGTATCCGCATGCGTTCGAATGGGAATACTTTCCCGGGCAAGCTCGCGTGACGCGAGCGCTTCTGGCGGCCCTGGAGCCGGCATGAGTCAGTTCATCTTCAAGATGCCGGACTTGGGAGAAGGCACCGTCGATGCGGAGATCGTGGCCTGGCACACCCAGCCGGGCGACCTCGTGAACGAAGACCAGGTCATCGTCGAAGTCATGACCGACAAGGCCGCCGTGGAGGTCCCCGCGCCGGTGAGCGGAACAGTGGTCTCGATCAACGGCGCCGCCGGCGACAAAATCGCGGTGGGCGCGCCGCTGATCGTGTTCGAAACGAGCGGCTCGGCAGCGGCGGCGCAGCCCGTGGCGTCAGCGACGGCCACAGCCGCGCAACCGGTTGCGGCAGCGCCGGCGCCGGCGCCCGCGCCGGCGAGTGCACCCGTGCGCCAAGGGCGCGTCATGGCATCGCCGGCCAATCGACGCCGCGCCCATGAAGCCGGCATCGATCTGGCCACGGTGGCGGGCTCAGGTCCCGGCGGACGCATCGTGCGCGGCGACCTGGAGTCGGCGGTGCGAGCGCCGCTCGCCGCGGGCGCGCGCGTGGAAGCGGGGCCTGCGACCACCGAGATCAAGGTCATCGGACTGCGACGCTTGATCGCCGAACGCATGAGCGAAGCAAAGCGCAACATTCCGCACTTCGCCTACGTCGAAGAGGTCGACGTCACCGAACTCGAGGCATTGCGGCTGCATTTGAACCATTCGCGTCCCAAGGAAGCGGGCGCATTGAGCCTGCTGCCCTTCGTGGTGGTCGCGCTGACGCGGGTGTTGGAATCCTTTCCCCAGTGCAATGTCCTGTACGACGCGTCGCGCGGCGTGCTGGTGCGGCACCGCGCGGCGCACGTGGGCATCGCGACGCAGACCCCGGAGGGACTGAAAGTGCCCGTGATCCGCAATGCTCAGGCACTGGGGATTTGGGAAGTCGGCGGCGAGATTCGGCGCCTGGCCGAACGAGCGCGCAACAACAAGGCCACCCGCGACGAACTGAGCGGCTCGACCATCACGGTGACCAGCCTGGGCAAACTCGGCGGCATCGCCTCGACGCCCATCATCAACGCTCCCGAAGTGGCCATCATCGGCCTGAACAAGGCCGTGGAGCGTCCCGTGGTCCATCAAGGCGCAGTGGCCGTCCGGCGCATCATGAATCTGTCATCGTCCTTCGATCATCGCTTCGTGGACGGTTATGACGCAGCAGCCATGATTCAGGGGTTGAAAGAGCTGCTCGAACATCCGGCGATGATTTTCATTCCCAAGGCTTAGGCACTCATGACTTCACAACCGCAAAGACCCGCATTCGGCACCGTGCTCGCTTCCCACATGGCGGTGGCGACGTATAAAGATGGCAAGTGGAGTGCCAGCGAACTAATGCCCGTCGCTCCCCTGCAGCTGAGTCCGGCGGCGCATGTGCTGCACTACTCGAGCAGCTGTTTCGAAGGATTCAAGGCATTCCGCCGTGCCGACGGCTCGGTTCACGTGTTTCGCATGGACCGTCACATCCAGCGCCTGCGTCAGAGCGCGCGGCAGTTGGTGCTGCCGGAACCGGACGCCAAGCAGGTGGCCGACATGGTGCGCGGTGTGATCGACCGCAGCCGCGACGCGGTGCCCGAGGCGCCCGGCGCACTGTATCTGCGGCCGATCATTTTCGGCACCACGGCCAACATCGGCGCCGCCGCCACGCCGACGCTGGAGGCCACGCTGATCGTGTTGGCGAGCCCGGTGTGGGATTACTTCGCCGGCGGCATCAAGCCGCTGCGCATTCTGGTCGACGACGTCAACACCCGCTCGGCAGCGCAGATGGGCATGGTAAAGACCGGCGGCAACTATGCGGCTGCATTGGGCCCTACGTTGGCGGCCCGCGCCAAGCACCAGGTTGATCAGGTGTTGTTTTGCCCGGGGGGCGAAGTGCAGGAAACCGGGGCCGCGAATTTTTTCCTGATCCGCCAGGGAGAATTGCTGACGCGCAGCTTGGACAGCACGTTCCTGCACGGAGTGACGCGGGATTCCTTGCTGACCATGGGCCGCGACATGGGCTACGCCGTGGCGGAGCGCGTGTTCACCGTGAAAGAGATGCTGGAGTGGGTGCGCAGCGGCGAGGCGGCATTGTCAGGCACGGCGGCAGTGCTCGCAGGTGTCGGCACGTTGATCTACCAGGGCACCGAATACAAAGTGGGCAACGGCGAAGTCGGTCCGCTGACGCGGGCGCTACGCGCGCAACTGGTCGCCATCCAGCAGGGTGAGGCGCCCGACCGGCACGGCTGGCTCGAGAAAATCTAGCGAACCTTAGCCGGCCGCCTGCATACGCGGCCGGCGTTCGCATCGGGCCACCGAGCTAGGCCCTAGTATTCTTCGCGCTCGTCTTCCTCGTCCTCATCCTCGTCGTCATCGTCG
>CAZZWM010000042.1:0-27073 GCA_964657945.1 uncultured Steroidobacteraceae bacterium
AAGCGGCACCGACCATGCCTACGTACCAGCCGATGCCGCGCACGGCACTCAAACGCAGCAACAGCCTCATGTCCCCGCCCCGGTGATGAGCAGCACATCGGCCGTGCCGGAATCGGCAATCCACACACGTTTCACCGTCCACCCCGCCGCCAGCGCATAGTCGCGCAGCTGCCGCTCGGCGGCCGAATAGACGTTCGCCACGATGCGATGCTTGCCGTCGATCAGCGGCTTGAGGGCCTCAACTTTGTACAACACCGGCAAGTTGGTCCAGCGTTCGGTGTGCCCATCGCGGCAGACGTAGGTTTCGTAGCGCGGGTCGTCCGCCTCGAGAAAGAAGTAATCGATGTGACGATAGTACTGATCGAGGCTGGGGATACCCGCAATCACCACATCGCCCGGACGTACATTTGCATCCAGCCACTCGGCGGCGCCGCGAATGTCGTTTCGCGGATAGTAATGTTCCGATTGATGCTGCGGCATGCCGACTCGAAAGTTCACAGCCGCCGAGTCGACATGGGCCAGATGGCGAGGTTGGAAATCGCCGCTCGAGGCAAAGCACAGCAAGGGGATGAAGGCGCTGATGATCACCGGCAGGCGGCGTAGCCATGCAAGGGCCTGAACGATCTGCAGAATCGCCTGCACGGCGAATGACAGCAACAGCGGATACAGGAAAAAGGTGTAGCGCGTCTCGATGCGATCGGTCGGCGAGGCGCCGACGGTCAGCACCAGCAGAATGCTCAGACTGAGCAGCGCGGCAACCGGATCGGCCGAGTCCTTGCCGGCGGCAATCGAACTGATGCACAGGTAAGCCACCGATGCCAGCAGTCCGACGGTGAGCACGGGTACCGCGCGCAGCCACGGCCGCAGCACATGATCGAACACGTCGGGGAATCCAAACAGCAGCGCCGACTTCGCGTCGGCGGCAAACAACCAGTACAGCGCAAACGCAGCCAACGCAGCCCAAAAATCCAGTGCACCACGGCTGCTCATGGTGTGCCAATCGCCGATGCGCATGAGCAGCAACAGCATGAGAATCCCGCCTGCCGCGACAAAGGCGTGCGCCGCCGCGGCCGCCAGCACGATGAGCAGCCCGGCGACCATCAGCCCGCGCTGGCGCTGCGTGTTCATCCATCGGCAGGCACGCAATGCCAGCGCCAGCGGCAGCAGGAATGCGGCGCTTCGAACCCAATGCCGCAGCAGCGTGGAGATGCCGAGACTCAGGGTTTGCAGCGGTGTTGCCGGATCGGCGTCGCCGACCTCGCCGGGAACTTCCGCAAAACCGCGCAGATCCTTGGTCGCAACGTACAGCAGTATCAACAGGCCGATGAGCAGCAGCCAGCGGCGCCAGTCGCGCGCAACGGCACGTTGGCCCCACGTGACGGTGAACAGCGCGAATAAATTCGCGACTCCCAGCAGCACGCCGCCCTCCCACAGCAGCACGCCGAGCACCGACAAACCCATCATCCAGCGCAGGGCGGGTGCATGCCGGTCGACGGTGAAGCGCAGATAGGCCAACAGGTACCAGGCGAACACCGCCTGAAAGGGTGCGTACATGCGGGCAAATCGCGCCATCTCGATTTCCCACACCGACAGGCACAACATGATGACCACCAGCCACCCGGCCAGCGGATCACGCACGCGCTTGCCGAGAAGATAGGCCGCGGGCAACACGCCTAAACTGCTGAGCGCGGCGATCAGGCGTCCGGCAAACTCAGGCGAGCTGCCCAGAAGACGCAGACCGGCGACCGTGTACTGATACAGCAGTCCGCGGGTGTAATAGCCGCCGCAGGGAAAGGCCGGCAGTCCGGTGCGCAGCAGATTGTCGATGGAGCGGGAGATGTAGAATTCATCGACCCCCAGCGGCCAGACACCCAAGCCCGCGAAGCGTCCATACAGCCCCGCCGCCAAGGCAGCCGCGGCCATCAGCCACAGGGTCATTCGCGCCGCCCGGTTTTCAATCACGGTATTCGGCAGCCGCCGAGAAGCGGAGCCAGGTCACACTGGCGGCGGCTCGCCTTGTGCTGTTCTGCGTGTCTCGGGCATAGTGACTCATCGTGAATAAGTTACTCGAAGACCTCAGAGCTCAGCGTGAAGGGCTGCTCGCTTTGGGGTTTTGGGCGCTGTTGGTGTATCGGTTTGGACACGCCCGGTTCGTGATCAAGAATAAAATTATCCGGGCTCCCTGGACCATTCTTTACGTCATTCTACACAAGCTAACCGAGATCTTTTGCGGCATCAGCATCGGCTCCACTGCAAGAATCGGACGGCGTCTGACCATCGAACATCACGGCTGCATCGTCATTCACGGCGACAGCGTGATCGGCGATGACTGCCTGATCCGCCACGGCGTCACGCTCGGGAACACCGGATACAAGGACCTGTATGGCGCGCCGACGCTCGGCAATCGGGTGCAGATCGGTGCCGGCGCCAAACTGCTCGGGCGCATCACCGTCGGCGACGATGCCATCGTCGGCGCCAATGCGGTGGTCACGCGCGACGTAGCCGAACACGCCATCGTCGGCGGCGTGCCGGCGCGGCCCATTGCGGCGCACTCCGAAACTAACGGTCAATGAGATCGATCAACTCCTCGGTGTTGCGTAACGAGTGTTGTGCCAGGGCATGTTCGCGCCCGCGCGCGACATAGGCTTCGCGGCTTCTCGGATCTTCGATCAGGCGACGCACCGCATCGGCCAAGCCGGCTTCCGACTTCGCCAGGATGCCGACCTGCTTGTTCTCGAGTACATGATCGGGGTCCACACTCAAGCTGACCACGGCAACATCCCGCAGCCAGGATTGAATGAAGGTGTTCGGAAATCCCTCCTGGGTGCTGGTATTGACGAAAATACTGGCGCGGGCCAGCAACGAGTTCACCTCCGCATGGGACTTCGACCCCAGATATTCGAGGTTGGGATGCGCGGCAATGCTCGCCATCAGCCTGTCTTGAAAGCGGCCGGACCCTGCGGGCAGTCCGACCATGAGAAATTTGACGCCGCTGCAATCGGCAAGCTTCGAAGCCAGGCGCACGAACACCTCGGGTCTTTTCCAGGCCTTGAGGTTTGCAATCCATACCACCGTCGGTGTGCCGGACTTATCGAGGGTCTCTGCAGCGGGCGGATGGAAGTTCGGGATCACGGCATCCGCCGCGCGGCCGAAGTTCTGCTTCAGCAATGAGGCCTGATGGTGGGTTTGAACGACGATGCGCGTGGCGCGCCTTGCGCCATAGTTCGCGGCCCATTTCTCCAAGCGCACCCGCAGAATGTTGCGGCCCGGGTCCAAGGACCGCGGTGCCACATCGGTGTCATGCGCCACATGCCACACCATGGGAATGGCATGGCGATGGGCGAAGGCGGCGCAAAGGCCGGTGTACGCACCGGCGACCCGCTGATAGATGACATCGGGCTTCAGCCCGCGCAATGTGCCGGACAGCGACGCCGCGTCCATCACGAAGCCCAATCGTGGGATGCCGCCGCGGCCGATTTTCACCACCTGATAGTTCCGGGCGCGCTCGCGACCATCGACGAAGTGCGTCAGATAGTGAATGTCATAGCGCCCGGTCGCCACCAGCGCATCGATCAGCAGGCTGATCTGATACTCCGCCCCGCCCCCATGTTCGAATGGGTTGACGATGCACAGGCGGCGCCGAAGGCGGCTCAGGCAGCCCCCGCGACGACGGCGAGCAGGCGCTTTTCCACCGTATCGGCAATCACCTCGTAGGAGCGATGCTCGATGGCATAGCGCCGGCCCCGCCGGCCCATCTCGCTGGCCAGTTCGGGATCTTGCAGCAATTTCACCAGCGCATCGGCAAACGGTCCTTCTTCGTAGGGGACGCAGTAGCCGGCGCAGCTTTCCTCGATGACGCGCCTTTGCTCCGGATGGTCGTTGGCCACCACCGCCTTGCCCAGGGCGAGATACTCCACCAGCTTGGTCGGCGAGGTGGAACGCAGCACCGGGGTCGGGTAGAAGGGCGATGCGCAGACATCCGCTTCCCGCACGTACTGCAGCGCCTGTTGCTGCGGCAGCTGACCGACGAACACCACGGACGATGCCAGATTCAAGCGCGCGACCTCCGCCTGCAGGAAGCTTTCGTCCGAAGGGTCCTCGCCGCGTCCGACGATGAACAGCTGCGCGGCCGGCATCACAGCGTGCACCCGGGCGAAGACGCGGATCAGGAAATCCAGCCGACGCACCTTGTCGAGGGTTCCCAGGTACAGCACACACGGAACGCCGGCGGGAAGCAGGCGGCGCACCGGATCCGCATCACCGACAGCGAACTGCTTGGCCTGCACTCCCATCGGCACGGCGGTCATTTTGTCGATGGGGATTCCCTGGGCCGCGATGTCCAGGCGCATCTGTTCGCTTTGCACGAACACATGATCGGCCGCCGGCAGCAAGCAGCGGTACAGCAGCCAGTGAAAAGCCCAGCCGCGCAGAACATATAACAAGGGATAGCGCGCCGTCCCGTCCCTGGCTCGCAACAGGTAGTACTCGGGGAAAGGAAATGACAGCCAGTAGATGAACCGTGCGCGAAACAGCCGTCGCGCGATCACGGCGAGCAGCCCGGCGAGAAATTTGTCCTTCACCTCGATCGCATCGTAGTGCCCGCGGCGCAGGCTGGAGAACAGCCGGCAGTCGTTGGCCATGCCCAACGCATGCTTGTGCAGGCGGCGCAGCAGCGACTGCCCCAGGTCGGTGGCCCCCACCCTCACCTCCCCGCCGCCCCATGGCGCTCGGTACGGTTTGGCGCAGGCTGCTTCGCTCTGCAAGATCCAGTCGATGTGATGTCCGCGGTGCGCCAGAACCTGACCGAACAACACCGACACATCGACCCGGGTCGGCGGATAGGTATCCGAAGAGACGACCAGCAGACGCATCAGCGGGTGCTGGGAGCGGCGACCACGGGATTGATCAAGCCGAGGAGGCGCAATAAGCGCAGTTCCTTGCCGGGAAACAGCCGCAACAAAATATCGCGATCGGAAGCGCACAGGATGGGGCCCCGCACATGGATCAAGGCGAAACCCGCGAACACCACGGCGCCGAGCGCCAATTGCACCAGCGCCGGCGCCGGCAAGAATCTTTTGATACCGTCGCACAGCAGCACGGCCACGCCCCACAACGCCACGCTCGCGGCAATGGAGCTGCCCGCGTTCACCCACACCGCGCGGCGGCGCGTGTGCCACCAGACGAAAGTATTCTTGAACACCTGCGATGAGCCGATGGCGAGCGCGGCGCCGTATAGCCCCAACATCGGCACCAGTACGAACAAGGCCAGGATGTTGTAACCCGCAAATATCTTGCTGAGCAGCTGAATGTGCGCTTTTTCCTCGTACTGCGCCACCAAAGCCACCGGTGTGGAAAAGGCGTTCAGCGTGGCAAAGCCCAGGAACACGCACAGCAACCAGGATTGCTCGATGAACTTCCCCCCGAACACCACCCGGACGATTTCCGCGTGATAAGCGACCGAGAAGGCCAGCAGCGGCCAGAGCACCAACAGGTTCATATTGAGCAGGAAGGTAAAATACTGCGGCACCCGCTTGTCCGCTTCATGCGGCTTGATGGCGAAGAACATGGGCTGGATGATGTTGTCGAACAGGCGGCTCGGCAGCAGGTTGATCGCCATCTCGTTGAGGCGCAGGTAGAAGGAGTAGATACCCACGGCCACGGCATTCATGAAGCCGGCGATGAAGAAATTGTCGACCCGCGATTCCAGGAAGAAGGTGCCGGCGTCATTGAAATTGTTGAACATGCCGTAGCGAAACAGGCGCCTGCGCTCATCCGCCGTCGGCGTGTATTTCTCATGGGACTTCGCCGCGGCGCAATGCCGGTGATACATGATGCGCAGGAAGATGTAGATCGTAAGATAGGCCAGGGTGTCGGCGTAAATCGCGTTGCGCAGGGTCAGGGCGCCCGCCACCGCCAGGACGGAATACCACAACAGCTTCCCATACGACAGCATTGCAACCGAGCCGACACTGAAGCGATGCTGCATGTGTGCCGCCATGGTGAGCTGCAGAATCTGCGTTTGAAAATACAGCAGGATCAATACGCAGAACGACAGGAACTGTGATCGATAATCACCCAGACCGAAATAAGGGGCGACCAGATTCCAGGCCAGCAGCACCGCGCACAGCACCACGCAGTTGGCCGCAAAGCGCAGCATGGAAATTCGTCGCACCAGCCATGCCGCCGCCGCCGTGTTGCCCGCCTTCAGGTATTCCGGTTGGTAGCGGCGCAGGGTCTGCTCGAGTCCGAGCGAGGCGGCCGTTCCCACCAGCGCAACGAAGGAGTACAGCAGACTGAGGACGCCGAACTCCTCCTTGTGCAGGGAACGCACCAGCACCACGTAGCTCAAAACCGTGGCCACCTGGGACGCCAGCCGGAAAAAGACGGTATGGAACAGGGAGCGGCGCGCCCTGGTCCGATCGTATAGCGGCGTGCTCATCGCAGAGACTTTGACGCGACGACGGTGCTAGGCCTTGTACCCATAGTCGTATCCCCGCGTGGTCTCAGCCGCCCGGTTGAGAACCACACCCGCGATCGGGAATTCCGACAGCAGGCTCAGGGCCTTGTCCACATCCGTGCGCGCCGTCTGACCCTCGCTGGCCACCACCAGAATGGCATCGATCTTCGGCGCCACCACCAAGGCATCATCGGTCACCAAAACCGGCGGCAGGTCGATCAGCACCACCGGGTCCACCGCACCCTGCTTCAGGTCCCATAGCAATTGATCGAAGCGCGGCGATGACAGCAGCTCCGAGGCATGCTCGGTGGGTGTGGTGCTGCCGGCAATGTATAAATTATCCTTGCCGACGGAGAACAGCAGCCCATCGATGCTCGAGGTGGTTTCCAAATAGCTGCGCAGTTCGCGGTGGGGTTCGACACCCAAGGTGCGGCATATGCTGGGGTTGCGCATATCCATATCGAGCAGAATGATGTCGCGGCTCTTCTCGCGCGCCATGCTGAAAGCCAGGTTCAGCGCGGTCAGGGTCTTGCCGTCATTCGGACCGGCGCTGGTCACCGCAATGGTGGTCCACTCCTTGGCGCGCGCACGATGCAGCAAACGGGTGCGCAGCATCCGATAGGCAGCCACGGCACCGACGTCGTTTTCGGGATCGCCTTCGATCAGCAGCCGATGGCTGCGGCAGAGTTCACGATCCAGCTCCAAGGGCAGAGACTTGATGCGCAGTTCCGCGGGAATGCCCTCCGCAGTCGCCGCGCGCACCACGGAAGGATCGGCCTCGGTCTTGCGGGCCGGACGCGAAACCCTGGGAGCGTTGTTACTGATCTTCCCGTTGCGGTTCTTTTGAAGTGCACGTTCGATGATCGACATGGTTACCTACGATTCGCCCAGGGGAAGCACTACCGATGCGCCGAAGCTATTATAACGACGACCGCCACGGACACTGCGACGCAGTAGGCAGCCACCAACGAACCCATCTTGAACACGCGGCTGCGCTTGTCGGCTTTATTCGGGATGAATGGAATGCTTGCCAGCATGGCCACGCCTTCCGGCAGCGCCAGATCGCGCGCCGTGCGGATGTTCTTGTCGGTGCTTTCGGTGATGGCCACCGCGATTCCGGCGAGCGCACCCCCGAACACCAAGCCCAGGAGGATCAGCCCTACCCGGTTGGGGTAGGCGGGCGACTTCGGTTCGGTGGCGGCGCGCAGCAGGGTGAAGCGCTCGCCGCCCTGCTGGCTTTCAAAGGTCTGCGCCAGGTTGGCGCTTTGCAGCTTGTCCTGGATGCGCTGGTACTCGGCCTGCAGTGCCTGCTTGCGGCGAGTGATTTCCGAAAATTCATGCTCCGCAGCAGGCGTCTGAGCGATCAAGAACCGGCTTTGACCCATCTTGCTCTGCAGCGCATTGGCCTGCGCCCGGAGACTGGCGAGACTGTTGCGCGCCCCCTGCAGCTCTGTGGCAGTCAGGTTGTATTGCGGATTGTTCGCGGTGGTCGAAATACCGCCAGCGGTGACCGGATTGGCCGCCTGTTGGGCCATGAGGGTCTGCAAGGCGCGTTTGAGGCGCTTCACTTCCGGATGATCGGGCGTGTAGCGCTGCTCCGCCTCGGTCAACTTCGCCCGCACCGTGGCCAGGTCGGTCAGATCGCCCGATTGGGTGATGATATTCGGGCTCATCTGGCTGAGCTGCATGCTCAACAGCGATTCCTTTTCCTGCGCCGCAACGATTTGCGGCTGCAAGTTGTCCAGCTGCCGCTGGGTCTCTTCCACCAAGGCTTGGTTGCGCGTCAGCAGCTCGGGCTGAGCGTCGCCGTATTTTCGTCGCAGTTCCGCCAGCTTGGCATCGACTTCGCGCATCTGCGCATTCACATTCTCGGCCTGCTTTTCCAAAAACCCGGCAGCTTCGCCGGCCGCCTCGGTACGTCGCACCTGGTTGTAGGTGAGAAACAACTGGGCCAACCGGCTGTTCACTTCCTTGGCCAAAGCCGGGTCGCGGTTGTTATAGAGCAGCGAGAAGGCATTCGATTCGGCCTGCGGCTTGAAGGTCACCGGGTCGACGCGCTCCACACTGGAGTCATCCAGCATGCGCTGCGCCTTCTCTGCCGGGCTCCACTCCTTGTGGTTGGGATAGGGGTCGATTTCCGCAAGAATGGGCAGCATGCTGGGTATGGTCATCACCCGGCCCTGCACCAGCTCGATTTGCTGGTCGGAATAGCTCACGACGGTGGTTTCGATGATGTCCTTTGGAACCGAGGAAGGTTCGAGAAGGATGGTCGAGACCGCCTGATAGCGCGGATGGATGGCGAAGGCCGCGACCACGCAGAGAAATACAACGCCCGGCAGGATGGTGGCTATGTAGAGATAGCGACGGCGCAAAACGCCGAAAATATCGCTGACAACGGGAGAATTATTGGCCGGCGTGTTCATGAATTACCTTTGCTGCCCCAGACCCTGATACCCGAACTCGACGTAGATGCGGTTATTGCTGGCCGATTCGACATCGCTTTGATATTTCTGCCAGGAATATTGATAACCACCTTGAACGAAGAAGCGGCGCGTCAGGTTGTAGTGTGCCTCAATGATGGACTGTGCGTACTTGCGATCATCGCCTTCCAAATTGGGCGTCAATCCATGGGTCTTGATGCCGACGACCGCCGCCGTCATCGTAAATCGCTCGGTGAAGCTTCGATCGTACTGGAACTGGACGCGGTCCAGGGTGTACACGGCGCCGGCGCCGGACGGTGATATCGAGCGTTTTAAGATCAGGCGGAATCGGTCGACTTCCGACTTATAACCTATGTCCGCCGATCCGCCGACTTTGTTGAGTTGCGTGATCAGGGGAGTGGGAATGGTGGTGTTGATGTCGGTGTGCTGAAACAGCAATTCCGCATTCGTCTGCAGCAGCGGGGTCCAGTTGCCGGTGAAGTCCGCCACGGCGCCGCTGCCGGTGGCCCGGGAGTCCACGGCGATGGTCTTGAACTGCGAGCCGAAGCCGCCGAATGACCAGTCGAAGCGCGGCGAAGCCGAATAGGTCGCGAAGGCGCGAGCCTGGTAGTAATTGAAGTTCAAGTGGCTGGTGTCATCGGAGGGCGAATAGGTCACCCGCTGGTAGTCGCCCGATACGCCGCCGCTGTAGAGGGGGGTGAAGCTGTAGATGTACTTCGGCGCCAGTACTTCGCTGTCACGGGATGCGCCCACCACGGTGCGGCCGGTATCCGGCGTCGGTTGTGCTCCGATGTCGTCGAAGACGGCAATGGTGTGCTCAGCGTTGAACTCGTCCAGGTGCTGATAGCTGCCCTGAAGACTGGCATTGCTGCGTTGGGTGTGCCAGGCGCTGCTGAAGTCCAGGTACCCTTCGAAGCGATCGTCCCCAGAATCCTTCGGGTAGTCGCGATACACGACCCGCGGCCTGATGATGGTGCTCGAGTCCGGCGTGTCGATGCCGACGATGGTCGCCACGTCGCCGACGTAACCTTGAACCTGCGGCTGTTTGCCCAGATCCAAGTCGACGTTCGAGTTGTTTTCCGCCGATACGATTGCAATCGGCTGGTAGTAGACCTCTGCCGCGAAGGCCGGAGCCACGAGCACCGCGGCGCAACCACACAGAAGTCCTATTGAAGCCTTGAGAAAACGCTGGTTCATTGCGGCAGCGTTACGGAACGACCACGACGTCGCCATTCTCGAGATCTACGTTCTGCGATAGATCCTTACCCGCTGCGACCTGACCGTATCTGAACGGCAGCGTGCGCTGACCGGTGGGTGTGGTGCGGATGACGATGATGCCGTCCAGTTTGGCATAAGGGTTTCCGCCGCCCGCCATGCTGAGGGCCTGCAGCACGTTGATCGTCGGGTTCATCACCAGTTGCCCCGGCTTCAGCACCTGACCGATGACATAGACGACGTTACCTTTCACTTCCGTGACAATGACCGTGGCGATGGGGTCGGAGATGTACTTCTTGAGCCGCGCCTCCATTTCGTTGCGCACCTGTTCGACGTTCTTGCCGCCGACCATCATCACGCCGACCAAGGGATAGGAAATCTTGCCGTCCGGCGCCACCGTCATCTCCTGGGGCAACAGCTTCGGGTCGTCGTAAACGCCGACCACCAGCTTGTCGCCGGGGTGGATCTTGTAGTCGGGCGCCGCCGACTGCGCGCGACCGGCCTGTGGCAGGCCCAGGACGGCGGCAGTAAACAACACCATTGCCAAAAAAGACCGCTTGGCGGCCCACACCTTGGATTGCATTTGCTGCATTTGATTCATCCCTCTGTTCGGACGCATGGTCTAGCCTCGGCGGGCGGCCGGCCGCACCTGCGTAGCGCAGTGAAAGACTGCTGTGCGGCGGAGTATACAGTCCAGATTCGAAGGTCGAGTAATGAAGTCGCTGCGGTTCGCAACTGGGTTGCGGATCAGTGAACCGCGCCTCGTCTGCGCAACTGATATGTCAAGTTTGTAGGAGTCATCGGGCTGATCCGCCCTACCATGCCATACCGCACGGTCCGTACAATCAATGGCTTACTTGATGCGATCTGCGTAGAGCTGGACGAACTCGCCGAACGTCACGGGAAATCGTGCGATATCCCCCGCATCGAAGGGGTCGATGCCGAGTTCGTCTTCCAGCTTGGCGACGATGACCGCGAAGCTGAGCGAGTCGAGCCCGCAGTCGAGCAGCTTGAGATCATCGGTGAGCGGGGCCAGTTTGCGACGCTGATCCACGGCGACCCGTTCGAAATGCGCCACGATCGTAGGCCTTACTGTAATAACCTTGACAGGGTCCACCGAGGTCTCCAGATACCGCCAGGAACGCGACAAAGTTTAACAGACCCGTGGACTGCGCCGGGCTCCGCCTACGTCATCGCTGTTGAAACGGTCTTCGGGAATTCGCTCAAAATGGGTGAGCTGTGACCTTTGTCGCAAATCGGCCCACGGGCGGCTGGTACGGTAGCGCTGCGCGGTGCGCGGTGCACAGTGCACGGTGCACGTGCGCCAATTTACATACAAAGCCATTTATGTCGGACGCAGTTTTCAATAGCCTCCCTGCAGCGCTCACGCCGTGATCGGGAACACCTACTGGGTGGTACCCGAACGACTGCTGGCAGGCGAATACCCCATTGGAGAGGTGGCCGCCGGCGCCCGCGCCCGCCTGGCAACGTTGCGCGAACATCGCGTGAATACCTTCATCGATCTGACCGAAGAAGGTGAAATGCCGGCCTACAGGCATCTGCTGCCCGTGCATACGCGCTACCGGCGCATCCCGATTCGCGACCAGAGCGTGCCGGCAAACGCGGCTGTGATTCTGGAGGTGCTGGCGGAAATCGGCACGGCAATTCAGTCGAAGCGTTGCATTTATCTGCACTGCCGTGCCGGCATCGGACGCACGGGACTGGCCGTGGGCTGCTTTCTCGCCGATCGCAGCGGCGATGGCAAGGCGGCCATCAAGGAACTCAACCAGCTATGGGCACAGAGCGAACGGTCGCAAAGCTGGCCAAAAATCCCGCAAACCGATGAACAAGCCGATTACATCCGCAGATGGCCGAAGATGGTGAAAACCCTGGGCAAGGGCTGACCGGTCTCTATCCGCCGACTTCCAGGCCGCCGGTGTTCGTCAGCACCGCGGGGATTCGGGTACTGGGCCTGGCCCGGACCATCACCTTGGTGGCACACAACAGCGAGAATACGCGAGGGCCTCGCAGCAAATAGCGCTTGGCCAGCCGCTTCGGATCATGCAGGAGGCGAAACAACCATTCGAATCCGATTCTTTGCATCCAGGTCGGCGCGCGCTTCTCCTCGCCGGTGAGGAAGTTGACCGAGGCCCCGATGCACAGCGCCAAGCCGCGCGCCTTGCCGCGCTTCTTGAGCAATTGAGCCACCACCTCTTGCTGTGGCGCGCCGACCGCGAGGAAGCAGAAGCGAAACGGACTATTCGTCTCCACAAATTGCAAACAAGCCTCTACGTCGGCCGGATTATTGATGAAATTCATCGGTGGATTGTGATGTTTGAGATGCTTGATGTTGTATCGCTCAGCCAGTATCCGCGCCTGCGATTCGTTGCCGCCGATCAAAACGATCTGGTCGTTCGAATCGATGATGCGTTCGAACAATCGCGCCGTGAGGTCGCTGCCGGTACACACGCCGATACGGCGTTTCTTGAAGAATCTGAAGATATGCGACAGGAATCTGCTGTCGAGCAGGATGAAATCTGCATCCGCATAGAGGCAACGAAATGCGGGGTCGTCGTGAAACCGGATCAGATGATCGACGTTCGGCGTGACCACGTATCCGTACCGCTCTCGCGTGAAGGTACGCGCGATGGACAGGAACGCCTCCAAGTCATAATCGTCCAACACATAGGATAGAGCCATTCGATTACTTGCCGTCGAAGCGCTGAAAGTTCAATAGTATGGGCAACCGCTGCACAAATTCTGTGCGTCGGTCTGTGAATAATTGATTCATCCCTAGCTGATGCTACCGTCAAAGTGTGACAGATACACGAATACAAGGCAGCTTTGACGATTATTTAACATAAATGCCCCAATATATCAATCGGCGGTCCGCCAGCTCACCTTGAGATTCAGCCAGAAATTCCATCCCGTCACCAACACAATGGCGACTGCGTTTGCAAAATAGCGATTCATGCCAAGCACGTTGAATTGAAAATTCAGCAGCGCTGCATTCAACAAAACGCCGGCCAGGCAGATGAGCTGAAACTTCGCAAATCGCCGCAGACGATTCTTCCCGCCCCGGTCACGCTTGGAGATATCTGCGAAGGTCCACACATCGTTCCAGATAAAGTTGTTGATGACCGCTATCTCGGAGGCGATCAGTTTGCTGCGGGTCAGACCCAAGGCCAGCATGCTCGGATCGCTGAGGAGGTACAGCAGTCCCATATCGATGACGACACCGCTGCACCCGACCACGGCGAATCGAAGAAATCGATTGAACGGCAGCGATGCGAGCCGCAGACGCAGCAAATGCCGCACATAATCCCAGTAGACTGCCCGCGTTACCTTGCTCTCGCCAAGGTCCCTCTCGCGGAACACATACGGCACCTCGCCAATCCAGCGGCAGCGGCCGCGCGCCAATACCTCGATAAGAATTTTGTAGCCCAACGGCTGCAATTCGATGTCTTCGATGGCGCGGCGCCGCACCATGAAATAACCGCTCATCGGGTCGGTCACTCGCCCGACGATTCCTGGCAAGACAACCAGTCCGATGATCTGGGCGCCTCGGGAGATGAAGCGCCTGAAGATGCTCCAATCGCTCACCCCGGCGCCTTCAATATGCCGGGTGGCCACGGCGATATCCGAGCCGCGTTCCATCATTCTGAATAGATCCACCGCCGTTTCAGGCGGATGCTGCAGATCCGCGTCGATCACCCCCAGAAGGTCGCCTCGAGCGGCTTGCCAGCCTCGCACCACGGCGGTGGACAGCCCCCGCTCCGTGTCGCGGCGCATGACGCGCAAGCTCGAAATGTCGGCACACAGCCGCTGCGCGATCTCCCAGGTCAGGTCCGGACTGTTGTCATCCACAACGATGATTTCGTATTGGCCTGGCAATACGCCATCCAACAGCTGCGCCAAACGCGTCACCATTTCCGTGATGTTTTTCGCCTCACAATAAGTGGGAACGACCACCGACAAGCGAATCGGCGCGGGCGGTACGGCGAGGGGTTGAATGAGAAAGGGGCCCGCCGGCTGTCCCAGCAGCGGGCGCAAGTTTGCTGGGTCTGACTCGGGAATCACGTCTCTGGAGACTCTGGAACTTGGGGGCGCATCATATGTGTCCGTCGGCGCAATTATCCAATAAATCAAGCGATGCTGCATTGCAGCAGTATCGAAACTGGCTCACTATCCTCAATACAGTGATACCTTCGTCAGCCAAGCCCCAGGAGACGTGCGTGAATCAATTCAAACCAGGCCCCACCATCGGACGCCCTTCCTCTTCGGCCGCGGATGACCCCATGATGGATTTCCGAGCGCGGCTGGTGCATCAGCAAGCCGAAGCGGCTGAACGCCGCCGCAACGATCTGGCCGAGCAATCTTCGCGCCTGAAGACCGCCGAGGAACGCATCCGCATCTGGGAACGCATTCACGAGGTCAATCTGCCGCGCGATCCCACGCATCGTTTGGTGGAGATCATCGCCACCAACACCGGATTGACCGGATCCGACGTGCGCGATGAGCAGCAGCGTCGCGCCATGCTGCGCGCAGCCGTCTAGATTTCAGCTAAGATCCTGCAAGTAAGCCACCACCCGTGCCGCCGCGGCTTCCGGCGTCAGTTGCGCGGTGTCCAGGCGAAGTTCCGCCTCCCCGGGCACCTCATAGATTGAATCGATTCCGGTGAAGTTCTTCAGCTCCCCGCGCCGCGCCTTGCGGTAAAGCCCCTTCGGGTCGCGCGCCTCGGCCACTGCCAGCGGCGCATCCACGAAAATCTCGATGAATTCCCCCGGCTCGACCAAACTGCGCGCCATGCGCCGCTCGGAGCGGAAGGGCGAAATGAACGACACCAGCACGATCAGCCCCGCATCCATCATCAAGCGCGCCACCTCGGCAACCCGTCGGATATTTTCGACCCGATCCGCATCGGTGAATCCCAAATCCTTGTTCAAGCCATGGCGTACGTTGTCGCCATCCAGCAGGTAGGTGTGACGGCCATCGGCATGCAGCCGCTTCTCGACCAAGTTGGCGATGGTGGACTTGCCCGCGCCCGAGAGCCCGGTAAACCACAGAATGCAGGGTTTTTGCCGGCTCAAAGACGCGCGCGCCCTCTTGTTGACGTCGAGCGTCTGCCAATGCACGTTCTGCGACCGGCGCAGCGCAAAGTGCAGCAGGCCGGCGCCCACGGTGTGCTGGGTATAGCGGTCGATCAGGATGAATCCGCCCAGCGTGCGATTGTCTTGATAGGGTTCGAAGGCAATCGCGCTGCTCAAATCCAAGCCGCATACCCCGATGTCGTTCAACTCCAATGTCTTGGCCGCAAGATGTTCGAAGGTATTGACATTGATGCGATGCTTGATGGGTGCGACGGTGGCATTGACGGTCGTGGCACCGATCTTGAGCCGGTAGGATCGTCCCTGCAGCAGCGGTTCCTCGTGCATCCAGATGATGGTGGCCTCGAATTGCTTGGCCGTCGCCGGCGGTGAATCCTTCGCCGCGATGACGTCTCCGCGGCTGATATCCATCTCATCGCACAGTGTCAGCATGACGGCATCGCCGGCTGCCGCTTCTTCCACCTCGTCAAAGCCTGAGAGGATGCGGCCCACGCGGCTCGCGCGCCCGGAAGGCAGGGCACGGATGGAATCGCCGCGCCGTATGCTGCCCGCAGCGACAGTGCCCGCAAATCCTCGAAAATCCGCGCCGGCGCGATTCACCCACTGCACCGGCATGCGAAACGCAGCCCGGCCCACCGTCGGCAGCGGCGCAGTTTCCAGGTGCTCGAGCAGCGGCAAGCCCGAATACCAGGGCATGCGATCGCTGCCACGGCAGATGTTGTCGCCCGAAACCGCACAGACGGGAATGCAGGTGATGCTCGCCATCGCGAGTTTCTCGGCGAAAGCCCGAAACTCCGACTCGATGGCTTGGAAAACAGCCGCATCGAAGCCGACCAGATCCATCTTGTTCACCGCCACGATCACCTGACCGATTCCGAGCAGGGCCGCGATATACGCATGCCGCCGTGTCTGTACCAACACGCCCTTGCGCGCATCCACCAATAAGACCGCCAGGTCCGCATTCGATGCGCCGCTCGCCATGTTGCGGGTGTACTGCTCGTGACCCGGCGTGTCCGCCACGATGAACTTGCGCTTGTCGGTGCTGAAATACCGGTACGCCACATCGATGGTGATGCCCTGCTCCCGTTCGGCGGCCAGTCCGTCGACGGCCAGGGCGAAGTCGATCTCACCGCCTCGGGCGCCGACCTTTTTGGAATCTTCCTCGAGCTGCGCCAGCTGATCCGCCGGGATCATGTGGGTCTCGTAGAGCAGGCGGCCGATCAAGGAGGACTTGCCGTCGTCCACCGATCCGCAGGTGATGAAGCGCAACAGATCCTTGTCCGCCGCTCCCATCAGAAATACCCTTCCCGCTTCTTGGCTTCCATGGAGACCGAGTCTTTATCCACCCCTCGACCCGCACGCTCGGACAGGCGCGCGGATCGCAACTCGCGGATCACGGCGGCGATATCGCTCGCATCGCTCTCGCAGGCGCCCGTCATCGGATAATCGCCCAGTGTCCTGAAGCGCACCGACAGCGTCTGCACCCTCTCGCCCGGGGGCAGCGGCAAGCGCTCATCATCCACCATGATCAACCCTCTCTCCGTGCGCACCACGGCTCGAGGCTTGGCCAGATACAGCGGGACGATGGGAATGCTCTCGGCGTGGATGTACTCCCACACATCCATTTCGGTCCAATTGGAGAGCGGGAATACCCGCAAGCTTTCGCCGGGATTTTTCCTGGCGTTGTACAAATTCCAGAGTTCCGGCCGTTGATTCTTCGGATCCCAGGATTGCCGGGCATCGCGGAAGGAAAACACCCGCTCCTTGGCGCGGCTCTTCTCCTCATCGCGCCGTCCTCCGCCGATGGCGGAATCGAAGCCATGCAGCTCGAGCGCCTGACGCAGCGCCTGCGTCAGCATGAGGTCCGCGTAAGCCGGGCCTTTGTCCCAGGGCAGCACGCCGCTGCGCGCACCCTCTTCGTTGCGGTAAACCCGCAAATCCAATTGCAGCCGTTGCGCCGTGGCATCGCGAAACACCAGCAGCTCGCGAAAATCCCATCCACTGGCGATATGCAAGAGAGGGAATGGCGGCTTCGCGGGTGCGAAAGCCTTCAACGCCAGATGCAGCAGCACGCAGCTGTCCTTGCCGACGGAATACAGCAGCACCGGCTTATCGCATTCCGCGACGACCTCGCGGAAAATGTGAATGCTCTCGGATTCGAGACGCCGCAGATAGCCTGCCGCCGACATCAGCCCAGGTAGTTCGCGGTGGTCTTGCGGCGCACCTCATCGGCGGTCACGCCGGGCGCCAACTCGATCAGACGGAACGCTTCCTTGCGGGTGGGGCGGTTGAACACCCCCAACTCGGTGATGATCATATCGACCACATTGATGCCGGTCAGCGGCAGCTCGCAACGCGGTTTGAACTTCGACTCGCCGGCCTTGCTGCTATGTTCCATCACGACGGCGACTTTCTTCACGCCGGCGACCAGGTCCATGGCCCCGCCCATGCCCTTGACCACCTTGCCCGGCACCATCCAATTGGCCAGATCGCCGTTCTCCGCCACTTCCATGGCGCCCAAGACGGCGAAGTCGATGTGGCCGCCGCGAATCATGCCGAAGCTGTCGGCGGAGGAAAAATACGAGGTCATGGGCAGCGCGGTCACGGTTTGTTTGCCGGCATTGATCAAATCGGCGTCCTCTTCGCCCTCGAAGGGGAAGGGCCCGGTGCCCAGCATGCCGTTTTCCGACTGCAGCACAACATTCATGCCGGCCGGAATGTAATTCGCCACCAGCGTCGGGATGCCGATGCCTAAGTTGACGTAGAAACCGTCCTGAAGCTCGCGCGCCGCGCGCGCCGCCATCCCTTCACGCGACCACGGCATGTCCCGACTCCTCTCGCTTGCGCACCGTGCGCTTCTCGATCAGCTTGGTGTAGCGCGGCCCCTGGATGATGCGATGCACGAAGATTCCCGGTGTATGAATGCTGTCGCCATCGAGCACCCCGGGTTCCACCAGCTCCTCGACCTCGGCGATGGTGATGCGGCCCGCCGTGGCCATGTTGGGATTGAAGTTGCGCGCCGTCTTGCGGTAAATCAGATTGCCCTCGGTGTCGCCCTTCCAGGCCTTCACCAGCGATACATCGGCGATGAGTCCGGTCTCGAGCACGTAGGTCTCGCCGTCGATGGTACGCTGCTCCTTGCCGTCCGCGACCTGGGTACCGGCGCCCGTCTTGGTGAAGAAGGCATAAATGCCGGCACCGCCCGCGCGTATGCGCTCAGCCAGGGTACCTTGCGGATTGAACTCGATCTCCAGCTCGCCCGCCAAGTACTGGCGCTCGAACTCCTTGTTCTCACCCACATAGGAGGCAATCATTTTGCGAATCTGGCGGGTTTGCAACAGCAGGCCCAAACCGACGCCGTCCAAACCGGCATTGTTCGAAATGACGGTCAGGTTCTTCACGCCGGTGGCATGCAGCGCATCGATCAGATTCTCAGGGATGCCGCAGGTGCCGAAACCGCCGCACATCAAGGTGAGGCCGTCCTTGACCACATCCTGCAAAGCGGCGGCGGCATTCGGAAATACCTTCGAGCTCCTCTTCACGCCCATTGCCTCAATAACGGTATTGATCGACCTTGTACGGCCCTTGTTTTTCGACACCGATGTACCTTGCCTGCGTATCGGTGAGTTCGGTGAGCTGGGCACCGAGCTTGGACAGCTGCAGACGCGCCACCTTTTCATCCAGATGCTTCGGCAGCACGTAGACGCCGACCGGATATTTCTTGGTGTTGCCGAAAAGCTCGATTTGCGCCAGCACCTGATTGGCGAACGAGGAACTCATGACATACGAGGGGTGGCCCGTGCCGCAGCCCAGGTTCACCAGGCGTCCTTCGGCCAGCAAAATGATGCGCTTGCCGTCGGGGAAGATGACGTGATCGACCTGGGGCTTGATGTTGTCCCAGGTGTGTTGGCGCAGCGCCGCGACTTCGATTTCATTGTCGAAGTGACCGATGTTGCAGACGATGGCCTGATCCTTCATGCGCTTCATGTGCTCATGGGTGATCACATGGAAATTGCCGGTGGCCGAGACGAAGATATCGGCCTTGTCGGCGGCGTAGTCCATGGTCACCACGCGATAACCTTCCATCGCGGCCTGCAGGGCGCAGATCGGATCGATCTCGGTGACCCACACCTGCGCCGACAGCGCGCGCAGCGCCTGTGCCGAGCCCTTGCCCACATCGCCGTAGCCGCACACCACCGCCACCTTGCCCGCAATCATGACGTCCGTGGCCCGCTTGATGGCATCGACCAGCGACTCGCGGCAGCCGTACAAATTGTCGAACTTGGACTTGGTGACCGAGTCGTTCACGTTGAAGGCGGGGAATGCCAGCTCGCCGTCCTTCGCCATTTGGTACAGGCGTTTCACGCCCGTGGTGGTTTCCTCGGTGACGCCCTTGATCTTGGAGAGGCGGGTCGAATACCACTTCGGATCCGTCTTCAATTTCGCCTTGATGGCCGCGAACAGATGCTCTTCCTCTTCGCTGCCCGGCTTGGCCAGCAACGAGGCGTCCTTCTCGGCCTTGGCGCCCAAGTGCAGCAGCAGCGTGGCATCGCCGCCATCGTCCAGGATCATGTTCGAGAAGCCGCCGTTGGGCCACTCGAAAATGCGATGGGTGTAATCCCAGTACTCGGCCAAGGACTCGCCCTTGATGGCGAACACCGGCGTTCCGCCGGCGGCGATCGCGGCGGCCGCGTGATCCTGGGTCGAATAGATGTTGCACGAAGCCCAGCGCACCTCGGCACCCAGGGCATTCAAGGTCTCGATCAACACGGCTGTTTGAATGGTCATGTGCAAGGAGCCGGTGATGCGCGCGCCCCGCAGCGGCTGCGTCGCCGCATATTCATGGCGGATCGCCATGAGGCCCGGCATTTCGGTCTCGGCGATCTTGATCTCCTTGCGGCCCCACTCTTTGAGGCTGAGATCCTTGACGATGAAATCCGACATTGGTTTTACTGCTGCATTCATGACTTGACTCCTTGGACGGCGCGCTTCAGGCGGCGCGCGATGATTTCAATTCTGCGCTGAGCATCGCCGCCTTGTCGGTGCGCTCCCAGCTAAATTCCTCCTCCTTGCGGCCGAAGTGGCCGTAGGAAGCGGTTTTCTGATAAATGGGCCGCGCCAAATCCAGCATCTCCCGCAAGCCGAAGGGCGTGAGGTCGAAGTGCGCGCGTACCAATTGGGTCAGTCGGGTGTCGGACATTTTGCCGGTGCCGAAAGTTTCCACCATGATGGACGTCGGTTCCGCGACGCCGATGGCGTAGGACACCTGCACTTCGCAGCGCTCGGCCAGTCCGGCGGCCACGATGTTCTTGGCCACATAGCGCGCCGCATAAGCGGCCGAACGATCCACCTTGGAAGGGTCCTTGCCGGAGAAGGCGCCGCCGCCGTGGCGCGCAAAGCCGCCGTAGGTATCGACGATGATCTTGCGCCCGGTCAGGCCGCAATCACCCACCGGTCCGCCGATCACGAAGCGGCCCGTGGGATTGATGTGATACTTGGTGCGCTTGTCGATCCATTTGGCCGGCAATATCGGCTTCAAGATTTCTTCCATGACCGCTTCGCGCAAATGCTTGGTGCTGATGTCGTCGGAATGCTGGGTGGATAGAACCACCGCCTCGAGACCCACCGGTTTGTCATCCTCGTAACGCAGCGTGACCTGGCTCTTCGCATCGGGACGCAGGAACGGCAGCTTGCCGTTCTTGCGCACCTGGGCTTGGCGTTTCACCAGCCGGTGCGCCAAGGTAATGGGCGCGGGCATCAACACATCGGTTTCGTTGGTGGCATAGCCGAACATCAAGCCCTGATCGCCGGCGCCTTGTTTGCGCTCATCCTTGCGATCGACGCCTTGCGCGATATCGGGCGATTGTTTGCCGATGATGTTGAGCACGCCGCAGCTGGCGCCATCGAAACCCATATCCGAGGTGTTGTAGCCGATGTCGAGCACCGTCTTGCGCACCAGCGCCTCGACATCCACCCAGGCGGTGGTGGTCACCTCGCCGGCCACGATCACCACGCCGGTCTTGACCAAGGTTTCGCAGGCGACGCGGCCGCGGGGATCCGCGGTCAAAATGGCATCGAGCACGGCATCGGAAATCTGGTCCGCCACCTTGTCCGGATGCCCCTCAGAAACGGATTCGGAGGTGAAAGAAAAACTCTTGCTCATTTGATGATTTCCTTGGAACTTAACCGAAATTCTCTCGATAACGCCGATCGAAATCGGCTCGAGTGAACCTGTGATTCTGCGGACCGCGCGATTCGATCTTGATGGCGCCCATCAAAGAGGCCGTGCGGCCGATGGTTTCCCAGTCCTGGCCCCGTAGTAAGCCATGGATTAGACCAGCGCGAAAGGCATCTCCGCAACCCGTGGGATCGACCACCGCTGCGGGCTTGGCGCTGGGTATTTTCAGCGTCCGGCCGCCGGTGTGTATGACCGAACCGTCCGCGCCATGGGTGATGATCAAGGCCTCGACTTGGGCGGCAACGTCGGCGGCCGACAGTCCGGTCTTCTGCTGCAGCATGCCCCATTCGTAGTCGTTGACCGTGACCCAGCGGGCTTGGCCGATGAAGGTCTTCAGATCCTCAGCGCCGAACATGGGCATTCCCTGGCCCGGATCGAAGATGAAGGGAATCTTGGCCGCGGCGAATTGCGCGGCATGCTCCAGCATGGCCTGCCGGCCGTCCGGTGCCACGATGCCGAGCGCGACGCCCCCCGGGACATCGCCGACCTTGTTGAGATGTGCCTGTTGCATGGCGCCCGGATGAAAAGCCGTGATTTGATTGTCATCGAGGTCGGTGGTGATGAAGGCTTGGGCGGTAAAGCTGCCCTCCACCACCCGCACGTGATCGAGAGGAATGCCCTGCGACTGCATGCGTTGACGGTAAGGTGCGAAGTCATCGCCGGCCGTCGCCATGGGAATGCCGCAATCGCCCAACAGCTTCAGTCCGTAAGCGATGTTCGCCGCACAACCGCCGAACTCGCGCCGCATGTCGGGTACCAGGAATGACACGTTCAAAATATGAATCTTGTCGGGAAGAATGTGGGCTTTGAAACGGTCGGGGAACAACAAAATCGTGTCGTATGCCACGGAGCCGCAAATCAGCGCGGCCCTATCCTGCGAAGTTGTCTGCGTCATCCACCCGCCCTGTGAATCAAACCGCCATTCTACTAGCAAAGGCCGATTCCTTGGCGGATATCCGGTGGTGTATGGTTAGCTATGTCAAACACGAGACGGCCGCCGTGATCCTCGGCCGGCAAATCTGCGGCAACTGGGACACGGTCAGCCGCTATGAGTGGCTGGTGACCAACGGACTGGGCGGTTATGCCTGCGGCACCGTGGCGCTGGCCAATACGCGCCGCTATCACGGATTTCTCATGGCCAGCCTTGCGCCTCCGGTGGAGCGCACGTTGTTGGTGGCCAAAATCGAACTGGGCGTCGAGTACCGGGGCCAGACCATCGATTTGACCGCCAATGAGTTCGCCGGAGGCAGCATCACGCCACAGGGATACGTGCACCTGGAAAGCTTCGCCCTGATCGACGGCATCCCGACCTGGCGCTATGCCGTCGCTGATGCGTTGCTGCAAAGCCAGATCTACATGGCACCGGGGGCGAACACATCGTTCCTGCGATTGGAACTGCTGCGCGCATCCGCGCCGATGCGAGTTGCGCTCAAGCCCTTCGTCACCTATCGCGACTACCACGGTCAATCGCGCGGCGCCCAGACTTTCGGTTTGGAAACCGACGGAACCGATTGCCGGATCCGGCCAGCCGCACCGGCCAAGGGGTTCCGACTGACGATCAGCGAAGGAGAGTTCACGGCCGAGCCTGCCATGTATTGGAATTTCTGGCACCGCGAGGAAAGCGAACGGGGTTTGGACGCGCTGGAAGATCTGTGGGTGCCCGGATGCTTTCGCATCGGGCTGCAGCCCCAGGCGACGGCATTCCTGACCGCCACCAGCGAGGCGGCGCCGGCGCCCGAAGGCGCCGCCGTGCTCAATGCATTGCAGGCCAAAGCCCGTCGGCAGTTGGCGGCGCTGCCGACCACGGCACCGCCGTGGATTCGTTCGCTGACCTTGGCGGCGGATCGGTTCATCGTCAAGCGCGGCGCCGGCAACGGCGGCATCAGCGTGATTGCCGGCTACCCCTGGTTCGCCGACTGGGGGCGGGACACCATGATCGCGCTGCCGGGTTTGGCCACGGCCCTCGGGCGTCACGACCTGGCTGCGGCCATTCTCAAGACCTACGCCGGCTTCGTCGAAGGCGGCATGCTGCCGAATCGATTCCCCGATGGTTCCGGCGATGCGCCGGAATACAACACCGCCGATGCAACGCTGTGGATGTTTCACGCCGTGGATGACTTGGCACATGCCAAACGCGATCCGGATTTCGTGCAGCAACTGCTGCCCACGTTGCTTGCCATCATTCACGCGCACGCCGATGGCACTCGCTTCGGCATCCGCGTCGATGCGTCGGACGGGCTGCTGTGCGCGGGGGAAGCCGGGACTCAATTGACCTGGATGGATGCCAAACACGGCGACACGGTCTTCACGCCGCGCATGGGCAAGCCGGTCGAGATCAACGCCCTGTGGTTGAATGCTCTCGATGTGACGGCGCGCCTCGCCGCGCGCAGCAAGAACATGGCGGAAAAACACTACTGCGAAACCCTGCTCGCGAAAGCACGGAGCAGCTTCGACCGCTTTTGGAACGCCAAGAGAAGCTGTCTGTACGATGTGATCGACTGTCCCGGAGGTGGTGCGGATGAACGCGTGCGGCCGAATCAGATCTTTGCCGTCTCACTGCCCTATTCGGCTCTGACCCCTGAGCGGATGCGGGCCGTCGTCGATTGCTGTGGCCGGGAATTGCTGAGCAGCTACGGGTTGCGCAGTTTGAGCCCTGAAGAAAGCGGTTACATCGGCCGCTACGCCGGTGATTCCCGGCAGCGCGACTCGGCCTACCACATGGGAACCGCATGGGGCTGGCTGCTCGGTCCGTATGCGCGGGCTCACTTCCGGGTATACGGCAATGCGCGCTTCGCGCAGTCGCTGCTCGAACCCATGGCACAGCACTTGGGCAGCGCCTGCATGGGAAGCATCAGCGAGATTTTTGATGGTGACGCGCCTCACACTGCGCGTGGCTGTTTCGCGCAGGCTTGGAGCGTCGCTGAGATACTGCGTTCATGGCTGCTACTGGAACGCGCGATCTCGGCTTGAGGATTTCTCCATGAACACTGAACGCGAGCGCCTGCTCGCCAATGTGCCCGGCCCGGCCGGCTGGAAGCACTGGGGCCCCTACTTGAGCGAACGCCAATGGGGCACCGTGCGCGAGGACTACAGTCCGGACGGCACGGCCTGGGAATACTTCCCCCACGATCATGCCCGCAGCCGGGCCTATCGCTGGGGAGAGGACGGCATCGCCGGCATCTCCGATGCCGAACAATACGTGTGCCTGTCATTGGGTCTTTGGAACGGTTGTGATGCGATCTTGAAGGAGCGGCTGTTCGGCCTCACCAACGCCGAAGGCAATCATGGCGAGGATGTGAAGGAGCATTACTACTATCTGGATGCCACGCCGACACATTCCTACCTGAAGATGCTCTACAAATATCCGCACCGCGCGTTTCCCTACGCGGATCTGGTCGCGGAAAACGCGCGGCGCGGCACCGGGGTTCCGGAATACGAATTGCTGGACACCGGCATTTTCGCCGAGGACCGCTACTTCGATATCTTCGTCGAGTACGCGCAAGCGGAGCCCGGCGACGTGCTGATGATGATCACCGTCTGGAATCGCGGACCCACCGCTGCTTTGCACCTCCTACCGCAATTGGTGTTGCGCAACACCTGGACCTGGGAACCGGGCTCGCACAAGCCGGTGCTGCGCGCCGTGAGTGATGGCGAAATCAGCATCGATCCTGCGGACCTGGGCGCCGCGCGCCTCTACCACGACGGCACCGCCGAACTGCTGTTCACGGAAAATGAAACCAATGGACCGAAGCTGTTCAAGTTCGGCGAACCCGGCTATTTCAAGGACGCCTTTCACGAGCGCATCATCGGCAATCGCACCGACAGCGTGAATCCCGCGAAAACAGGCACCAAGGCGGGCGTATGGTTCCGCGCCAATATCGCCGGGGGCGCGAAGCACGAGTTTCGGCTGCGCCTGACCCGGCGACCGGTGGCGACACCCTTTGCGGACTTTCACACCCATCTGGCGCAGCGGCGCCAGGACGCCGACGACTTTTATGCCGATTTGCAGCATGGCATCCCCTCACCCGATGAGCGCTTGGTGCAGCGCCAGGCCTTCGCCGGACTGATCTGGAGCAAACAGGTCTACAACCTGGATGTGCCGCGCTGGCTGAAGGGCGATCCAGGCCAGATAGCCCCGCCGACTTCGCGCCTCCACGGCCGCGACAGCGACTGGCGCAACTTGAACAACTTCGACATCGTGTCGATGCCGGATAAGTGGGAATACCCCTGGTACGCCTCCTGGGACTTGGCATTTCACTGCATTCCCTTCGCGCTTATCGATGCCGATTTCGCCAAGCATCAATTGGTGCTGCTCACGCGAGAATGGTACATGCACCCGAACGGCCAGATTCCCGCCTATGAATGGGCTTTCGGCGACGTCAACCCGCCGGTGCACGCCTGGGCCGCGTGGCGTGTATACCAGATCGACCGCAAACAAAATGGCGGCAAAGGCGATCGTGAGTTCCTGGAACGCGTGTTCCACAAGCTGATGCTGAATTTCACCTGGTGGGTGAACCGCAAGGACAACCTGGGCCGCAATGTCTTCCAAGGCGGATTCTTGGGCCTCGACAACATCGGGGTGTTCGATCGCAGCGCGAAGCTGCCCACCGGCGGCTACATCAACCAGTCCGACGGCACCAGTTGGATGGCGATGTATGCCTTGAACCTGATGCGCATTGCGCTCGAGCTGGCCGAAGAGAACCATGTTTATGAAGACATCGCAAGCAAGTTCTTCGAGCACTTCCTGAACATTGCCGAGGCCATGAGCTCCATGTTCAGCGGCGATGTGGGACTGTGGGACGAAGAGGACAAGTTCTATTACGACGTTCTGAACCTGCCCAACGACCAGAAGGTTCGCATGCGGATCCGCTCGATGGTGGGGCTGATACCGCTGTTCGCGGTCGAAACCCTGGAGCCCGAACTGCTGGCCAAAATGCCGGGATTCAGACGCCGGCTGGAGTGGTTCTTGCATCATCGTCCGGACCTGGCCGATCTCGTGTCGCACTGGCAGTCGCCGGGCCGCGGCGAACGGCGCTTGCTGTCGCTGCTGCGCGGTCATCGCATGAAAAAGCTGCTGAAGCGCATGCTGGATGAGTCCGAATTCCTCTCCGATTACGGCGTACGCGCACTGTCGCGCGCACACCTCGAACACCCCTTCACCCTGAAAATCGACGGCATGGAGCAATCGGTGCGCTATGCGCCGGCGGAATCGGAGACCCGGCAATTCGGCGGCAACTCCAATTGGCGCGGCCCCATTTGGTTTCCGGTCAATTTCCTCATCATCGAATCGCTGCAGAAGTTTCATCACTACTACGGCGATGACTTCAAGGTTGAGTGCCCGACCGGCTCCGGTCATTTTTTGACCATCGATCAAGTGGCCGGGGAACTCTCGCATCGTCTGTCGCGGATTTTCCTGAAGGACGCCAGCGGCTGCCGCCCGGTGAATCGCCATCAACCGGCACTGCAAAAAGATCCTCACTACCAGGACTGCGTGCCCTTCTACGAATACTTTCATGGCGATACCGGCCGGGGCGTGGGCGCTTCGCATCAAACGGGTTGGACCGCGTTGATTGCGAAACTGCTCATGCCTCGAGCCCATGAGTAGCCTCGACGA
>CAZZWM010000043.1:0-26897 GCA_964657945.1 uncultured Steroidobacteraceae bacterium
GGTGACCAAACGCTGAATCTTGGCAGCCACTCGGCCACCGGGACCGGCTCGTTCGATGCCCAGCACAGCAAGGGATCGAACACCCTCACGGGCAGCGGCAGCGGCTCGCTGAATTGATCTTGGCGAGCGAGGGGCGTGCTTCGGCAGCGAAGCACGCCCTGTCTTTCGTTAGCGCGTTTCAAGTGACATGCGTCTACGCAGCGGATGGTCTGCATACCGATTCGCCAAAAGCCGCAAAAGCATTAAAATCTGTCAACCGCGCGCCACGAGTCGCGTTATCGCAATATCTCGTTGAAGGGAGAGATCCATGTGGCAACCAATATCAGCCCGGTCGGCAGCTCAATGGCTGGCAATCGCAGCCATAGGCTTGATGGGCGGCTGCGATGACGATCACCGTCGTTGCGTTTTCAATTGTGGAAATATCACACCGACCGAATTTTCAAACGGTGTAGTGGCTGCCGATTTCAACGGCGATAGCCTTACCGATGTGGTTGCTTTGAGCACCATCAGCCCGGCCACTACCGTGAACTCTTCGGCGTTGAAGACCTATTTGGCCACCGGGCCGGGCGCTTTTGCCAGTCCGCTGCTGACCACGGCCGGAAACAATCCGCTGTACCTGGCCGGCGCGGATCTGAACGGCGATGGTCTGATGGACGTGGTTTCGGCCAGCTTCAACGACGGCGCGCTGGGGGTATTCATCAACAACCAGAGTACCCCGGGAACCTTCAATCCGGCCGTGTTCCTCAACAGCCCAGGTGCCTCGCAAGTCGCGGTGGCCGACATGACGGGCGATGGCCTTCCCGACCTGGTGTCGGCGGATTTCAACGTATCGTTATTCGTTCAGACCTCGCCGGGCAGCTTTGCCGCCCCGATTGGGCTGTACAGCGGCGGCGCCAATTGGGTGGCGGTTGGGGATTTGAACGGCGACGGCGCTCCCGACATTGCGCTCACCGACGCGGTGGGCGTGAAAGTGCTGATACATAGCGGCGCGCCGGCGGCGACCACCTACGCTGCGCCGCTGGCTGTGTTTACCCAAACGGTGAATTTCAACGTGGTCGGCGGCAACATCATCGCGATTGCAGACGTTGATGGAGACGGCCTGAATGATTTGATCATCACCGATCCGGGTGCCACGGGCGGCATGGCGCCCACCGTCAACGTCTTGATTCAGAATCCCGCGGCCCACGGCAGCTTCCTCGCGCCGGTGAGCTACGGCATCGCGACCCAGGATCTGCCTCAGTCCATCGTCATGAAAGACCTTCAGGGCAGCGGCAAGCTCGACATCGTGATTGGCGGCCTGAACAATGTGACGGTTTTGCTCCATGATCCGGCCAATCCGGGCAAATTCCTTGCGGCATCGATTTATCCGGCGCCGGGCGCGAATGAAATTGCAGTGGCCGACGTCAATGGCGACGGCAAGCTCGATATCGTCGTCAGCAACGGAGTCAGTCATGTCATGCAGGGCGGCGTCGCTACAACGGAGCCGGGTGTGTTGCTGCAAAGTACGACGGCGCCCGGCACCTTCGGCGCATTGCAGGACTTGCCGTAATCGACCGCTCACGCGGCATCCGTGGTGGAAAGATCGGACCCCAGCAGCCGCGTGAATTCGCGGGCAGCGATTGGTCTGCGGAAATAGTAGCCTTGCCCCTCCCCGCAATTTTGCGCCTGCAGAGCCAGGAACTGCGCCCGCGTTTCGACACCTTCCGCGATGACCCGAAGATGAAAGCTGCGCCCCAGATTGATCACGGCGCTGACGATTTTCGCATCATCGGAATTGCTGCAAACCCCGTGGACGAACGATTTGTCTATCTTCAGGGCGTCGAGCGGGAAACGCCGCAGATAACTCAAGCTTGAATATCCGGTGCCGAAGTCATCGAGCGCAATGCGAATTCCCATGTCCTTGAGCTCGTTCAGCACGGCGATGGTGGCTTGCGGATCTTGCATGAGCGCCGTCTCGGTCAGCTCGAATTCCATGTATTCGGGCCGCGCGCCGGTTTCCCGAAAAATTGCACGCACATGTTCGACGAACCCATCCGAGCGCAACTCGACCGCCGATATGTTTACGGCAATGGGTACGGGCGCACCTTTTGCGTCCAGCCAGGCACGGCTCTGCCGGCATGCCTCGCGCAGGACCCAACGTCCGATCGGCACGATGTAGCCGCACTGCTCGGCGATCGGAATGAATTCATGCGGAGAAACCAGCTCTCGCATCGACGCGCTCCAGCGAATCAGCGCCTCGGCGCCGGTCAACTGCTGGGTGACGAAATCCACCTTGGGCTGGTAATACAGTGCGAATTCCCGGCGCTCCAGCGCATGCCGGAGGCCGCTTTCCAGCGACTGCCGCTCCAGGGCCCGCTCATTCATGCTCTGTTTGAAGAACTGGTAGTTGTTTCGGCCGGCATCCTTTGCATGCAGCATCGCGACATCGGCATTTCTGATCAGGGTCTGCGCATCCGTGCCATCGTTGGGATAGACGCTGATACCCGCGCTCAAGGTGATTTGGACGCTGTGCTCGCCCATGAGGTGCGGACGTGCGACCGAGTTGATCAGCTTGCGTGCGCTGATTCCGGCATCCCTGTCATGGGCAATCGAGGCCAACAGGATGACGAATTCGTCGCCGCCCTGGCGGCTGACGGTGTCGGAACGTCTTACGCAAGCCACCAACCGTGCGCCGATCGACAGCAGCAGCGCGTCGCCGATGGCGTGTCCGAGTGAGTCGTTGACATGCTTGAAGCGGTCCAAATCGACGAACAGCACCGCCAGTTTTTGCCGGCGGCGCTTCGCTGAGCTGATGGCCTGGGTCAGCCGGTCGTTGAGCAGCAGCCGATTCGGCAAATCGGTCAGGTAATCGTGTTGCGCGAGGTGCAGCATCTTCTGTGATATCGCCTGCGCGTGGGTGACGTCGTGGAACACCATCACTGCGCCCGTCAAGCCGCCCTCCCTGTTGTGGATAGGAGCCACCGAATCCTCGATCGCGAATTGAGCGCCGTCCCGGCGGATCAGCTTGCAGCCCAGAGGCAGCTTGGCCTTGCAGCCGGTGCTTATGACTTCAGTGATGGGACTCAATAGGTTATGTTGGCGGCTGCCATCGGTGATACGAAGCACTTCGTCCACCGGCCGGCCCAGCGCTTCGAGCGCGGACCATCCGGTCAACGACTGAGCCACCGGATTTAGATAGGCCACCCGGGCCAGCGCGTCCACACTGATGACAGCGTCGCCGATGGAATTGAGCGTGATCTCGGCTCGTTCAGCGTCGCTGAAGGATGTTTCGGTCAGCGTCGTACGCGCGAGCATGTTGCGCACCGCCTTGGCCGCACGATAATTGTCCAAGTCCTCGTCGAGTATGTAGTCTTCGGCACCCAGTTCGACGGCCTGCCGTGCAAGCGCCTCCCCCTCCACGCCGGTTACGACCAGGATGGGACACTTGGGTGCTGCTTTGCGAAATGACTCGTATGCCGCCAACCCGCGGACATCGGGCAGATCGAGACTCAGCACGACTGCGGTCACCTGTGGACGGGTCTGGCTGTGAATTCGCCGCAGCCCAGCGGCGCACGAATCGGCCGACTCGATGGCAAAATCGCGATCCAAGCCGGCGGCGAGCAGGAGTTTGGCTTGACCGGCCGATTCGGGCACTGCAAGCACCAGCAACAAGGTTCGCGTCATCCCACCATCCTTGGAACATAACAGGACCCCATGTCACGCTGATAGCGACGCCGCGTCTGTCTGATGCCGCACATAGCGCGCCTGCCGTACTCGAGCATGAGCCCGCTGGCGCTTTGGTCGGGTTGTTGGGTAATGTTGGCTATCAGACAGACGATGCGCACGGAAGCATGTTCGACTGCTGAATTGCACGAGCGTGGTGGAGCCGCCCTGCGCCGCCGTTCCGTTGCGGCCTGATCGTACATAAAGGGATGCAACATGCATTTGACGAACAATCGAATCGATCACAGGTGGGGTAGACGGCTTGACGTCAACATCCTCGTCCACTTGGAAGCAGACAGTACAATACCGGGCGCCGATGGCTGCGTGAGAAACCTGAGCCTGAGCGGCGCCTTGATAAATGCCGACTGCCCTTGGCGAGCCAACACGCTGATCCAGGTGTGCATCAAGCGGCCTCCGCCAACTGAGCGCATGACGGTCATTCGGGCGATCGTTTCGCGCAACCTTGAAGGCGCCGTGGGCATCGAATGGTATGAATTCGCGCCCAAGGTGATCAAGGACCTGCTTCGAAACGAGTTGCGTTCCGCATCAACCAGCGGGACGTGATTCAGTCCGCACATTTCGCGAACCGCTCCTGGATAAGTAAAAGGCCGACCGCCAAGTCGACATTCTCCCGACATTCACCCGGCGATTCCTCTTATAGATTGCGTCGAGCGGCCAGCCTTCGGCCGGTTGTCGTTAAGGGGACGGTATGGAACAGATTGTCGCAGACTTTGCGCAGGCCGCGGTTCCCGATGCAGCCTGATCGCCGGTTCATCTGGCGTGCCGATGCCGGTGCGCACGGCCGCGAAGCCGCGGTACCCCACGCGTGCCGGGTTCTCGTGGTCGATGACGACGTGCTGGTGCGCGCGCAGCTTTGCGCGCTGCTGCACGGCTCGGACTACGAGGTCGAAACCGCGTCCTCGGGCGAAGACGCGCTGCGACTATTACGCTCATATCCCTGTGATATCGTCATTACCGATTGGCAAATGCCGGTCATGGACGGGTTAACCCTGTGCCGGCAGGTGCGCTCACTGGAACAGCGCGAACACGTATATCTGTTGATGCTCACGGTCAACGGCTCGGCACCGGCGCTTCTCGAGGGTTTCGAGGCGGGCGTGGATGACTACGTGGTCAAAGGAACATCGAGCGCGGAGCTTCTCGCGCGCCTGGAAAGAGGCCGCAGCCTCGCCCGCTGGCGGATCAAACATCGGGCGGCTGATCCTGACGACAAGCGTCAATCCTTGATAGACGATGTGACGGGCGCCTACAACTTCGAATATTTCGAAAAGCATCTACCTCGGGAGATGGCGCGAGCCGAGAGGTACAGCCACTGCCTGACGGCCCTGACCTGCGGTATCGACAGCTCGGCCCGCATCAAGGGAGTGAGTGCAGACCTGTCCACCGAAGAATTGGCGCGCGGATTTTTTTCCTGTTCGACCGAGTGCCTGCGCGGCAGCGACTGGCTGGTGAGATCCGCAGATCAGCAATTCACAATCGTTCTGCCGGAGACCGATGCGAAAGGCGCGCGGCTCGTGGCTCGAAAAATGCTTGAAGCATTCACCCGACGGGCATGGCCGACCGGCAGGCTGGTGCTTGGCGATACGGTCAAGTTCAACATCACGGCAATGGATCCCGCCAGCAACGGGGGAGGCGCGGCGCACATGCAGGCGCTGCTCAACAAGGGAGCGCGTCCCCGACATAAGGACAAGTGTGACGCCAAATTCCCGACGCAGGCCGAGCCCGTGTATTATTTGAGTGACTTCGATTCGGGCAAAGAGGCGGAAAGCGGCCGTAACTGGCCGGCCACTTGAGATCAAATTCTCTGATCGCCTTCCCGAATGCGACCAGCCATCGATGCAGGCGCGCACCAAATATCCAGCAAACCGTTCCTGCCGCGCAATGCATGTTGCGGAAGCAGGAGAAAGGATGAATCCTGCCTCGTCGTGTCCAGATAACGGGCGTCTGTGCCCAGTGCATCGGCGACGGCGCTCGAAAAAAGCATCTCGCCGCTGCGCGCTCGGCTGCAGAGTCTGGCAGCCACGTTCGCCGTATCCCCGACCAGCGTGGTGGTTCTTCGTCCCGGCGGACCGAACATTGCCAACGCAACTTCGCCGTAGTGCACTCCCACCCCTATTCCGGCTACGATCGACAAGTCTCGCTGCCAGCGGACTGCAATGGGTGAAAACAGCTGCAACATCGCGCGGCCGGCAGCGATAGCCTCGCGGGCCCCCTCTTCGGCCGGCTTTCGGATCCCGAACCCGGCCATCATTCCATCGCCTGCCATGTGAAATATGGTGCCGCCGCGAGTTTTGGTGGCCACGCCAAGGACGGCGAAAAACTCATCCAGCAGAGGCACCACGCTGCCCGGAGCCAATTTTTCTGCAATGGCCATATAGCCTCGCATATCGGCGAACAGCACCGTGGCGTGGGTGGTTTGCTTGCGCGACAGCCGAGTGTCCGCCCTCGTGGCGCCAGAATGGAGATTTGCGGAGGCGGTCATGCAGTCGGAAGGCTCATATGCGCGCTCCTTGGGGTAGGACGAATCAGTCTGGGCGTGCGCAATCGAATATGATGTGACAAACAGACGGCTTTGAGAGCATAGGCGTTGCAGCATCCAGCTTCTATGCTACCTCAACGGTAGCGACGCTCTCTGCAAATGCTCGCGTCAGCCCGCGCGCTCACCGGTGACGCAATGTAACGCAGCATATCGCCGATTTCTGCCGCAGATGCCCACTAAATTGCATCGGCGGAATTACCGGCGGTAACGCTGCTCGGAATGTGACCCTCGCGGTGGAATTGGCGCTCATTGCATGTACAGTCATTGCGATGAAACAAATGCGCGTTGTAGCGGATCCGGATTTGGAAATGGACCTGATACGCGAGTTCGCGGTGGGAGGGCTGCTGCACGTCGGATCGAATACGGGCGACCGTCGCGAACAGATCCGAGTGGCGATATATCGCAACAATCTTGTTCACAAACCATTTCGTGACACCGGATTCACCTACGCCAGAATATACGAGCACTGCTTCGGGACGCCCATCGAGAAGCGCAGCGTGGCGCGGACGAAACCCAGGATCGAGCCGGTCGATCCAACCTGATCTCGAGCGGGGTGAGTCCAGCGGCGGCGGATCGCCTTCCCGCAGCCTTGCCTGTCTCACGCAAGCGGTTGTTTGAACATACACGCTTCCGCAGGTCGCGCAGCGCTCGCCTCCGTCAGCGCCAGCGTGAGCTTATCGGCGGATTCGATCAGCACAATCGTGGCGCCACTCTGCCTGGACGGCGACGTCGCCCAGTCGCGCAACATATCCTCCACAACGCATTGCAAGGCAGCAGCCGCCCGGCTGAGTTTCGGGTAGCCGAACATGGCTGCTGCGCCGTGAATGGAGTGGCATGTCCGCGATGATTCCTCCAGCAGCATCCACTCTCCGTTTACGGCACGATGCAGCAAATCGTTCAAGCGCCCGATGTCTTGCCGGCTGCGGACCAAGAATTGCCGCGCCAGCGTGTCGCTCGCCCCATTTATGGTCACGGCTGAAGCGCCGCAGTGCCGACTGGGTCATGACACTCACGCGCGGGCATAGCCGTTCGTCTTGATGGTCGCCCGCGTCACCGGAAGAAAAGAGGGATTGAATGCCGACAAGGTGACGCAGTTGCGCCCATTCGCCTTGCTGGTATACAGATTTGCGTCCGCGTGCTGCAGTAGTGCCTGTAGGGTTGCAGAAGGTCGATCGGCCACGGCCTCGAGGCCGCTGACGCCGATGCTCACCGTGATTTGAACGGGGCCGGCGGAAGTGTCGATGATGGAGCTGGCGATCTGTCTGCGTACCCTTTCTGCGCAGGCCCGCGCGTCGGTGAGCGTTGTACCCTCGAGCACCACGGCAAATTCTTCGCCGCCGATTCGCGCGCACCAGTCGGTCGCGCGCTGCAGGCACTTCGCGGTCTGCCGCGTGAAACGTTTCAGCACCACGTCGCCCACGCCGTGTCCAAAGGTATCGTTGATTCTCTTGAAGTTATCGATGTCGAGGAGCAATAGCGAAACGGTGCCGCCGTACCGTTGGGCGCGCTTCAATGCCCGGCTGAAATGGCGCATGAAGTAGCGTCGATTGTAGAGGCTGGTCAACGGGTCGGTCATGGCCAGGTGCCGCTTCTTCGCCAGGGCATCCTTGAGCGAGTACTCCAGCTCCAGCACGCGCTTGGCGGTGCGCAGCCGCGCGATGAACTCTGCCGAGGTCGAGCGCTTGCTGACGTAGTCGTCGGCGCCGGCTTCAAGTCCCGCGATGATATCCTTTTCCTCGTCCCTGGCGGTGAGCATGACGACGTAGACGTACCCAGGCTGCGCCTGCTGTCGGATCCGATGGCACAGCTCGAACCCGTCCATGCCCGGCATATTGAGATCCGTCACCACCACCGATGCCGAGGAACTCTGCAGCAATTGCAACGCGGATGGGCCGTTGGTCGCCGTGTGGACCGGATATCCCGCGGCGCTCACCAATTCCGCCAGTCTTGCCAGAACCAGCTCATCATCATCGACGATGAGCACTGTGGGAGGCACCGGCAGATCCAACTTCAGGATTTGAGTCGTGTCGTCGTAATCCTCGCTCATGTGCAGTTGTCCGCGCGTGCATGACGCTCGAAATCACCGTTGATACCCATCTTGCCGTACATCGCGCTCTCCTTGACCCGCCCGTCCGCAACCAATTGAAGAAGCCTAGCCACAACGAAGCGGGCTCGATGTAGGGCAAAATCAGACTGATGGAAATCTTGCGCGCTGCAAACGGCGGCATTGGTTGAGAATGCAGGGCCCATCACATGCGCTACCGGCCGGCGACATTTCAACCTGGCCATTCGCGCGTCAATTGAGGTCCTTGCGACAATTGCCCGACGCGGCTTGGCGCAGCAAGGCATCGATTTGCGCCCCGCCGTGCGCCGCATGCTTCCCGTCGAAGGAAGCGGCGTGCACGGTTACGGTGAAGCCGACGGGCGCGGCGGGCGTGGAGAGCGGATGGACGGCGAACAGCGCGCTTAGTTTTCGAGCCGCGCGATGGACGCCCGCCATTTTGGTTTCAGGGAGCATCACGATGAATGAATCGTGCAGGCTTCGCGCGAGCCAGTCACTGCGTCGAATCGATGTTGCCGCGGCGCTGACAAACGCCCGCAATTGCTGGTTGCCCGCCTCATGGCCGAAGCGATCGGTAAACTGCTGAAACCCGTCAATCCGGCACATCAGCGCCCCTAGACAATGACCGTAACGCTGCGAGCGAGCCCACTCACGCGGCAGGTGCTGCAACAAATACTCATGGTTGTGCGCGCCGCTCGCCTGATCCAAGCCGGTAGCCTCGGAGCCGGCGCGAAATAGATTTTGGGCCCTGCTCTCGCCATGGCTGATCCTACGACCGACTTCCAAGCGCGCCAGGATTTCATCGACAGGCGCACCCTTGACGACATAATCGTCGGCCCCGGCTGCGAGGCCCGACAGCAGGTCGGGCGCCGAGTCGCGGATGGTAAGCATCAAAATGTAGACGTAGCTGTCGCGACTCTGAAGCCGCAGGTGGCGGCACAGGGCAAGCCCGTCCATGTCGGGCATTTCCCAATCGGTAAGCACGATATGGCAATGTCCGCTTTCCAGGATACGCAGGGCTTCCTTCCCCGTGGCTGCCACCTCGACTTGGTATTTGGCGGCCTTCAGCAGCATGCAAAGGCGCGTGCACACCAAGGGGTCGTCATCCACGATCAAGACACGGCAAGGGCCGACGGCGTGATCGGCAACTGCCGGTTTCCGGTTACGGAGCACGAGACTCTCCGACCGCAGCGCCCGCAGCTCGTATCGGGCTCGCCGCCCGGTTCCCCCAAGGGCGTTCAAGGGTGATCAGTGCCTGTCTGGCGGACATCGGCTTGCCCAACAGATAGCCTTGAGCCTGCGGACACCCGAGTTCCATCAGCATCTGCAACTGTTGCTCCGTTTCTATTCCTTCCGCGATCACTACCAGGCCCAAATCCGCCCCCAGCGCGAGGATGGAGCGCATCACAATCGCACTCTTTCTATCCGTTGCTATCCGCTGGACCAAGGATTGATCGACTTTCAAGCGATCCACCGGCAAATTACTCAGGTAAGTCAAGCTGGAGTACCCGGTCCCGAAATCGTCCAAGGCAATCTGCACGCCCAGATCCTTCCATTCGCCCAGATAGGCGATGGTAAGCGCCGTTTCCACCATGAGTGCGCTCTCCGTGATTTCCATGACCAGCTTGTTGGCCGGGAAGCCGCTGCGTTCCAAAATGGCCTGGATGACGGAAGCGAAATCCCTGTTGATTTGCACCGCCGACACGTTCACGGAGAGCGTGGGCAAAGCATCGCCGGGGCTGCAGCAGCTTTGAACCGCCTCGCAAGCCGACTGCAGTACCGACTCACCCAGCGCATGGATCATTCCGGTCCGTTCGGCAATCGGAATGAACAGCGATGGCGCGATGCTGGCGCCGGACGCAAGCTTCCAGCGCGCCAAAGCTTCCAGGCCGCAACCTTCCCCGGTCGCCAGGTCGAATTGAGGCTGGAACTGCAGAGACAAAGCGCGGCGTCGCATGGCGTCCGCCAGATAGGACGAAGGCACGCGCTCGACGGCCTGCGGTACTTCGTCGCAGTCTCCCATGTGACACTCCAGAACCCGAGGATGGTTTGCAACAGCCTAGAGCGAGGGTTGAAGCGCGTATGCCGGGAAAACACTGACACATGGGTCGCATCGCCAACTGGGACACGATCTAAAGCCGATTAATTCGCGGGAAACTCCACCACACGCCAATACGTATTGATCAAGAGGGTTGCTTCCAAGAAGGCATTGGCCGGATTGCTCTTCAGGATGTAGCCCGCGACCCCGAGGTTGTATGCGTTGACCTTGTCCTCGTCCGCGCTGGAGGTTGTCAATATGAAGACGATGCTTTTCTTGAGTTCATCATCTGCCCGCAGAACCTTGAGGAACTCGATCCCGTTCATTCGCGGCATGTTCAGATCGAGTAGAATCAGAAATGGGCGCGGTATGGGGGAGCGGCCATTTGTTCCCCGCAGCATGTCCAGCGCCTCGATGCCATCGTGTGCGAAGGTGATCGGATTGGCGATCTTTGCCGCCCTGAATGCACGTTGTAAACCCATCAAGCACAGATCGTCGTCCTCGACGTGTAGCAGGTGGGCGCTGTTCGGCTCAAGCATGGACGATCTCCCTGTCCCCGGAAACGGCAACCGCGGCCGGCCACTGAAAACGAAACTCCGCACCCGAACCGTTGCCTTCCGAGTGGACCGTGATGCAGGCGGCCTGTTGTTCCACCAACTTTTTCACCAATGCCAGCCCCATGCCGCTGCCCTCCACCTCGTCACGGCGCTTCAAGGTCTGGAACAGTTGAAAGATTTTGCCGTGGAATTGCGGCAGTATCCCCGGACCATCGTCACGGACGACGAATTCCAACCATGCACCTACGCGCTTGCCGGAAATCACGACTTCGCCGCTTTGTTTGTCGTGGTGTTTGATGGCGTTATTGACCAGATTCCTCAAGATTTGTTCAAGTTGCGCGCTCTGTGGGACCATCAGGGCTGCGGGTTCAGCTTCGAGACGCACCTGAATGCGCGCCGGCGGAGCCAAGACCTCGATGATGCCGGCGAATATGTCCGCCAATTTGGCTTCGCGATCCGGCGCATTGCCGCGCCCGACGCGTGAATAAGTCAGCAGATCATCCAGCAGCCTTTCCATTCGAGTGATCCGGTTTTGCATCAGGTCCAGCAGCTTGCGCGAAGGGTCCGGAAGATACAGCAAATCCTCCGCCAGCCATAGGGCGGCGCTCTTGATTCCGCTCAGCGGCGTCTTCAAATCATGAGAAGCGATGTACGCGAAGTCCTCCAGATCGCGATTGGATCGCGCCAGCTTGTGATTGTTGTCGCGCAGCGACAATTCGGAGAGCTTGCGATCCGTGATATCGATGATCGCCCCATGAAAATAGGCCGCCTGTCCCGTGCTGCCGGACTCGACTCGTCCCCTGGCCTGCAGCCAGCGGAACTCGCCACCGGCCTGCCGGACCCGATATTCGATGTCGTAGGCGCCGCAGACCCCTATCGCACGTTGCAATTCGTCGGCAACGCGGCCGCGATCTTGTTGGTGGACGACCTGCAGGTATGCTGCAACCGGAAGGCCTTGCGCCGCCTGCTCCACAGGAATTGAGAACATGCGTGCGGTGAATTCGTCGCCGATCAAGCAGTCGTCCGCGATGTTCCATGTCCAGGTACCTACGGAGCTGGCCTCGAGAGTCGACTCGAGACGCGCCTGGGTCTCGCGCAGCGACTCCTCGACGTGTTTCAACCGGTCGACGTCGGTATTCGTGCCGAACCATTGTACCAAGCGGCCTTCCGAGTCCTTGATCGGCTGAACTCGGGTGAGAAAGTTGCGGAAGGTTCCATCCGCGCCGCGCAGGGGGAATTCCATTTCGAACGGCTCCGCCAGCGCGATCGCATCGCGCCATTTGCTGAGCACGCTGGGGAGCATGGCCGGGTCGTGCACGCTCTGCCAACCCCAGCCCTCCATTTGCTCGGGGGTCGTGCCCGTGTAGTCGTACCAGCGCTGGTTGTACCAAAGAATGAATCCGTCGGCTCGGATCATTTGTGCGAGTTGCGGGATGGAATTGGCCAAGGTGCGAAACCGCAATTCGCTTTCCCGCAGTTCTCTTTCTGTCTGCCGCCGCTCGGTGATGTCCTGGATGGTGATGAAGCTCAGAGCGATCGCTCCGTTGTCGTCGTAAATCGGTGAGCCATTGTAATTTGCGACGAATTCGTGCCTGTTCTCGCGCCGATGGGCCGTGAGCACCTGATCCTGGACGCGCTCGCCGCGGGTCACCCGTGACAGCGGCCACGCCTCGGGATCGAGAACCCGCCCCTGTTCGTCCCACCCCTGCCAATCGACCGCCAAATCTTGGTGCTTGATGAGGTCCGTCGCCCCCGGATCGAAACCATGCATGCGCAATGAAGCAGGATTCTGGTAAAAGGCGTCCCCTTTCGGATCGATGAGCATCACCCCTTCGGACATCAGTTCCAGCACTGATGAGAGTTTCTTCTCGCTGATCCGCGCCGCCACTGCCTTGTGTCTTGCGACCAGGATGCTGATCGTTCCGAGAAAGATGAGTGTACCGACGCACAGCGACACCGCGACGGCGATGCGATCGGCGATGAGCGAATACTGTGGGTCCAACATCAAGGGCCGGGCGAGCGGGCTGGAGAAAATCCACACCAGACTTACCGCTATGGTGAGCATGGTGATGGTGAGAAATGGCAGGAACCAGTCGGGCAAGCCGGGCTTCTCGATAATATCGCGCCGCCACAATGAGCCAATGCCGGCCATGAACATCAGCAGAAACCCTGCCCAAGAACGCACCGACATTCCCACCGATGCCGACCAACCATAGGCGCTCTTCAGTCCGACGACGTAGCCCAAAAGGGCTACAAAGGCGATGGCGGCCGCCAAGGTTTTCAGAACCACCGCCATGGTGGTTCTGGCGCCGGCTTGTGTGTCCGGCTTCAACATCAGCAGTTGCGCACAACCGAGCAGTAGAAAGCAGGCAATCGTGTTGCCTGACATGCGGCCCGGAAATTGCGCGTCTCGGCCGACGAATGCAGCGGCGAACAAAGTATCTATGCCGCCGCGCAGTCCGAACACATACTCAGCCAGCTCCGCACCGGCCAGGCAGATCACTGTTGCGGTGGCGGCCATGGAGAGCGCACCGCGTCCCAGCAGCATGGCCAGTTCCGCGGTTCCCAACAATACGAAGCCCAACGCAGTGTTGAAATGCGTGGGTGCGTCGTCCGCGAACAGTTGCACGAGTATGGGTACGCGCGTCCACCAACCCATACAAATGGAGATGCCGTTGACCATGATGAACAACGCCGTGCCTGCCACCATCCAGTCGGCGGCGCTGAAGCCGAAACCGGCTCCGCGGAGGAGTGGCATCACGGTCGAATGGCGTGAAATCCGTTTCAAGCTCGGACAACGGATGTATGACCGCCGGTCGCGCATGCACCTTCATCAGCCATCCATGCCTCGAGCGCGGCAAATGTGGCGAGTGCCGCCGATGTCACCGGCTCGCACGCCACGCCGGGCTCATCAATTTCCACGCGCAGCACCTCTTGCAGTGAGTGCCAGCGTCGCCGGCCGGTTTCGGCCGTAAGGCCGCAATAGAACGAACCGCCGGCACCTCCGCCCACACCCAGGGACTTCGCAAGCTGCCGGCCGATAATTCTCGCGCCGAGCTTCGATCCTTCGATGACATACAGCGTGCCCAGCGCCGCGGCCACGCCCGTGGGAGGCCGGAACGGCGGCGGCGTCTCCATGGGCAACGCGCCGAACCAGGCTATGTCCGCCGCGAGATCCGCAATTCCGGCGCCATCCAAAAGTGCATCGGCACGAGACTCGCCGCGCAAGTCGTACGCCAAAAAGGGTTCGATGCACCCGAAAAAAACATGCAGCCGGCGCAGCGTCTGCACGTAGTCCGCCACCGTCAGGTCCGGCGCGAGCAGCCGGCTCAAGCTCGGCACCCGCTCGATGGAAGCATGGGCTGCACGCGTGACACTGCGCAGCCGTTGCAGAATGCCCGGCGACTCCGCGGCCACTGGGGTCGAGACGCACGACTCAGGCATCAGCACGCGCCCGCCCTGACCGCCGACGTTTGTCATATGGGTTTCCTGAATCCGTGCCACGCATCGCAGATCAAAACTCTTTCCACTCCTCAGCTACCGCGGCATCGCGCGCCGCCGGCGCCCGCACCCCGGAGGCGGCCGGCCTCGCGGGCGGCCTCTTGCCGGTCATGGGTCGGCTCTCGGCACGTCGCTCGATCGCCGGAGCAGTCGAGCGCGGGGGCGCAGGTTGCCGAGTCGCTCGCGATTCATTCTCGGCAGTGGCTTCGCCCACCTGATAGCGCGCGATCAGCTGCGTCAGGTTCCCCGCCTGTTCACTCAGCGACTGCGCCGCGGCAGAGGCCTCCTCTACCAGCGCGGCGTTCTGCTGAGTCACGCTGTCCATGGTCGTAATTGCCGTGTTGACCTGCTCGATGCCGGAGGCCTGCTCGCGACTGGAGCTTGCAATCTCTGCCATGACGTCGGTCACCTTCTTCACTCCAATGACGATCTCAGCGAGAGCCTTGCCCGATTCATCGACGAGTTTGGTGCCCTCTGCGACTTTGCCGACAGAGTCTTGAATCAATCCCTTGATCTCCTTGGCCGCCTGCGCGCTGCGCGAGGCGAGGTTCCTGACCTCTGATGCGACCACCGCGAAACCGCGCCCTTGTTCGCCGGCCCGCGCGGCCTCCACGGCGGCGTTGAGCGCCAGCAAGTTGGTCTGGAAGGCGATCTCATCGATCACGCCGATGATATCGGCGATGCGCTTCGAAGACGTGTTGATCTCGGCCATCGCGGTCACCGCGGCGCTGACCACCGTGCCACCGCGCTCGGCTTGCGCGCGCGCAGCGGTCGCCAACTGATTGGCTTGGGCCGCGTTATCCGCGTTATTGGTCACCGCGGAAGTCATCTGTTCCATCGAGGAGGCGGTCTCTTCCAGGCTCGAAGCCTGTTCCTCGGTACGTTGGCTCAAATCGGCATTGCCGCGCGAGATTTCATCCGCCCCCGTGCGTACCTGCGAGGCTGCTTGATTCATGGCGCGAATCACCTCGGCCATATTGGAGAGCAGGGCATTCAAGCTCAGCGACAGGGTTTCGATCTGCCCGTTCTTTCCCGTCGTCGAAATTCGCTGCGTCAGGTCCCCATCGATCGCCGCCTTCACGACCGCCTGTGTCTCGCTGACAGCATCGTCCAGAGTCTTTTTCAACCTGACCTGCTCGGTGACATCGGTGGCGTACTTGACAACTTTGTAAGGCTTGCCCTGCGCGTCGATGATTGGGTTGTATCTCGCCTGCAACCAGACTTCCCGCCCGCCGCGGCCGATTCGCTTGAACAGGCCGTCTTCGAATTCACCGCGACGCAGTTTGTCCCAAAACTGCCGGTATTCGGCGCTTTCCCGGTAGACTGGATCGACCAGCATGCTGTGGTTCCGGCCTTGCACGTCCTCGAGTCGGTATCCGACCACGGTGAGGAAGTTCTCGTTTGCGGTTCGCACCGTGCCGTCGAGATCGAACTCGATGACGGCCTGGGTTTCGCGGATCGCGCCAATCTGCCTCTCGTAGTCCGCTGCTTTGAACGAAGCCTCGAGCAATGTGCGCCGCATCTCCTCGAGGGCAACCAGCACCTGGCCGATTTCATCCTTCGATGCCACCTCGATCGCGGTGTGGAAGTTACCGCGCTTTATTTCTTGGAAATATGCGATCGCTTTCAACAGCGGGTTGCGAATCCCGCGCGTCATCACGTACGCCAGTGCGCACGCCGCTGCGCCCGCGGCGAGCGAGAGCGCGATCAGCAGCATTCGGGTGCTACGATACGAAGCAGTCAGTTTCAGAGCGTGATCGTGGATGATTTTTCCTTCGTGATCGACGAGCTTTTGCAGTCCTGCCAGCAGCGCCAGCTGGGCCGGGCCGGACTTGCGCAGCAGCGTGTCCTTGGCGCCCCGGATGTCGCCCATTTGAATCTCGCGGACATATTCTGCATCGAACGGTTCCACGATTGCGCGTTCTTCTGCAACGCTTCGCAGCAGCGCCGTGCCCTCGGTCGAAGTGACGGCGGCCGTCATGGCGCTTGCATACTGCTTGCTCTGCGCCGACTCCGCTTGGAACAGGTCGATTTCCTGTTGTATTTGCGGCTTTTCCTCCATGATGAGCATGTTGCGGGAATGGCGCATCGACTCTGAGATGTTCCTCAGCCAGGCGCCGGCTGTCTCGAGACTTGTGAGCTCATCACCGGTGATGGCAGTCGCGGCGTTGCTGAAAACGGCGAGACGCTCGATGCTCACAGCCACGGCGCCGGCAAACACGACGAATACGCCTGCAAACGCAAGTGCCAAGCGCGCACCGACCGAGTTTCGAAAATTCATGTCATTCTCCATTCAGTTTTGGCACGCCCATCGCCCGAGGAAACACTGTAAAGGTGGCCGCTGCTTCACTAGTCGGCCTTGACCCATCATTCTGAATGCCGTCAGGCAGTTCCGTTGTGCGCGCGCGTTGCGGCATTGACGGCCAGCTCAGCGCGCGCATCTACGACGACGAGGCTTGGAAAACGCAGCATGTCCGCGACGCCGATCAGCGCCGCGGTCCGACGCAACTTGTCGGATGCTCCAGCCCAGCTACAGGCGATTCCTCGTAGCATGCAGCACCGCCACAGATTCGCAAGCAATTGCAGGATTGCAGTGTCGATCTCCTCGACCCTGCTGCCGTCGATCACAATCGTTTGCGCCCGCGCGATATGCTCAGAAAGGGCGCGATGAAGGACAGCCGCCTGCGCGATGGTTGTTCTCGCCCCCAGTTCGATGGCCGGAGGCGGGGCCAATGCCGCCGCAGTCACCGCGCGGATCGCCCTTGTTCGACGCGGCGATTTTGCCTTGCGGATTGCCTTGGTCTTGGTCACGCGGCTGCGGCTCCAGATGTGAAGTCTTCGCCCAGGCTGCTGCCGATGAGCCGGTCGATGTCGAGCAGAATCAGCATTTTCTCTTCGATGGTCGCGAGCGCTCTGACAAACACCGTATCGATGCTGCCGCAGACGTCCGGCGGCGGCATGGTGCTGGAGGCGGCAATGTTGTAAACCTCGGATACGGCATCGACCACCATGCCGGCGACGTGTTCTCCCCGCTCGCGTTTGATGCGCACCACGACCACCACGGTGGTCGGTCCGAACGCGATGGTCTCGAGATTGAAGCGACGCCGCAGATTGATGATCGGTACTATCGTGCCTCGCAGATTGATCACGCCGAGCAGGTAGTCCGGCGTATTGGGTATGCGGGTGACCTTGTCCCACCCCTTGATCTCCTGAACCCGAAGAATATCCACCCCGTATTCCTCGCCGGCGAGCATGAACGTCAAGTACTGCTCGCTGGTTCCCGTCGCGCAACTCTCCATGCCAATCGCCGTTGCTTCATTCATCGATTCCTCCAGGACCTTGCTGCTGTTTCCAAAACTCCGCCCGGTGCCGCCGTTCGCTGCAACGCCCGCCGTTCAAGCAGCGATTGCGGTACGGCCGCCCGGCTTGACCACCGACCGAATCAGGGCGGGAACATCGATGATCAGCGCCACCGCCCCGTCGCCAAGAATCGTTGCGCCGGCGATTCCGTTCACCGATTTGAAATTGGATTCGAGGCTCTTGATGACGACCTGTTGCTGCGCCAGCAGGTCATCGACGAGAACTCCGACTCGATGGCCGTCCGCTTCGACGATGATGAGCAGTCCGTCTGCGACGTTGCGGCTGTCAGGCACGACGCAGAAATGATCGCACAGCTTCACGACCGGCAGGTATTCGTCGCGCAGTCGGAAGACCTCGGTATGTCCCACCATCGTGTTCAAGCGCCCGATGTCCACCTGGATGGTTTCTACGATGCACAGCAGCGATATGATGTAGACCTCCGTGCCGACGCGTACCAGCTGGCCATCCAGGATGGCGAGCGTGAGGGGCAGGCGGATGCGGATGGTGCTGCCGCGGCCTTCCCTGGAGACGATCTGCACATCGCCCCCGAGGTCGTTGATATTGCGGCGCACGACGTCCATTCCCACGCCGCGGCCGGACGTTTCACTGACGGCCTCCGCCGTGGAAAACCCGGGCAGAAAAATCAGGTTGTCGATCTGCTCGTCGCTGAGAGCCTGATCGGGAAGCAGCAGCGATCGCTCGCGCGCCTTTTGCAGTATCTTTGCCTTGTTGAGACCCGCACCGTCGTCGCGCACCTCGATGATGATGTTACCGCCTTCGTGAAATGCGCCGAGCTCAATCGTGCCGGATTCGGACTTTCCGATCTCCAGGCGCCGCGCCGGCGTTTCGAGTCCATGATCGAGGGCATTTCTGACCAGGTGCACCAGCGGATCGTTGATCTTTTCGAGCACGGTTTTGTCGAGTTCCGTCGCTTCGCCGGTGAGCCTGAGCTCCACCTTCTTGCCCAGCTGACGGGAAAGATCGTGGACGATGCGCGGAAAACGGTTGAACACAAAACCGATGGGCAACATCCGAATCTGCATGACGCTTTCCTGCAGTTCCCGTGTATTGCGCGCCAGCTGGGTGAGCCCCTGGCGCAGCCGGCCCAGTTCCCCGGGTTCGATACCGGCGGCGAATCCGCTGAGCATCGATTGGGTGATCAGCAGTTCGCCAACCAGATTCATGATGTTATCGACTTTTTCGGTCGAGACTCGGATGGAGCCGGGCTCCGCGGCGCCCTTGCGTACCGCGCCGATGCCCGTTGCGGGACTTGACGCTGCGGCGCTGACCGGTGGCGGCTCGGCGCCCGGCGCATCGGCGCCCGGCGGCTCTGCTAAAATATGCATGATGTCGCGCTTTAGCGCCTCGATTCGCGCCATGTTCAGCGGCTGCTCCGTCTCGGTCGCTGCAATCATTTCGCGCAGACAGTCGCACGCGTGAAGCATGATCTGCACAGCATCGGGTGTGATCATCCGCACACCGCTGCGCATTTCATCGAGCAGTGTCTCCAGGCCATGGGTGAAGTCTGCAACTTCCGAAAAGTCGAATGTCGCGGAGCCGCCCTTGATCGAGTGAGCGGCGCGAAAGATCGTGTTGATGCTTTCAATGTCGGCGCTGTTGCCCAGATCGAGCAAGCCCGATTCCATGGCATCGAGCCCCTCGCGGCACTCCTGGAAGAACACCTTGGCTATTTCCACCATCTCTGCATCCAAGCTCATGATCCAATCCTCGCCCGCACGGTTCAAAGCGCGCAGTCCGATCGACCATGTTCACGCTGCATTTCGTATCGACGCGAACCCACCGAAGTTGAGCGTTTCTCACCGCATCGCAGGCAGGCGACCCGGCTTCGCGGTGATCGGATTTACGCTTCGCGACGCTGGTCGCGTAATGAGCTGGTGTCTGATTCTTCCCTACAGCGAATTCGCGCCGCATGTGCTATCGGCAATCCACCGCAGTGCACATGTGCCCACTTCCTTGCAATGACGGCGCTTTGGCATACAGTTCGAGACACCCTAAGGATGTGTTGCCATGCGTTCCAATTCGCCGAAACTGCCGGACGCCGCGGATCCCGCGCTTTGACTCCCGCCAACGTAACCATCCTGCTGGTAGAGGACGACGATATCGATGCGGCCGCCATCAAACGCGGTTTGGCCGCCGCGAACATCACCAATCCTGTCATCCGGGCGATCGATGGGGTGGAGGCGCTGGAAATGCTGCTCGGCACGAATGGGCAAAGGCGGTTGCAGGCTCCCTACTTGCTGTTGATCGATATTCGCATGCCGCGTCTCGATGGCCTGGCGCTGATTCGCGCCATTCGCGGCAACCCGGGCCTGCAGCGGACCATCATCTTCATTCTGACCACATCCGACGATGAGCGCGACCGGATCGCGGCCTACGATGCGCATGTGGCCGGCTATATCGTCAAATCGAACCATCCCGAGCAGTATGGAGCGCTCGCCGACATGCTCGAGTACTACCTGCTCATCGTCTCGCCTCCCCCGCTCGCGGCCTGAGGGTCGCGCCGGCCTGTCAACCGGCCAGCAAAGGAGCCGCACGTGCGCGCGGGGCGGGTTCCGGAACCCCGGCCAGACATTCCAAGACGTCCGCTGCGCAGCGCGGCCGGCTGTATAGGTAACCCTGATATTCATCGCAACCGAACGCGCGCAGAAAAGCCAGTTGCCGCGCGGTCTCGACGCCTTCGGCCACGACGGTCATGTCGAGACCATGGGCAAGCGCGATGATTGCCTTCACGATGGAATCGCTCTTGACGCTGGAACCCAGTTCATTGACGAAGCTGCGATCCACCTTGAGCTTGCTGATGGGCAGACGCTTCAGGTAGCTCATGGATGAATAGCCGGTGCCAAAGTCATCGACCGCCACTTTGAAGCCCGCAGCATGCAACTTCTCGAGTACCTCAATGGCCTGTTCCGCATCCGACATGACCACGGACTCGGTGAGTTCGACCACAAGATGTTCGGGCCGCAAGCCATGTTTCGCCACGGTGGCTTCGATCATCGATACCAGATCCATCTGCCGGAACTGTCGGGCCGAAAAATTCACGGCAATGGGCAAGTCGGAATATCCCTGTTGGTGCCAGAGCCGCACCTGACGGCAGGCTTCATTCAACAGCCATCGTCCGATTTGAACGATCAAGTCGCTCGATTCCGCAAGCGGAATGAATTCGCCCGGCGAGATCCAGCCGTGAACCGGATGGCGCCATCGGGCGAGCGCCTCCAAGCCCTTGATGCGGCCGCTGATCACATCAACCTGAGGCTGGTAGTGAAGTTCCAATTGTCCCAGTGCGGTGGCGCGGCGTAGATCGTTTTCGAGTTCCAGACGCTGCATGGTGAAGATGGTCGTGCCCGGCACGAAGAATTGAAAGCCGTTTCCGCCACGGCGTTTGGCTTCGTACATTGCCTCGTCCGCGTGCGAAATCAGCACATGGGGAACCGAATCGTCGAACGGATAGGTGGTGATGCCGACGCTGACGGCCAGGTGCAGCTCGATGCCATTGATGCGATAGGGCTCGCTCAGCTGCTTGACGATGTGATGAGCCATCTGCACCACGCGCCTGGTGTCCATGGTGCGCACCATCAGGAGGAACTCGTCACCACCCATGCGTGCCACCATGTCCCGTTCGCCGAGGCCCGCCTTGAGGCGGTCCGCCACCTGTTTGAGGACGACATCTCCGACCTGGTGCCCGAGCGAGTCGTTCACTATCTTGAAGCGATCGAGGTCCACCAGCATCACGGCCAGCCGCGTCTCGATGCGGGTCGTCTTCGATTCATCGATGGCGGTTTGAAGTTTGGCGAGAAATGCGGCCCGGGTCGGCAAGGTGGTGATGGAGTCGTGATTCGCCTGGTGGCTCAGACGAGAATCGGCCCGCTGCAAGTGTTGAGTGTGCAACCGAACGCGCGACGCCAAATGCGCATCGAAAATGGCCGTCACCAGGGTTGTCGCGAGCAATGCCATCGTGGCGACCGCCACCGAAAAGCCCATCCATTGGTGATCGAGCGCCAGACCGCCCCGACAGTAGGCGCCGGACCCGAATGTCATCGCGGCCATGCCGGTGTAATGCACGCCGGCGATCGCGCTTCCCATGATGAGCGAGGCGCCGGCCCGCGCCGGCCACGCCTTTCGATGCCCCGTGCGGCGCAGGTGAAACGTCAGCCACAAGGCCGCGAATGATGCACACACGGCGATGGCTGCCGAGCCTGCCACGATGCGCATGTCATATGATGCCGAAGGAATCACCGGTATCGCACTCATGCCGAGGTAGTGCATCGACACGATCCCGAACGCCATCAGCAAACTCGATGCAATGTATCGGTGCAGCGTGAATTCGGCACGGCTGGCCATGCGTAGGGAAAACCCCGATGTGACGATCGAGGTCAGAAGCGACAACAATGTCAGTCCGAGGCCATAGCGCAATTCGAACGGCGCCGACACGGCCAACATGCCGATGAAATGCATCGACCAGATGCCGACGCCCATCGAGACCGCCCCGACGATCCACCATGCCCGACTGGCGGAGTCCTCGGATTCCGCCACTCGGGATGCAATATTCAGGGACGTGAAAGAAACCAATACCGCGACGATGAGTGAAAGAGCCACCAGCCAAGGGTTGTAGGAGATGCTCATCGTCGTAGTTAGCGGCAAGAGCGCGGATTTCTTCACGGCGAAACCAGAATGAGTGCGTGCCCGCGCACCGGGCCTATCGTCGGGCACAGCTCACAGTCTGGCTCAACCTCGATGGTGAAGACCCTCAATGAGGTATGTACTGTCCCCGATCAGTCCAGTCCGTGACCAGGATTCCGATGAATGCATCTTCAGCTCTTGATGCGAGTACACGTACCGCAGAGATCTTCTCCTCCTATGAAGGTCTTGCCATCAGCCTGATGCCGGAATTGCTCGGCATCAGCGTGTGCGATGCAAAACTCAATTCCTGGGGCCAGTCCGGCGACTTGCGGGGCGAGAACCGCAGCAAATGGCTTCGCTCCGTGGGCCCTCGGGCCGCAACAGACCACTCCCCGCGCAGCATCGATGCGGACAATGGTGCTCGCTGGACGGCGATCCCGATCGCCGATTCCGACGGCGCGCTACTCGGTATTTTTTGTATCAGCATCCCCGGTGCCGTGCAGCCCGAAGCGCGGCGCGCTGCTCGGGTGGCGGCGCAGCTGAAGCCGTTGCTCGACTGCGTTCACCGTGACTTGGCGGCGGCGCGCCCGGCGAGCGGCAGGGTAAAGGCGCTCACGGAAAGAACCACGGAACTTGAATGGCTGTTTCAGATCACCAGCGATCTGCACGGCGCAACCGATGACGAGAAGATCATCGAACGCCTGCTCGAGGCCTCCACGGAACGCCTGGGCAGCGCGTTGGGCGTGCTCTGTGTCCCCGACAAACGCCTGACTCTGATCGCCAAACCGGATACGGCCCTCGCGCCCATGCTGCTGCAGGCCTGGACGCAGACTCAGCCGCACCTGATGGCCTGGGCACAGCGTCAGAACCAACCGCTCGTCATCAATCGAGCGGGCGCCGCCGAGAACGGCCGCGTGCCATGCAAGGTCATGTGCGTACCCATGGTCCGAGAATCAGGGCGGGTAATCGGCGTTCTGGCCTTCTACAATCCTCCGAACGCAGAGGATTATGCCAGCCGGCACATCTTTCTTGCGAGGCACATTGGACGACAGGCCGCCAGTCTGGTCGAGGCGCAGTTCGACTTGATGACCGGACTCTACACGCGATCCGGGCTTGATCAGATGTATGGCGCCGTCTGCAATCAGGCCGATGACTCGGATCAAAGCGTGATCTACCTGGACATCGACCACATGAGCGTGGCGAACGAAATGCACGGCTTCGAGCTGGGCAACGAACTGATCGTGCGGGTGGCAGATCTGCTCGCGGTGCCCCCCTTGCCGCCGGATGCACTGGCCGCACGGATTTCGGGAGACCGGTTCGCCATCGTGTTGCCGAGTTCGAACTGCGATGCTGCCAAGAGCATTGCGGAGAAACTGCAGGCCGCCGCATCGCGGCTGGTGATCGGACCGGCCCAGGACGTCTTTGACGTGTCGGTGAGCTGCGGCGTAGCCATTCTATTGTCACTGCCCGACGGACTTGCCCGCGCCATGGCCGCCGCGGAAATCGCCTGCAAATCGGCGAAGAATCGCGGTCGCAATCGGGTCGAGATCTACAGGATCGAGGACGGCAGCATGATGCGCCGCCACCGGGATGCCTTGGCGGTGGGACAACTACGCTCGGCGATGAAGGCTGACCGGCTGCTGTTATTCGCTCAACGAATCAGCCCGCTGAAAAATCCCGCGCTTCCCGGCGGTTACGAATTATTGCTGCGCTTGCGTGAAGTGGATGGCAGTCTGGTGGCTCCGGGTCCGTTGATCGAGGCTGCGAAACGCTACCAGATATTGCCGTCGATCGACCGCTGGGTCGTGCAGCGGGCGCTGCAGATGCTTGCGCCGTACCGCAGCATGTTGAAGACCAGAGAGCTCACGATGTCCATCAACGTGTCCGGCCAGTCCATGGGCGACGCAACCTTTATCCAGCAGTTTACCCAGCTGCTGGTGGATGCGCGCCTGCCCAAGTACTGCATCAGCATCGAATTGACCGAGCAGGCAGCGATCTCGAATCTGGCCCAGGCGAGCGAGATGGTGCGGCAGCTCGACGCGCGCGGCTGTCGACTGGCTCTGGATGATTTCGGCACCGGCGCCAATTCACTCTCGTACTTGAAGGCGCTGAAAGTCTACCGGGTGAAAATCGACGGCAGCTTCGTGCGCGATGTGTCGACCAATCGCAACTCGCAGGCCACCGTTCGCGCCGTCGTCGAGCTCGCCAGAGGCATGGGCATCGAGACAGTCGCGGAATTCGTCGAGAACACCGAGATCGCCGCGCAGATGCGAAAAATGGGCGTGGATTACGCGCAGGGCTACGCGATCGGCAAGCCCGAACCCCTCGAAGATATCCTGAAGCAGCTCACCGCCGACGAGTCGGCGCGGCTTCACAAGCTCTTTTTGGAGCAGTAGCGCGCGGCATCGCATTGCGGCAAATTCACGCTCGGGCGTCGAATGTTTGTAGCAGAAGCCCTACATCGAATGTCCGTGATTCGCGCTACTGTGAATTCGCATAGGACCAAACCAAGCGGAACAAGATGACACGGACTGATACAGTTTTGACAGAGGCCGCGGGGCTGGGGCGGCAGGTGCCCACCTGGAAATGCCGCGTGCTGGTCGTCGATGACGACGAGATCGTTCGCGCAAATCTGCGCCGTTTGCTGAAACGCGCGAATTTTGACGTTCAGGTTGCCCGCTCCGCCGACGAGGCGTTTCACGTGATGGGGGCCCTTGATTTTCATATCCTGCTGACCGATTTGCAGCTGCCCGGCATGGATGGATTGGAGCTGTGCCGCAAGGTCAGAAATGATCTCGCCGATGGATGTGTTTATATCATCGTCCTGACCATACGCGGCACGCCGACGGATACGTTGCTCAGTCTGGTGGCCGGCGCGGACGACCACATCGTCAAAGGCTGCGGCAATGACGAGATTCTGGAGCGAATGGAGATCGCGCGCAGCATCGCTTCGGCGAAATGCCTGCCTACGGCGCTTCCGGAATCGCCCGATGCGGTCATGAGCGTCCATGAATGTCTGCGCGAGACCCGCGACTGTATGGCGCTTTTGGCCGAAGTTTAGTCAGGGCTCGAGGCAGGCACGAACCGCCCGGCATCCCGTATTCGAACCGATCCGACCGTATCTTTCATTTTGTGCGGGCGCACATCGCACCCGAGTTCAAGAAGCCGCCTTGGCGCACGGTTCTCTCACACGCATGGAGTTAGGATCAAGCAACGCAACCATCGCGCAACAATGACTGAAGGAGCGACTCGGTGACCGAGGTTTCGAATCTCATCCGTATTTTGGTAGTGGACGATCACAGCATCGTGCGCGAGGGGCTGATCTCGATCTTGCACAAACACGCAACCTTCAAGGTGGTGGGCGCGGCTGCCACGGGAACCGATGCCATACGAAAGGCGGCAGAGCTGCAACCGCACATTGTCATCATGGACTTGGTGCTTCCGGACATGAACGGGGCTGAAGCCGCTGCCCGCATATTGACGCAACTGCCTCTCACCCGGATCATCGTCCTGTCCGCCTGCAGAACCGTGGAGCACGTGTATCGGGCGATGCGTGCCGGCGCGCACGGCTATGTCGTCAAGAGCGCGCTGTGCGATGAGCTGAAAGCCGCCATCGATTGCGTCATGGACGATCGGCAGTTCGTCAGCCCCTCCGTGCTTCCCGCGCTGGAGGATGGCACAGGCGTGTTGGACAACGCGAAGAGCCCGATCGAGCGGCTCAGTTTGCGGGAGCGGGAGGTACTGCATCAATTGGTCGATGGCGGCACGAGCGCCTCCATCGCTGAACAGCTTTGCCTGTCGAGAAAGACGGTCGATACTTATCGCAGCCGCATGATGGGAAAACTCGGCGTTCGCAATCGATCGGAATTGATCCGCTTCGCGATCGAAAATGCGCCCACTGCGACGTAGACCATGAAAGCCACGGCCTCGGCGCAGGGTGAGACCGGGCAGATCGCAGCGGCAGACGACGTCCTCAGCGACCTGCGTGGCGCGTTCAACAAGAGACTGCGATCCGATCGCAGGCGCTTGGTGACGCTGCGCGCAATGATCTTCCACCGGCGAAAGGTCGCGGCGGCGACCTTCGATGAGATGCAATTCCTCGCTCACCGCATGTGCGGAGCCGCGGCGATTTTCGCCTTCCCGGTGCTGGCGGCCGCTGCGCACGCGTTGCTTGACGCACTGCCCGCGAGACGGCTGTTGGAGGCGGGCAGCGAGGACAGGCCGCCCTTCCTGTCCTTGGATGCGCTCATCGAGTTGATGGTTCGCATGGACGACTCGCCCCGCTAGCGAGGCAGGCCGCTACGCCGCCGATGCGACGGCAGCGTCCTTCGCACCGTCGCTCAGCCGCTTGAATTCGTTCACCAGCTGCCGGGCCAGATCACCCATGGATTGCAGGTTGCCCGCCTCGCAAGCCGCTTCGATGGATTCCGCCAGTTGCTGAACCATTCGCAGGCCGAGAATCCCCGCGCTGCCTTTGAGCTT
>CAZZWM010000044.1:0-26102 GCA_964657945.1 uncultured Steroidobacteraceae bacterium
AATTTCCTCAGAACAGACCGACGATCTCACCGTTCTGATCGATGTCGATGGCGTCCGAGGCCGGCACACGTGGTAATCCAGGCATGGTCATCACATCGCCGCAAATCATCACAATGAACTCCGCGCCGGCTGCAAGGCGAACCTCCCGCACATTGATGGTGTGATTCGTGGGTGCACCGCGCAGGGCCGGATCGGTGGAGAAAGAATATTGGGTCTTGGCGACGCAGATCGGGAAGCGCCCATAGCCGGCGTCTTGAAGCTTCTGTATCTGGGTGTGCACGCTTTTGTCGGCCGTGACGTCGGAGGCGTGGTAGATCTTGCGCGCAATGGCCGAAATCTTTTCCCAAAGAGTATCCGAATCCTGGTAGGTGAATTTGAGCTCGCGGCCCGGACTTTCGTTGCACAACTCGACCACCTCTTCAGCCAGCGCAGCGGCTCCCTTGCCGCCTTCGGCGAAATGGCGCGCCAATATGACCTTGACTCCTTTGCGCGCCGCCAGTTGCTGAAGTGCCTCCACTTCCGCCTGCGTATCCTCGGCGCGGTGGTTGATTGCAACGACGCAGGGAACCCCGAAGACACCCCGCATGTTGTCGATGTGGCGCTCCAGATTCACCAACCCGGCCTTCAGCGCGGCCACATTTTCCCGGCCGACGTCGCCCAATGCGACTCCGCCGTGAAATTTCAGCGCGCGAATCGTGGCTACGATGACGGCCGCTGCGGGATTGAGCCCGGACTTGCGGCATTTGATATCGATGAATTTTTCTGCCCCCAAGTCGGCGCCGAAACCCGCCTCGGTGACCACATAGTCGGCAAGCTTCAACGCCGCCCGCGTAGCCAGCACTGAATTGCATCCGTGCGCGATGTTGGCAAACGGACCGCCATGGATGAAGGCCGGATTGTTCTCCAATGTCTGCACCAAGTTGGGTGCAAAGGCCTGCTTCAACAGCACGGTCATCGCACCGTGCGCTTTGATCTGGCCCGCCGTGATGGGGTTGCCGTCGATCGAATAGCCGACGACGATGTTTGCGAGCCTCTGTCTCAGGTCATGAATATCGGTGCTCAAGCAAAAAATCGCCATCACTTCCGATGCAACCACGATATCGAATCCATCCTCACGAGGCACACCGTTGCCTCGGCCGCCAAGACCGATGATGGTCCGGCGAAGCGAGCGATCGTTCATGTCTACAACTCGTCGCCAGGCAATGCGACGCACATCGAATTTGAGCTCGTTGCCGAAGTGAATATGATTGTCGATCAATGCCGCCAGTAGATTATTGGCGTTCGCGATTGCGGAGAAGTCACCGGTAAAGTGAAGGTTTATATCTTCCATGGGCGCGACTTGCGCACGCCCGCCGCCGGTGGCTCCGCCCTTGACGCCGAATACCGGGCCCAAAGCGGGCTCTCGCAGGCAGATCAGCGCGCGCTTGCCGATATAGTTGAGCGCATCGCCAAGCCCTATGGTGGTGGTGGTTTTGCCTTCCCCAGCCGGCGTGGGAGACACGGCGGTGACCAACACCAATTTGCCGTCGGGCTTTTGTCCCAATCCGGCGATATAGCTGCTGGCTATCTTGCACTTGTAGCGGCCAAAGCTCTCCAAGTATTCGGACGGAATGTCCAGTCGCGCGGCGATCTCCGTGATGGGCTGAAGCTTGGCGAGCCGAGAAATTTCGAGGTTATTCATCCCTTGCTCCGTTGACCTAGTATCGGGTCATTATCTCAGGTATTGAAGGTAACCCGAAACGATCGACGTCATCCCCCCCGGTCTTCGTTGCACAGGGTGGCTCGCGAATGCCAGAATCGAAACACGCTGGAAATTGCGCGCGCAGACGCGCACAAAGCGCTGCGATGAGTTAAACGGGGTGCCATGGTTTTGCCGCGAACCGTCATGATGTTCTGCCTGCTGGCCTTTTCGGTCGGTGCGTGGTCCCAGGTCACGACTGCCGTCATCGACGATCCATCGTTGGGCGGCATCAAAGCAGCAACGCTGACCATCCCGGCCAACTGGAAGTTCCAGGGAGTGATCATGACCAGTCCCTGCAGCACCCTGCCTTTTCCCGTCCCCAAGGGTAGCTCGATGCGCTGATCGATCTCGTCGATGGCCAAAATCTTCCGCATGGCGTCAATGATCCCGAGTGGATGCAACGCTGGCTCGCGCGCTCCAATCAACAATCCGCAGCCATGTTACATGCGCTGCAGGAGCAGCATGGCCGCGACAGTGCAAAAGTCATATGCTCATGCCGAATTCTTGCTGGTCACGGCGCCCCGGCCCTTCTAGGCTTGGGGACTGCCTATCAACCGGAGATATCCCATGGCTCAAGCTACCGGCCGCGACAGCTGGCATTTCGATACGCTCGCCGTTCACGGTGGATATTCGCCCGATCCGACGACCAAAGCCGTAGCGGTCCCCATCTACCAGACCGTCGCCTTCGCGTTCGACAGCGCGCAGCACGGCGCCGATCTATTCGATCTCAAGGTGCCCGGAAACATCTACACGCGCATCATGAATCCCACCCAGGATGTGCTCGAACAAAGATTGGCCGCGCTCGAGGGGGGAATCGCTGCCCTGGCCCTTGCCTCGGGACAAGCCGCGGTAACCTACTCCATACTCACAGTCTCCGAAGCCGGCGACAACATCGTCGCGTCGAGTGCTCTGTACGGTGGAACCTACAACTTGTTTGCGCATACACTCCCGCAATACGGCATCGAGACGCGCTTCGCCGACTATCGTGACCCGGATTCCTTCGAGCCGCTCATCGATGCCAGGACAAAGGCGGTGTTCGTCGAGTCACTGGGTAATCCGCAGGGAAACATCACCGATTTCAAGCGTATCGCAGAGATCGCCCACCGGCACGGCGTTCCCCTGATAGTCGACAACACCGTGCCCACGCCGTATTTGTGCCGCCCTTTTCAGCATGGCGCCGACATCGTGGTGCACTCACTGACGAAATATCTGGGCGGCCATGGAACCAGCATCGGGGGTGCCATCGTCGATTCCGGCAAGTTTCCTTGGGCAGACCACAAGCAGCGTTTCCGGCGCTTGAATGAACCGGACGTGAGCTACCACGGAGTCGTGTATACGGAAGCCCTGGGCCCTGCGGCATACATCGGCCGCGCCCGCGTGGTGCCTTTGCGCAATACCGGCGCAGCAATCTCGCCTTTCAACGCCTTCCTCATCCTTCAAGGGATTGAGACCCTCTCGCTGCGTATGGATCGCATCAGCGACAGTGCGCTGCAGGTGGCGCAATTTCTAAAGCAGCAGCCCAAGGTCGCTTGGGTCAACTATGCGGGACTTCCCGAGCATCCCGATCATGGCCTGGTGAAAAGCTATTTGTCGGGCAAGGCGTCGGGTTTGTTGACCTTTGGTCTGAAGGGACCGGACGGCGAAGGCAGACAGCGGGGCGCACGCTTTCTGGACAATCTGCAGTTGTTCACCCGGCTGGTCAATATCGGCGATGTTCGGTCGCTCGCCACGCACCCCGCATCCACGACCCACCGGCAATTGACGCCGCAGGAACTTGGAAAAGCGGGAGTCGGCGAAGATGCCGTGCGGCTTTCCATCGGCCTGGAACATGTCGGGGATCTCATCGCGGATTTGACGCAGGCGCTCGCCGCAGTTTGAATCCCTCATCGGCGCTTCGCCGAATGCAAGGATCGCTCGTTCTTCGCCGCGTCATCGAAAAACATAGACGATGATGCCCGTCAGCATCAACAACAGGGCCGATTGAATTCGATAGTCCTGCCACGCGGGTGTGCGCTGCATACGCAGATGTTCGGATTTGCTGAAACTCCGGGTCCACATCGTCGCCGCGCTGATTGCCGATAGCTCTACTTTGTTTGCCATGCTCACGCCGATGAGCAGGCTCAAGTCCAAGGCCGTGAGAATCGGCGCGACGTATAGAAAATGCAGGTCAGTCCAGCCGAACACCACATTGACCATGAAGGACGCCAACCCTGCGACCGAGCCCCAGCGCATGGCCGCGGCGGCGCCGTCCGCGTTGGCGCCGCGCCAAAACATCCCCGCGAGAAATACGGCAACGATGGGCGGCACCGCATAAGACAGCACCGCTTGAAGGTATTGCCATAGAGAAGGGAATAGCTGCAACTGCGGTGCCCATGCGATCGCGACCATGAAAAGCACGGCGGTGCTCAACTTTCCGATACGCACGACTGCAGCGTCCGATAGCGCGGGCCGGAATTGCTTGATGACATCCATGGTGATGAGGGTGGAGGCTGAATTGAGCATCGAAGAGATTGAGACCATCGTGGCCGCGATGAAACTCGATGCCACCAGTCCTATCAAGCCCGCCGGTAGAACCCGCAGGATCAAATTGGGGTACACCATGTCGGCCTTCTGCAGGTGGGGGAACAATACCAGCGCGCAGGTCCCCGGCAGCACGATGAGAAAGAGTATCGGCAACTTGAGCAATCCGGCAAACAGCGCACCCCAGCGCGCATGTTCGATATTCTTCGCCGACAGCATTCTCTGCACGATCGATTGATTGGTGCACCAGTAATAAAACCCCAGCAGCGGTATGCCGACCAGCAATCCGGGCCAAGGAATGCCGGGGTCATGCACCGGCCTGATCAGCGAGGTGAATGCGGGATCCACCGAACTCATGACCGCATGCCAACCGCCGGCGCGGTGGAACGCGCCGACGGAAATCAGCAAAGCGCCCGCCAGCAAAACAATTGCCTGCACCGCTTCCGTGTAGATGACCGCGCGCAAGCCGCCGAGCACGGTGTATAAGCCTGCCGCGCCCGCGAGAATTGCGACGATCAGCCATAGCGGCCAGCCCGGCATGAGCACCCGGCCTACCAACGACCCGCTGTAGAGAATGGCGGCGGAATCCACGAAGATGATCAGCAGCAAGGTGAGCAGTGCAAAGTAAAGTCGGGCGCGTCGATCGTATCGGCGCTCGAGAAACTCCGGCATGGTGAATGACTGGCTGCGAATGATGTAGGGCAGCAGAAACACGCAGAAGAACACCAAGATCACATTGGCGCTCCACTCGTAGTCGTAAATCGAAAGCCCGATGGAATACGCCCCGCCCGCCAAGCCAACCAACGCGGTCGAGGACATATTCGATGCGAACAGCGCCAGTCCGATGGCCGGCCAGCGGGTGGCACGCGATGCCAGGAAATAATCCACGGGACCGGCGCGGCGACGCGACACCAAAATGCCCAGCAACACCAGTCCGGTGGTGTATACCGCCACGACCGACCAGTCGAGCACACTCAAGACAGCCAATCCGGGCTCATTCCCCATAAAAACAGGCATTGACAGCGCTGACATTTCTGCCTCTAATCTGTCCCGCGCCCCCGTATCTGCGGCCGCCGGCGATGCGTTCCCGATCCCATCGGCTGCTAGGAGATGTCGTTGTCCCGGTTCCTAAGGATTTTCCTGTCAATGACTCCCCTTCTATTGGCCGCTTGGGGTCCTGCCGCGGCGGAGATGCCGGCGATTATTCCACATCCGGAGCTTTGGCCCGCGCTTGAGCACCCGCCGCTGGATCCTGCGGTGGAAAACTTCGTCGCTCAGCTGTTGAAGCAGATGACCCTCGAGGAAAAAATCGGGCAGATGATCCAAGCGGACATCGACTTCATTTCGCCCGCGGATCTGCGCACCTATAAGCTGGGATCGGTCTTGGCAGGCGGAAACGCCGCCCCCGGACACGATATTCGGACCACGCCGCAGGCCTGGCTGCACCTGGTCGACGAGTTTTATCGGGCGTCCCAGAACAACGGCGGTTCGCATACCTCCATTCCGATCATTTTTGGCATTGACGCGGTTCACGGCAACGCCAAGCTGGTCGGCGCCACGATCTTCCCCCATAACGTCGGCCTCGGTGCCGCGCACGATCCCCCATTGATGCGCCGGATCGGGGAAGCCACCGCAGCGGAGGTTTCCGCGGTCGGCATCGATTGGACCTTCGCACCCACCGTCGCCGTGGCGCGCGACGTGCGTTGGGGCAGATCCTACGAAAGCTATTCCGAGTCTCCCGCTCTGGTGGCCGACTACGCGGCACAGATGGTCATCGGGCTCCAGGGGGCTTTTGGCAGCGCTCAGTTCATGTCGGCGGGGCACACCCTGTCTTCGGTGAAGCATTTCTTGGGAGATGGCGGCACGTTGGGAGGGCGTGACCAAGGCGACACCCGAGTCTCTGAAGCCGAGCTGGCGACGATTCACGCCGCAGGTTATCCGGCGGCAATCAAGGCCGGCGCGATGATCGTCATGGCCTCATACAACAGTTGGAATGGCTTGAAGTTGCACGCCAATCGCTACCTGCTCACCGACATATTGAAGCAGCGGTTCGGTTTCGATGGCTTCGTGGTCGGCGACTGGAACGCCCATGAGCAAGTCGAGGGCTGTTCGAAATATAGCTGTGCCGCTGCGATCATTGCCGGCGTGGATATGCTGATGGCGCCGGATGGCTGGAAGATGCTGTACCAGAATACCTTGGCGCAGGTGGACGCCGGCGAAATTCCCCAGGCGCGCATCGATGATGCCGTCACGCGAATCTTGCGCGTCAAAGCGCTGGCCGGCTTCTTCAAGCGGCCGCCGCCTGCGGAACGCAGTGATTTCGCTCAACTGGGCAGCGCGGCACATCGGGAATTGGCCCGCGAAGCCGTGCGAAAATCTCTGGTGCTGCTGAAGAACGACCACAACACATTGCCGTTGAATCCGCGCGCCCGGATTCTCGTCGCGGGTGAAGCCGCCGATTCGATCGCGGATCAGTCGGGCGGTTGGACCATCGATTGGCAGGGCGATCACAACAGCAATTCTGATTTTCCCAGGGCGGTTTCCATCTACGGCGGCATCAAGTCGGCAGTCCAGTCGGCCGGCGGTTCGGTCGAGTTGAGCCCCAGCGGCAAGTACGGCAGGAAGCCCGATGCAGCCATCGTCGTGTACGGCGAGAAGCCCTACGCGGAATTTCAGGGTGATCGAGAGACTTTGGAATTTTCCCCCAACGACAAACATGTCCTGCGGCTGCTGCGTCGCTTGCACGCCGCGGGAATTCCGACGATCAGCGTGTTTCTGTCGGGACGTCCTCTATGGGTGAATCCTGAAATCAACGCATCGGATGCCTTCATTGCCGCCTGGCTTCCGGGCAGTCAGGGCGATGGAGTCGCCGATGACCTATTCAAGTCGTATGCCGCGACGGGCGATCAGTTCAGCGGCCGGCTCTCATTCTCTTGGCCGAATACCGCCATGCCCGTCGAATACGACGCGTCCGGCCGAGTTTCCGGCGCCATCTACGCACGCGGCTGGGGGCTCGACTACGAACACTCGGCATCCTCGACGCCCTTGTCGCAAGACGCGGCGATCCCTGCACATTGGCGCGCCCCTGCCGGCAGCCTGTTCCACGCCGGCCATGCCACAGCCCCATGGTCCATCTTCGTGGCTGACGGAAGCGACGAAGTTCATCTGACAACCAGTCGGCAGGCCAGTCCCAACGGCGCCATGACCGTGGAATTGAAAGACGGCGAGAGTGCCATCGAAGCGAGATGGACCGGTACCGGCGTGGGCGCTTTGCGGCTGTCGGGGCGCGCAGCGGACTTGCGGCGGGCGGCCGCGCAGGGCGCGTCGATCGAATTACGCTACAGAGTCGATTCGCCGCCCAGCCAGAGCGTCAAACTCGGCGCATCGTTGCACCCGACGCTCGACCTCACCCAGTCTTTCAAGAATGCCCAGATCGGAGAATGGCTGAACATGTCCATCCCCCTGTCCTGCCTTGCCGGCCAAGTCTCGAACCTGCGGGAGGTGGCCATTCCCTTGGCCGTTGAAACCGGTGGAGAATTCGCGGTTTCCATCATGGACGTGCGATTGGCGCCCAAGGGCGGCACGCCCGTTGTTGAATGCAGCCGCGGCGCAACTCGTTAAACTGGACGCATGATTGTGAACCTACCGTCCGTCACGATTCAGGAAGTCGCGGACTTGGCCCAGGTCTCGCCCAAGACGGTGTCGCGCGTCATCAACAATGAACCGCGCGTCCGTGCCAATACCCGCGCCCGAATCCTCAACGCCATCGAGCAGCTGAACTATCGCCCGAATCTCAATGCGCGCGGTCTCGCCAGCAATCGGTCGTTTCTGATCGGACTGTTCTGCGAGCGGCCCGGCGACTACTTGAGTGATTTTCAGGCGGGTGCCGTCGAGAGATGCCGGGAATCCAGCATCCACTTGATGGTGGAGCCTTGGGATGTCGAGAGTCCGGAAATCGAAAAGCAGATCGATACATTGCTGGGACAGCTTCGCCTCGAGGGCGTGATCCTGCTGCCGCCGCTCAGCGATCATGCCATCGTCCTGAACAAATTACGCGAAGCCTCCATTCCCATCGTGCGGGTTGCACCCAAGTACAACGTCAGCACCACGCCCTCGATCGGCATCGACGACTACGCGGCCGCGCGACAAATCACGGCTCATCTGGCGAAACTCGGCCATCGGCGCATCGGCTTCATTTTGGGGCGCCCCAATCACGGGGCCACGGAGCAGCGCTACCTGGGTTTCCTCGATGAGATGCGCGCTCATGACCTGACAGTCGATTCCGCGCTGGTGCAGACCGGCAACTTCGTGTTCGCCGATGGCCTCATTTGCGCCGAACGAATGTTGCGAGCCGCCGCGCCGCCCACGGCCATTTTTGCCAGCAACGACGACATGGCGGCCGCCGTCATCTCGATGGCGCGAAAATTCGACCTCGAGTTGCCCGGACAGTTGTCTGTTGCCGGATTCGATGACGCCCCGGTTGCCCGAATGATCTGGCCGGAACTGACCACGGTGAGGCAGCCGGTGGCGGCGATGGCGCGACTGGCCGCCGACCTGATCATCCGCATGGAACCGCGCCGTAACGGCTGGCCGGAGAAAATCCCGCGCCATCTGCTCGAGCATGAGCTCATTATTCGCAATTCCACCGGACGGCCGTTGCGGCGCTAGCCCAAGTCCTGCAGCGGTCCCAAATGGTTGGCGTAGTTGCGCCACCGTGCCACCGCGGTGACGTTGATTCTTTGCCGCACCTGCCACTTGCTCGCCGTGAGAACCGTTCGCCTGAGGCGATGAAACTCCAGGCACACGGGGTTCCACGGCAACCCGATGAACTCGATCATCCTGCGGCTCCAAGACTCTTGATCGGCGACCAAGTCTTCATAGGGCACCTCGAGCATGGCATCCGCAGGCAACAACGCCCGCCAGTGCCGCATCAGGCGCTGATATTCCTGGAAGTAGTGAGCCAAATCCCCGAGGTCATTGGCATAGGTGATCCCCGCATCGAAATTCTGGAAATAGATCGATAAGCAGGTGTCTCGCGGATCTCGCTGCATGTGGATGATGCGCGCGCGTGGAAACAGCGCATGAATCACGCCCAGGAACGCAAAGTTGGTCGGCATTTTGTCCACTACCCGAAGCGCACCCGATGACGCGCCGTCGAGCACCCGCAGATAATCGGCGCTCAGGCGACTGAGCGCGGCAGCGCGCGGCGGCGTCGAGCCGTCCGGGGCGCGCAACTCGGTGAAGGCGTTGCTCCAGAAAGTCAGCTCGCCGGCGCCGAACGCCGCAGGATGAGATGCGAGGATCTGTTCCGCAAGCGTGGTCCCCGATCGCAGCATGCCGACGATGAATACCGGCCGCGGCGAGTCGCTGGCATTGCAGCCGGCATCCGCGATCCACTGTGCATCATGCCCGCGAATGATGGCATCGACGGTTTGCACCAACCGCCGCCTGTCATGGAGCGGACGGCAGCGCTTTTGCGCCTCATTTGCCCGGCGAAAATGTGCAAATGCCTGTTCGAATTCATGCACGTCGTCCAAATACTTGCCGATGGCAAATTCCAGCACGGCTTGCTTGCGCGGCGGCAAGGGCCCTGCGGCGATGGCACTGGCATGCGACAGCCAGTCCGCATCCGCCTCGGTCATGGCCCGCAGGCCCGCAAGACCCGCCCAGGCCTCCGGTACTTGCGGCTCGATCGCGATTGCCTGCCGGTAATGGCGCTCCGCTGCCGCGAACTCACCCTCATCGGCGCTCAAATCTCCCAACACGATGAATGCCGTGGCGGATTGAGGATTGATTTCGAGCGCGTCGCGGCACGCGATCCGCGACTCCACGGGTCTTCCCAGCAGCCGCAGCGCGATGGCGCGGTGGCAATGGGCTTCGGCAAAGCGCGGCATGATTTGCAGAGCCCGATCATAGCTCTGCAGCGACCGGGCGATCCGCCCCATGCTTCGCAGCGCATTGCCCAAATTACAATGGGCTTCGAAGAATTCGGGATCGATGGCCACCGCCTGCGCAAAGCTCAGCGCCGCTTCATCGCAGTTGCCATTGGCTGCCAGTTCACTTCCCAGGCCATCATAGGCCTGCGCCAAGTTGTTGCGTGCCTCGACGAAGTGCGGTCGCAGCTGCAGGGCGCGCCGATAACATTCGATCGCATCGGGGAGCTGACCCGCTCGTGCCAATGCGTTGCCCAAATTGTTGTGCGCGATAGCATCGCCCGGCATGAATTGGACTGCCCTGCTCGAGGCCGTTCGCGCATCCTTGCCTTGCGCGCTCTGCGACGCCGATAACAGCTGCCACACCCTGCCCGATTCCGGCCGCCGCTCCAGTATCGCGAGGGCCTGGCGTTCCAATTCCGCAAAGTTCCCTCGGTGCATGAGCTCGGTCAGTCGTTGCAAGTCCATGCTCATGGCAGCTGCTGCGCGACTTCATCGAGGGTGAGGATGGCCCCGACCACGTGATACAAGGTGCTCGCGGGAGCCGCGGCGCCCCGCAATTCGCCCCGAGGGGTTCGCACGTCGAACCACAGTCCCGGAATGCGGGTTTGAAGATAGGCGCAAAGGCTGCTCGCAGCGTCTTGCGCCGCGATGACGTAGGGCTGCTCACCGGTCAAAGCAGCGGCCAGCAATGTTGCCTTCAGCCGCTCGCACTGCGGCCATAGACGTGCATCGGCATCGTGCACGGACAGATCCTCGCGCAGCGCATTGATCACGAAGCCGTCGTGCACGCCATATCCTTCGCCAATGGCGATCAGCCGCAGTGCCGCCTTCCGCAAAGGCTGACCCAGCAATCTCGCGGCGCGCACCAGCAACCAGGCCCACTCGAATTGGTGGCCGGGTTCGATGCTGTTCCCGGACGCGCCAGGCATCGGTTGCCACGTCGCCGAGTAGAATTCGCCGATCGCGCCGTCATCGCTCCTGATGAATCGACGCAAGGCCAGATCCACCAGCCGTTGGACTCCTTGCCTCCACCCCGGTTCTTCGCTGATGTCCGCCCACGCAAGATACGCTTCCAGAAGATGCATGTGCGGATTCGACTCGTAGCCCTCGGCCCCGGCTTCGGCCCGATATGCGCCCGCGGCAGTCAGCAGGTGCCGATCGATGAGCAGCCGCAATTCCAGGGCCAAGGCCTCCCATCGGTCACGCGCGCCGAGGGCGGCCGCGGCGGCCGCGTACCCCAGCAGCACGAAGGCTTGATCGTACAAGAGCGCGCGTCCGTCCTGCACGCTGCCATCGGCAGCCGCCAGGGTCAGAAACAGGCCGTCCGGGCGCCGATAGTGCGTTAAGAAGTAAGTCATTCCGCGCTCGATGATGCCGGACACCTCGCCTTGCCAGCCGAGTCGGCGTGCCTGAGCGAACGCATAGACCTGCCGCGGATGAATGCGCGCCCGTCTCGCGCATACAAGTGCTGCGGCGTTCTGATCGAGCGCCTCAACGAAGCTGCCCGAGGACGGATCGATCCCGTATCGCGACCACAGCGGATAGGCGGCCTGACACAACCAATCCACCAACCAGCGGCGCGACGCTTGAAGGTCGTTCACGTGGTCTTGAGCAACGCGAAGCGCGTCGGCAACAGTCTGTAGCTGAACGGCAGGATGGCGGCTCCCACCGCGGGCGCATCATCGGAGGTCAGCGCGCGCGCCACAGGAGCGATTGCCGGTATCCGAGTGGCGTACGCTGCCAACCGATCGTTCAAAGACGCCGCCAGCCGATCAACCAGCTGCGCGGGAAGGCGGCCGCCGATGAGGATGGCTTCTGGGTTTATCAGGCAATTGATGGCAACGAACGAGTCGGTCAAGGCCTCGGTGGACTCTTCGATCCACCGGTCGACGATGAGTTGTGCGGCAGGTTCCAGGCGCATCAGGCCACGCGGAGTGGCGACTCTGAAGCCTTGTTCCGCGAGACGGCTGTACAGACACGACAACGATACGATGTTCTGCAATTGACTGTCCTCGCCGGACCGGCTGCGGGCGTGCAACCAGCCGATCTCACCGCTGCGTCCATTGGCGCCGCGCAGATAATTACCCTCGGCGACCAGCCCGCCGCCCAAGGCCGCGGTCACCAGTATATAAAAGAAGCTGCGATAGCGATGTCCCGACCCGAACTGCATTTCGCCGATGGCCGCCGCGGCTGCATCGTTTTCTATGAAAACCGGAATCTTGAGCACATCGCGGATCAGGTCGTCGATGCGTACCGAGGCCCAAGCCGCATAGTCGGCCGGCTGGTCGGGCAGATGAGCCCGGGCAATGTCGTCCGGGAATGCGACGCCGACGCCGATCAGCCGGGAGCGCGAGATGCCGGCCTTGGCGAGCAACTGACCCACCGAACGCTTGAAGAAGGCACGCACGGCTGCGGGCTTGGCAAAATGAATTTCCCTCGAGGCGCGGGCACGCACCTTGCCGACGAAGTCGAGGACCACCAGCGTCACGTGATCGCGATCGACGTTCAAGCCGATGGAGAAGCAGCTGTCGGGATTGATGACGAACTTCGTTGCCGGCTGTCCGCGTGCTCCATGGGAACGTCCGGCCCTCAAGATGAGTTGCTCTTTGAGCAGCCGATTGGTGATGTTGGCGATGGCTCCGGGCGTCAAACCCGTCCTGGAAGCCAGCTCGGGACGCGCGACCGGCCCGTTGAGGCGCACCGCATGCAGTGTGACGCGTTGATTGTGATCGCCGCCACGCGCGACATTGGTACCGGAGAGCTCCGGGCCCGATGGCTCGACCGCCGTTGAATCGCCGCCGTCCCGCTTGCGAATGTAGGTTCGCACCGGATGGCCTAGCCGACTCTGTCCGCGGCCAGAGCCAACGCACCCAACGGCCCTGCGCGCGAGCCCAAACCCGGGGGCACTGCATAGGAGTCGATGCCCCCCGTCAGCTTGTCAAGCTTCAGGTAGCCATTCAAGCTTTCGACGAGTCCCATACGCACGCGTTGCAGCAGTTCCGGACGAGCCTCGGTCACGCCGCCTCCGATCAATATACGGCGCGGCGCGGTGGCCAAGACCACGGTATGCAACAACTGCGCGAGCGCGTGCGCCACCAGATCCCACACAGGGCTGTCTGGCGCCACCTGATTCGCGGGCACTCCCGCCCGTGAGGCTATCGCAACCCCGGAGGCCAGTCCTTCGACGCAGTCGCCGTGAAATGCGCAGGCGCCCGCCCACGAATCGCCGGCTTTGCGAACGATGCGGATATGTCCCAATTCCGAATGACTGAATCCGTAGGTCGGTCGTCCATCGACCACCAGACCCACGCCGATACCGGTCCCGACCGTGACGTAGGCGAAATCCGCCAAGTGCCTGGCGGCTCCCCAGCGGCCTTCGGCCAGTGCAGCACCATTGACGTCAGTATCGAATCCGACCGGTACCGGGAATAATCTGGCCAAACGCCGTACCAGATCCGTGTTGCGCCACCCAGGCTTCGAGGTCGTGCTGATCGAACCAAAACTTGGCGAGGTCCGATCCAGGTCGAGCGGCCCGAATGAGGCAATTCCCAACGCGGCGATCGGGCCATGCTGCGCCCGCCAGTCGCGAAAGGTCGTTTCGATCCGGGTCAGGGTGGCTTCGGAGTCCTCCCCGGTGGGGATCGACACCTGCGCACGGATGTCGTCCGGTCCCGTGCCGATCAAACACACACACTTCGTGCCGCCCAATTCCACACCGGCGAGCAAGGGCTTGGCGCCTATCATCGAGGCTCCGTCCCGGCGGCAAAATAGCTGTCATGCGTGGGCACGCCGTTCGCCGCTGCGGCGTTCGCCTGAGCGATCGACTTGAAGATTTCTTGCAGCTGCTTCAGGGTGACGACATCGATCAACGGATCGTAACTTTCGGGCACCATGCCGATGCCGTCGAAAATATAAAACCAGCTCAAATCGGTGAACAGTTCACCCGCCTTGTAACGAATCCGGCCCGTGCGTCGGTAGAGTTCGATGCGCTCCTGCAAACTGCCCGGCAGCTGCATCGATTGGCAATGTTTCCACAAGGGGGTGTCGGTTCGACCCGCCCGGTAGTGCAGTACGATGAAGTCGCGGATGCGCTCCATTTCCTGGATGAGTTCATTGTTATAAGAATCGATGTTCTCTTTCGCAAACGAGAGATTGGGGAAATGCTCGAGCAACTTGTACGCGCCGCTCATCACCAGATGGATGCTGGTCGACTCCAGCGGCTCGAGGAAGCCCGAGGCCAGCCCCAACGCGACGCAATTGCGATTCCAAAACAATTTTCTTCTGCCCGTCACGAAGCGCAAGAAACGCGGGTCGGCCGTGGTCTTTTCAGGCACTGCCGACAACAGGTCATCGAGCGCCTCGGAATCGCTGAGGTGGGCACTGGAATAAACGTAGCCGTTGCCCACCCGGTGCTGCAAGGGGATACGCCACCGCCATCCGGCCGCCCGCGCATTTGCCTCCGTGAAGGGGGGTCGATGCGCGGGCAATTCGCTCGGCAGCGCCACCGCGCGGTCGCAGGGCAGCCACTCGCTCCAGTCGATGTACCCGGTTTTCAAGGCGCCCTCGATCAGCAGGCCGCGAAAGCCGCTGCAATCAATGTACAAATCGGCCTGCAGCCGCGATCCGTCGTCGAACAGCAGTTCGTCGATGAACCCGTCCGCGCGAAGCGTGGCCTCGGCCACGGTGGCTTCGCGACGGGTCACCCCCAACCGCTCCGAATACGAACGCAGGTACTGCGCGACCAACGAGGCATCGAAATGCAACGCGTAGCGCAGGCCCGCGGCAGGCCCAGGTACGCTTGCATCGGGGAAGCGGAACTTGCCGGCATCGCCGAGCGCGGCGCACAAGCTGTAGTCATTGAACCGCGGCGCCAGATTGGCCGCCCTCGCCCTGTGCCAGGCGTGGAAGAAGGGCCGCAGATTGATCATGGTGCCGAAGGCGCCGAACGGGTGCCAGTACGAATGCCCCGCCCGCGTCCAGTCCGTGAACTTGATTCCCAGCTTGTAGGTCGATTGGGTGTGTCTGACGAAGTCGCCTTCGTTGATGTTGAGCAGCCGCAACAAATCGATGATGGGCGGGATGGTGGCCTCGCCCACGCCCACCGTGCCGATCTCCGGCGATTCGATCACGGTGATCACGCAGCCGGTTCCCGGCAAGGAACGCGCGAGAATGCCGGCCGCCATCCAGCCGGCGGTGCCGCCGCCGACGATGGCAATTCGTTTGATTTGGCTATCGCTCATGGGGCCGCCGGCAAACGCGGCCGCCGCCGCTTTGCAGCGGCGACGGCCCAATCGCTACAGAGTGCCCTTGATGCCGACGAAGAACCGGCGACCCCAATCATCGTACGTGAACGGCTGGTTCGGCCACTGCAGGTAGGTATGCTGCGCCTCATCGGTCAAGTTCTGCACCGAAACGATGACACCGATGTGCCGGTTGAAATCATAGCTGGCTTGCGCATCGAGTTGCCCATAGGGGGCCGAGAATACCTCGTAAACCTTGCCGCCGAAGGCGAAGGTCGAGCCCACCTGCGAGTCATTGAGCGCCTTGTCACGATAGGAATACGAGCCGCGGATGGAGAATCCGTGGTTTTCATAGTAAAGCGTGCCGGTCAGCGCATTCTTGGATACGCCGGGTATGGGCCCGCGCGTCGTGAAACTGGTCGGCTGCTGCGATTGCGACTGCGAGTAGGTGTAATTCGCCGCGGCGCCGAAGCCTTGCAACCACGCCACCGCATTGCCAAGCGCGTACTGTCCGCCCACTTCGACACCGTAGATGCGTCCATTACCCGCGTTGACCGGCAAGGTGACATTGTTGGTGGTGCCGCCGAAATCATCCTTGACCGTGGTCGCGACGTTCTCCGTTTCCACGAAGTTGTCGACCTGCTTGTAGAAAGTCGCGAGGCTGGCAAGACCGCCCGGGGCGAAATAGTTCTCGTAGGACAGCAAGAACTGCGAAGCGCGGTAGGGATCGAGATTGGGATTGCCCGACGAGCCGCCATCGAAGAAGAAGCGCGCATTGCCGGTGACCGGGTCATTCGCACCGCGGGTGAAGTTATAGGACTGACCCAACCCCAGCGAATACAGATCTTGCGGGGCGACGACTCGCGCCGCGCTGAATCTGACCTTTTGCGTATCAGTCACATCCAATATCAGGTTGAATGAAGGCAGCACATCGGTGTAGTTACGCTTGGTCGTGACGGGCACCACGTTGGACTCGAGGCCGTTCCAGGACGCCGTACCAAAGTAGGTCGGACCCGCGGGATTGGCGCCCCCGCCGTTGATGGTCAAGTCGGTATTCACCAGGCGTACGCCGACATTCACATGAATGCGGCTTTCGGCCCCCCCCATGTCCATCATCAGGTAGGGCGCGGTGGTGCGCTCCCTGACCTCAAAGGAGCTGAGGTCGTCCTTGAAGAATTGCTCGGTCATGTTGGGCACGCCCGCGCCGGCCCACACCGTTTGCAGGAAGGTCGACGGATTGGTCATGCCGCCGGTGTAAGGATTCTTCACCAGGATCGGACCGGCACGGAAATTATTCACCGTGCTTGCCAGGCCGGGATTCGACACGGCGGTGGAATACGGAATGCTGGGATTGCCGTATCCGGGATCTTGATAGTACAACCAGGGGCCGAAGCCTGCCGCCGGGGTGCCGGTGTTCGTGCCGGCCACCTGTCCGTCCGCCAAGGTGCCATTGATCAGATAACGACCGAAGGTCTGATCGATGTCCCGGCCCGCATAGCGCAATCCCGCCGTGAGGGTGGTCTTGATCTCGGTGACGAAAGGCGGCTCCCATTTCACTTCGCCTTTGACCGCAAAGTTTTTCTGATCGGTTTTGTTCGCCCAGGCCCAGTTCGACTTGAACGTGGCGTAGGCCGGATTGCTCAGCACATCGGCATACGGGGACAAGTAGCCGACCGACGGCAGGCCGGAGGTGCCCCCATTGGCATAGCTGAATTCATAGCCATGATTGCCGGGACCGCCGGCGGGGCACAGCTGACCATTGTTGCAACCCGGCGCCGTGGGAGCCGTGGGCGTCCCGCCGCCCGTGGCGTAAAAGCCGTGTTCGATGTCGGCCTGCGCGGCCTGCAAATTCGAGGTGGCGTGCGCGAACGATCCGTCCAGAAGCCCGCGCAAGGGGCCGTCATCGCCGAACTTGGTGATCCACTGGAAGTTGTTGGCCTGCGAAATGTTTTCCTGGAACAAGGTCGCGGTTTCGGCGCCCAATGCGTTGAAGGTGGCGCTTTGCACCACCCCGTTGCCGTCGATCGAGTAGGGCTGCGTTGGGTCGATTCCAGGCAATGGTGTGGTGTCCTGACCGTTGAACCAGGCCTTGTCGCTGTAATCGATGGTGGTCTCATCTTCCCGGGAATAAAACCACAGAAAATTGCTGGTGATGGCGTCGGTCAGACGGATGCCGACATCGAACGATGCACCGCGCTCCTTGGTCTCATCGTTCACGTCGGTGAAATAGCCCAGCTGCGGAACGATATAGCTCTGCGCAATCGTACCCACCTTGTCGGCGGTCAGCAGTCCCGTGTACGGCCCCGTCGCCGAATTCGACGTCACCCAACCGCTGCGGTTGGCATCCTGGTATTCCTCGGTATGCGTTTTGAGTTCCGAGTAAGTCAGGCTGGCGTTGAAGGCGATGTGCTCGTTCAGTTTGAACGAGCCGACCAACGTGCCGTCCGGCGTCTTGGAATTTTGGCGCTGAGCGTCCGATTCCCGAAACAGGCCATTGAGAGACAGGCCATCGGGCGCCTGCAGAGGATCGGTAGTTTTCAAATCGATGGTGCCGCCGAGACCGCCCTCGGTGATCGACGCCTCGGGACTCTTGATGACGTCGATGCCGCTCACCAGTCCGCTCGGGATGGTTTCCAGCGAGCCATACTGCCGATTGCCGCCGGCGCCGCCGCCTGAGGCCTCCCCCGACACATAGAATTCTTTGCCGGTCAGAAACACATCGCCATTCAGCGTCACCAGGTTCTGGCGCAATCCGTCGATCAACACCGAATTTCCCTGTCCGTTGGAGCCGGAGCGGTCGATCTGAACACCGGGTAGGCGTTGCAGAGATTCCGCCACGTTGTTATCCGGCATTTTGCCGATGTCTTCGGCCGCCACCGATTCGATCGGCAGGATGGATGCCCGCTTGGCGTCCAGCGCGGTCTGCAACGACTGCCGGTAGCCGGTGACGACAATTTCCTGCAAATCATCGTTTTTCGCGGACTGCGAGGAGGTGGATTGGGCCTGGTCTGCGGCATAAGCCGCATGGCCGGTCATTGAGAGGTCGAATGACACCGCTGTCATTAGCGCTAAGCGAGCAGCCTGACGGGCTCGTTTTTCCCGACGATGCGACATGGTACTTATTCTCCCGGTAGTCTTTACAGCCTGGTGAGGTTCGACCGATGCCGACGTCACGCTTCAGCGTGCTTCTGTCGAAATCGATCCCTCTGCTTTTTGCCCCCCATCGGCTGGACGAGGTTCCAGTCGATGTTGGCCGAAGGCTAACTCCGATCCATCGCCGGAGTCAACGATTAATTACTTTATTTGTATTTAATCGCTCAGGACCAATCGAACGGATCGTTAGCGCGTGTTGCTGTGCAACTCACGCGCATCAACCATCGGGTCAAGATGGCTCCCGCAATCCAGCGGGTGCGCCGAAAATTCGCGCATTTCATTGCGACCCCGGGTTCGCGCAAATCAATCGCCATTGAGACCGCCACGCGCGCCTGCATCCAAGAAGTTTTCAGGAAATCGACAAGGGCAAGGACTTGAAACGATGTGGTCAGCGACCCGACCTGCGTTCCCGTGGTATTTCTCGCGGCAAACGCTGCGTTTGAAGCACTTTTTGGAATACTGCAACCGGTGAACGCACCGTTGGAACCGAAACGGTTCAACAGCGGCACGTTGAGTCGCGGCTTTGAGGTCAGATCGTCAAACAAGATTACAAGTGGCGGCGGAAAAGCAAACCAGCGCGACGGCGCCGTGAGCAAGCATCGACCCATGGACAGGATTGTTGTTGCAGTGAAGACTCGCGTTGCAAGGGCTGCGGAGCCGCGTCGCGGCGGGGTCGGGATAGGCGTGGGACATCGAGTCGATCGCGATGCTCGGCAGCAGTGGTCTAGCTAAAATGAAGCGGCGCTTGGTCACTCGCTGCTGATGGCGCGCGCTCATTCTTCAGAAGTGCACTCAGCAATGATTCGTTTCAAACGACGCCCGTGAAACTCGACGGAGAAGGAGTCGCTTCTCTGCCTTAGATGCAGTTCGCCGGCTGTCCCAACGCACCGACAGTCGGCGCAGCTCGGGTGGACAACGCATGGCGTTCCGTGGTTTTACTTCTGCTTCGGGTTGCTGCAATCTATGTCAGCGTTGTCATTTCGCATGGGCGGGGAGCCGAGCATGTCGCGACGTTTATGCGGATACGCAGCACTCGCTGCGCTGGGGTGGGCCCTGTGCGGCTTTTCGGCCGATTCGCTCGAGTCAGCACCTGATGCGCGGCTCAACACCGATGTCGGCCCCTTCAACGTCAACATCCTCGAGGGAGGCGTTGGCCTACAACGCTCACTCAATGAAAAGGCAACCTTGCTCGATGCCGGCGCACCTTGGTCGATGGCCGGTTGGCTGCGCACGTCGCGCCGGCACAGCGGCGAGCTCATCGTGTCGGCCATGGGGCTGCCCTCTCCGGGGAAATGGCGCGGGATCGCTTTGAGCGACGGTACGCTCTCACTGGTTGCGGGACCCCTCTCGCTGCGGACGAGTACCGCACTCGACGTTGATCGTTGGTATGCAGTCGCCGCAGTGTATGACGGGTCGTTCGCGCACCTCTATTTGGATGGACGGGAACTGGCTGCCGCACCGGCGGCAACCCAGCGGGTTGAGCCGTACTTGCAGCTCGGGCCCGTATCGGCGCGCGACGCGCATTTCGGCGGCTCATTGGCGGAATGGACTTTATCGCCCGCGGCGCTTGGCGCCGAGGAAATCTTGGGCATGGCGCACGCGCGTCCCGATTTTTCCCTGATCACCTTCAATACGATCGGCGCCGGCTGGCCCTGGCAAGAGCATGCATGGCGCGGCTTGCTGCAACCACAAGATCCGTGGACGCTTCCTCACGCGCACAGCCCGCCGAGCGCGCCGGTGGCGCAAGCCGCGACGCAAACCGCCGGGCTCATCTCGCGCAACGGTTCGTGGACCTTGGGATCGTGGAGAATGAGCCCCGCACCGTCCATCGATGCCCCCGGCAATCGCATTTCTCAGCCGGACTTCGATGACTCGCAGTGGTATCAGGCGGTGGTGCCGGGAACGGTGTTGACCACCTTGATCGCGCGCGGTGTCTACCCCGATCCGGACTATGGCCTGAACAATCTCGCCATACCGGAATCGCTCAATCGCCAGGACTATTGGTATCGAAGCTCATTCGAGCTGCCGGATGGAGTACGTGACCGGCAATTACGCCTGACCTTCGAGGGCATCAACTACGCGGCGGAAATTTGGGTGAACGGCTCTCGGGTCGGCGAGATCAAGGGTGCCTTCATCCGGGGCGTCTTCGATGTCACCGGATTGCTCCGAGGCGGTCAGCGCAACGTCGTTGCGGTCAAAGTATCTCCGCCGCCCCACCCAGGCATTCCGCACGAACAATCGATTGCCGCCGGACCGGGAGAAAACGGCGGAAATCTCGCGCTCGACGGCCCCACCTTCATTGCCTCTGAGGGCTGGGACTGGATACCGGGCATTCGCGATCGCAACACCGGCATCTGGCAGGACGTGGAGCTGTCCGCGACCGGCAAGTTGCTGCTGTTGGACCCGCATGTGGTCACCCGCCTGCCGTTGCCGCGCACCGATACAGCCGATGTTTCCATCACGGTGAACGTCGAGAATCGCGACGCCAACCCCCTCAACGCCACCCTGTCCGCTCGCTTCGGTGACGTGACCGTGGATAAGACGCTGTTGCTCCCGCCCGGAAAATCCGTCGTGACGCTCGATCGCCGCGAATTCCAGCAATTGCATCTGATTTCGCCCCGCCTGTGGTGGCCGAACGGCTATGGCGAGCCATACCTGTATCACATGCGAATCGCCGTGGCGGCCGGCGGCATCGAATCCGACTCCCGAGAGTTCAACTTTGGCGTTCGCGAACTGACCTATGAACTGTCGCTGTTCGACAGCGGGGGTCGATTGCGGCGCGTCGAGATCGATCCGACCCAGGGCACGGACCGTGGCGAAATCTTGGTCGACACGCGACACCAAGCCATCAAAAAAACGCCGAACGGCTGGGCGCAATCCTTGACGCAAGCCGGAGAGAAATCGCCTGCCGTCCATTCCATCGCGAGCGAATCACTGACGCCGTATCTCGCGATTCGCGTCAACGGCTTGCCCATTGCGGCCCGCGGCGGCAGTTGGGGAATGGACGACTCGCGCAAGCGGGTCTCTCGCGCACACTTGGAGCCGTATTTTCGAATGCATCGAGACGCCCATCTCGACATCATCCGCAATTGGCTCGGACAGGACACGGAGGATGTGTTCTACGACCTCGCCGATGAGTATGGTCTGCTGATATTGAATGATTTCTGGGAATCGACCCAGGATTTTCAACTCGAGGCGCAGGACCCGGAATTGTTCCTGGCCAATGCCGCGGACGTCATCAGCCGCTACCGAAATCATCCCTCGATCGCCGTTTGGTTCGGCCGCAACGAAGGCGTCCCGCAACCCATCATCAATGAAGGCTTGGATCGTCTCGTCAATCTACTCGATGGGACCCGGCTTTATACCGGCAGCTCGAACTCGGTCAACTTGCAAGGCAGCGGACCCTACAACTACCGGCCGCCCGAGGAATATTTCACGACGTTGGCGCAAGGCTTTTCAGTGGAGGTGGGCACACCGTCATTGTCGACGCTCGAATCGCTGCAAGCCTCGATTCCGGCGGCCGATCGCTGGCCATTGAGCGACACCTACGCCTATCACGACTGGCACTTCGGTGGTAACGGCGACGTTGCTTCATTCATGACCGCCATGGCCACACAGTACGGTGAGGCCGTGAGCCTCGAGGATTTCGAGCGCAAGGCGCAACTGCTGGACTACGCGTCGTACCGCGCAATTTTCGAGGGCTTTCAGGCTCATCTCTGGACTCGCAACAGCGGACGACTGCTGTGGATGACACACCCGGCGTGGCCCAGCAACACTTGGCAAATCTACAGTTCGGATTACGACACCGCCGCCGCCTACTATGGCGTCAAGAAGGCCTGTGAACCCCTGCATGCACAATTGAACCTGCCCGATTTCAGCCTCGCAGTGGCCAATATTTCACAGCAGAAATATGCCGGCCTGCGACTGCGGACCCGGATCCTGACGCTGCAAGGGCTTCCATTGCAGGAGCGCATCGATCGAGTGGACGTCGATGCGAACTCCGTCGCCACACTCAAGGCGCTCGACCTGAAGACCTGGTTTAAAAATCGAGGCTTGGTTCTGGTCCAGCTGAACCTGACTGACTCACGCGGTAAGCCTCTGTCGAATAACTTGTATTGGCAAAGTGAGGATGACGCGGGCCAGCGCCGCCTGACGGAACTGGCGCCTCAACCGATTGCAGTCTCCGCACACGCCCTGGCGCAGGATCAAGGCACTCGCCTCGAGGTGCTGGTCGAGAATCTCGGCCGCGAAGTGGCGCTGGGCACCAAGATCACCGTCCTCGACCAGGCCGGCCATCGTGTGCTGCCCGTCTACTATCAAGACAACTACATCGCGCTGCTGCCGGGTGAATCGCGCCACATTGAAGTTCGGTGCCCCTTAAGTTCGGGGCGTTGCGCGCGGGTCGCGGTTCGGGGGTGGAATGCGCAACCGCGGGACGTCGAGATTACGGGAGCGACGCCATGACGAATCCAGTCGAGAGCGGCCAGAGAGCCGCGTTCGCGTCGGTTACCACCCTGTTTTTTGCCTGGGGCTTCATTACCGTCACAGTGGATCCACTGATTGCAACGCTGAAAGCCATCTATGAGTTGTCCTTTGCCGAAGTGATGTTGACTCAATTCTCGTTTTTTCTCGCCTATGGGATCGTTTCACTGCCCGCATCGGCGCTGGTTGCCAAATTGGGCTATCCCAAGGCGATCGTGGTCGCGCTCGCCATCATGATCGTTGGGTGTCTGTGCATGCTGGTATCCACACGAGTCGACAGCTTCGCGGTGGTCTTGATCGCACTGTTTATCATCGCCAGCGGCATAACGGTGTTGCAAGTGGCCGCAAATCCCTTGGCTGCATTGCTTGGCGCGCCGCAGCGGTCGCACTACCGGCTTACCCTGTCGCAGGCATTCAATTCGCTCGGCACCGCCCTGGCGCCCTACCTCATCTCCTCGATCATGCTGGCCGGCGGCATATTTGTCGTCCGCGAACACGTCGCGGCAACTGCCGTGCAACGCAGCGAATCGCTCCGCCACATCGATGCGGCGTTCCTCATCATTGCAGGGGCTCTGGCGCTGCTGGCAATATTCATTTGGTTCATTCGCGAAAGACTCAGCAAGTCGGCCGCGCGCCCCGAAGGCCGCAGCGCGATTGTCGATGCCTTCCGGTCCCCTTGGGCGCGGCTCGGCGCCCTCGCCATTTTTTTGTATGTCGGTGCCGAGGTATCCATCGGCAGCACGCTCACCAACTTCCTGCACCAACAGGATGTGTTCGGTTATTCGATGGAACGGGCCGGGAAACTCGTCAGCCTGTATTGGGGCGGCGCCATGATCGGCCGTTTCATCGGCAGCGCACTGCTCACGCGGGTGGGCGCGGGTCAGCTGCTGGGCGCCGCGGCGGTGGTGGCGTCCTTGTTGTGCCTGACCGTCGGTCAAACCACGGGCTTCGTGGCAGGCTACGCGGCGCTCTCCATTGGATTGTTCAATTCGGTCATGTTCCCGCTGATCTTCACTCTCACGCTGGAACGTTCGACCGCGTCCAAGGCCGCGACATCCGGCTTACTGTGCATGGCCATCGTCGGGGGCGCGGTATTGCCGCTGCTCATGGGCCATCTCGCCGATCGCTTCGGGCTGCATATGGCCTACGCGGTTCCGCTGGCAGCCTACGCCTGCATTGCCGCGTTCGGGCTCGCGGCGTGGCGAGTTCGATTGAACATGATTGCGGATCCTCGCCGCTACTAGATCACCCGGGCAGGAGACGAAGCGCAACTGATTTCACTCTGTGCCTCGAATGCTCTGAATTTCTCGGCGTGGAGAGCCGCCGGCCACCGCCGTTTTCATGGGTGGTCTTGCCGTCATGGTCGCCAGCCAGCCCGAGGCGGACCGTTGCGGCCTCCTCAACCTTGCCGCAGACTTGCATCCCGGGGTTGCTCGCTGGCAGTTCCAAGGCCCGTGACCATGGTGTGATTGTAGTAGGCCGGGTTGCCGGAGACTTCCTCGCCGATCCACGGGGGCAGCTCAAACGTTTCATCCGCGCTGGAAAGTTCGATTTCGGCGACCACGAGATCGCTTCGCGGCTCATGGTATTCATCCACCTGCCACAGCGAGCCTGCGTGACGCACGTTCCAACGTGTTTTGACGATCAGCGGCTTGAGGCACAGCCGCTCCAACATTTCATTAGCATCCTCGAGAGGGATCGGATATTCGTATTCCAATCGAGTAATACCGGTATTGATGCCCTTGACCGTGAGGAAGGCTTGTTCGCCGGCGGTGCGCACCCGCACCACGCGCTCGGTTGAATGGCCAAGGTAGCCCTGCGCAATCCGAATCGGCGTACCCAGCCTGCGCCAAGCGTCGCTGTTGACCAGAAATTTGCGTTCTATCTCAATGCCCACGGCGCTCTCAAGCGTGCGCCGGATAGGTCACGTAGCCCTCCGCGCCTTGGGAATACCAGGTTTTCATATCGTCGGCATTGAGCTCCAAATTCTCGGCAAAACGCCGCGGCAGATCGGGGTTTGCCAGGAACTTGCGCCCATAGGTGATTGCATCGGCGGCACCGCCGGCAATTGCCGCTTGGCCACGAGCGAAGTCATAGTCGGAATTGAGCACCAGCGCACCCCTGAATGCCTTGCGTATGAGCGGCGCAACTGCCGGTCGATCGCTTTTTCCAAATGTGCCGTTGGGGCCGGGCTCGCGAAGTTCGAGGAACGCGAGGCTAAATTGATCCAAGGCGGCGGCCGCCGTGGGAAAGAGCTGTGCTTGATTGCTGTCATCGCAACCCTGGGAATCGCCATTGGGCGATAAGCGCACGGCGGTACGGTGCTTTCCCACCTCGTCAACCAGCGCCGCGACCACTTCCCGCAGCAGGCGAATACGGTTTTCGATCGGTCCGCCGTAGGCGTCAACGCGCTTGTTGCTGCCATCGCGCAGGAACTGATCAATGAGGTAACCGTTTGCGGCATGCAATTGAACGCCGTCGAATCCAGCCGCGATGGCATTTCGAGCGGCGGCCACGTAATCGCCGATAAGCCTTGGAATCTCTTCGATGGCCAATGCACGCGCTTCCACATAAGGCTGCCTGCCCTCGTAGGTGTGCGCCTTGCCCGGCGCGGTGGTCGCGCTTGCGGAAACAGGTTGCACGCCGTGTAGCGAGGGGTGGACGAGACGGCCCATATGCCATAGCTGCGCATAAATGCGGCCGCCGGCCTTGTGTACGGCGTCGGTAACGAATCTCCAATGTGCGACGTGTTCAGGGCCCATGAGGCCGCCGGCATAAGGCCAACCACTGCCCTCGATGCTGATGTGCGTAGCTTCCGAGATGATCAACCCGGCCGAGGCGCGCTGCGCATAGTAGGTGGCCATAAGATCGGTGGGCACATGATCGCGAGTAGCGCGGCCGCGCGTCAAAGGTGCCATCCAGATACGGTTCGGGCAAGTCAGGCTGCCGATATGGATCGGATCGAATAAGCTGGTCATGGAATCCTTATGAGAATACTGCGGTGCCGCTATGCTAGCAGGCCGCTGATTG
>CAZZWM010000045.1:0-9660 GCA_964657945.1 uncultured Steroidobacteraceae bacterium
TCCCGAAGTCGTTCGGTGACGTCGTAGACAAATTGGAAGGCGCCGACCAGTTGGCCGCTGGCATTGCGCAAGGAATTGAATTTCATCTCGTAGTAGCGGCAGTCCGGTCCGGGGTCTCCGAATTCACCGATCGCGGTGAATTCTTCGCCCGACAGCGCTCTGCTCCACACGGCTTTGACCGTCTCTCGATGCTGTGGTTTGTGCTGCAGCAAGTCGAGCATGCTGTCCCCCACCCGGGGGCGTATGCCATAGATGCGTTCGAACTCATTGGCACTTGCGCGATTGATCGCCAGGAAGCGAAAATCGAGATCGGCCACCTGGACGAACGCATCGGTCGCCTCGACGATATCCACGAACACCTTGCGATCTGCCAACGCTTCGGCAACACGGCGCTCCAAGGTTTCGTTGAGTTCGCGAAGCCGCCCCTCCGCGGCCTTGCGGTCGGTGATATCAAGGGCGGTGCCGATCACCCGCACGCAGCGACCGCCGTCGAAAATGGCTTTGCCTTTGGCCGCGACCCAACGCACGATGCCGTCTTCCTTTCCGATCGTGCGGTATTCCACGTCGTAAACCGCCTGTCTGTCGACGTCGATCGCGGCTGCAAACGCGGCGAGCGTTGCCTCTCGATCGTCGGGGTGCAAACCTGAATAGTAGTCGCTCATCGACACCGGCACGTCGGGTGAAATCCCAAACATGGCCTTCACCCGCGGCGGCCAGTAGAGCGTATCGGTGACTATGTCCAGATCCCAAAGACCGATGTCGGCGGCTTCGGTAGCGAGCCGTAATTGCTCTTCGCTATCCCTTAACTTGTCCCTTTCCGGGAGCATTCGCATGATCGGTATAGTACCGACGCCCCAAACCTGTGTCATGGTGATTGCCGGTTTGCAGGCAAGCGATCCGTAGATTGCGACTAACGTTGATCAGGGATCAGGAAAATCAGGCAGCGCGTACCGGCACAGCCGGTGGCGCCGCCGCTCGGGGTTGCGCTCGCTGGTTTGCCATGATGGCCGGCGCCGGCGTGTCGTGATGCTGCGCAAGATTCCCCAAATACTCTGTCCATCGACTGGGCGCCGGAAATCCCGAGACCGCGAAAAGCAGTTCCCTGCCACAGCGGTGAAAGCGGCCGGTGGCGCCCGCCGCGCCGTAGGGCCATGCAACACCAAATTGGGGTGATCGTAGATCATAGACCCGAGCGTCCCGCGGCAGCTGCAGCAGCCACTGCCGAACCGCGCGATCGTGCCCACATGCTTGCCGAGAATGAAAAGCCAGCGCGCCGCGTTTTTTCCACGCGCGCTGCGCTGCCGTGTCCAGTGCCTTCAGCCAGCCGTCGATCGACTCATCGCACGTGGTTCGATGCAATACTTGGAGGAACTCGCCAAGATCGGCGCTCACGTACACGACCACTTCGGGGTCGCGCATGACGCACCAGACGGGCCCCGGTAATCCCCGCTTGTTTCCGGTTTCAGCGATCCATCGTCGGCCCTGGCCGTCCATCGCGAGAACCAAGCAAGGACGAAAAACCGCCAGCGGTTCATCCTGGTGCCACTGACCGGTGAAATCGATGTACTGAAGCGCGGTGCCATCCAAGCCGCAACTTGAGCTCAGGATCTGCTCCATTTCGGGTGTCAGGGTGCCGGGGAAAGCGGCCCGGATGGAATCGATTGCCGAGGCCTTCAGCCCAGGGCCCGATTGGATTGCCAAGGTTCGACCCGCGGAATCGATCCAGGGATGCGAGAGTACAGGCAACATTGTGTTGGCAGACATAATGAGTACCTTCTTCAAGAGTGTCTATGGGTCAGCAGCGCCTTTGGTCACCGCATTTTCTCGTTGGCGGATGCGGCAACGGAAAAAATTGTATGAATCGTCCGCAAAATTTCAATAGGCGCCTGCCGACTGTTATGGTTCACCGATCCTGGGGCCAGGGTGTCGGCACCGGGTTCCTGGCTCACCTCAATCCGGGGAACTGATTCTTGAGCCCGCTCAAGATGAAGTCGATGGCGACCGAAGCGACGATGAGCGCCATGATTCGGGTGACGACGTTGATGCCGGTGGTGCCAAGCACGCGTCCCAAAGGTTTCGCCAGATAGAGCGTCAAGGCCGTGAGCGCGGTCGTCAACGCGGCGGAAGCAACCAACACGCCTTTGTCCCAAAGCGCAGGCGCATCGTTCGACAAGGTGATCATCACGCTCATCTCCGCCGGTCCCACCAGAAGCGGAAAGGCGAGCGGTGTGATAGCAATCGCGTGCAGGTCCGTATCTGCCTCGGCCCGCTCCTCCAAAGTTTGCAAGAACCCACCGTAGTGGGCTTGGAACATTTCAAATGCGATCACCAAGGCGAGCAGTCCGCCGGCAATGCGAAAGTCATCGAGCCCAACGTTGAAGAAGGCCAAAATCGGCTCGCCCCACAGAGCCGCGGTGATCAGCAGACAGGCGACGGCGAGGGACGCGACTACGAGAATACGATGCGTTCGACCGGCGGAGCTCTTGCGCACCAGCCGAGAATAAATGGGCACCGCGCCGACCGGATTGATCAGGCCGTAGAGCAGCAAAGTCGTGCCCACGAATTGATGCCAGCCCATGACTCACCAGCCGCAACCCGGGCTTAACTTATTGATTTCAATGAGATATTGGTCGACCAATCGGCGGGGTCTTGCAGATTTTTTCGCCATAAATAATATTAGCAGTCGCGCATGCCGAGTGCTAAACATAGCGCGCACTCGGCCAAATTCAACAGGAGGTCTGAGATGAATATTCGTCCCCTGCACGACCGTCTGGTCGTCAAGCGTGAAGCAGAGGAACGCAAATCCCCCGGCGGGATTGTCATTCCCGACACAGCGACCGAGAAGCCGGTGTTCGGCAAGGTCATTGCGGTCGGTAAAGGCAAAATTCTGGAAAACGGCGAAGTCCGCCCGCTCGATCTCAAAGTCGGCGACAAGATTCTCTTCGGCAAGTACAGCGGAACCGAGGTCAAAGTGAACGGTGAGGAGCTGGTCGTGATGCGCGAAGAGGACGTCATGGGTGTCGTCGGCTGAATCTGCATTGTGTCGATCAACCAACCATTATCTATTTGGAGGATTAGGAAATGGCTGCTAAAGAAGTCGTGTTCGCCGACGAGGCGCGGCAACGCATGTTCAAGGGCGTGAATATTTTGGCGAACGCCGTCAAGGCGACATTGGGCCCGAAGGGCCGCAACGCCATTCTCGACAAGAGTTTTGGTGCGCCCACAGTCACAAAGGACGGCGTGTCGGTCGCCAAGGAAATCGAGCTCAAAGACAAGTTCGAGAATATGGGCGCACAGATGGTGAAGGAGGTGGCATCCAACACCTCTGACGAAGCGGGGGACGGCACCACCACGGCCACCGTTCTGGCACAGGCGATCATTCGCGAAGGACTGAAGGCAGTTGCTGCCGGCATCAATCCCATGGACTTGAAGCGCGGGATCGATCTCGCCGTCGCGACGGCTACCGAACAACTCAAACAACTGTCAAAGCCGTGCAAAGACCCAAAGGCGATAGCGCAAGTGGGCACCGTGTCCGCCAACGCCGATGAGAGCATTGGCAAGACCATCGCCGATGCGATGGCCAAAGTTGGCAAGGAAGGCGTGATCACTGTGGAGGAGGGTTCGGGCCTCGAGAATGAACTCGAAGTGGTCGAAGGCATGCAGTTCGACCGCGGTTATTTGTCGCCGTACTTCATCAACAACCAGACGAGCCAAAGCGCGGAACTCGAGAAACCGCTGATCCTGTTGGTCGACAAGAAAATCTCCAACATCAGAGAACTGTTGCCGCTGCTCGAAGCCATCGCGAAGGGTGGACGGCAGCTCCTGATCATTGCCGAAGACGTCGAAGGCGAAGCCCTGGCGACCTTGGTGGTCAACACCATGCGCGGCATCGTCAAGGTCGCCGCTGTCAAGGCTCCGGGCTTTGGCGATCGCCGCAAGGCGCTGCTGCAGGACATCGCCATTCTGACCGGCGGCACGGTGATCTCGGATGAAGTGGGCTTGTCGCTGGAAAAAGCGGCGCTCAGTGATCTGGGCGAGGCCAAGAAGGTGTTGGTTGAAAAGGAAAATACCACCATCATCGACGGCGCCGGTGAGCAAAAGGACATCAAAGCGCGCGTCGAGAGCATTCGCCAGCAGATCGAAGAGACCACCTCCGATTACGACAAGGAGAAGCTGCAAGAACGCGTCGCCAAGCTCTCCGGTGGCGTCGCCCTGATCAAAGTGGGCGCGGCGACCGAAATGGAGATGAAGGAGAAAAAGGCACGCGTCGAAGATGCGCTGCACGCGACCCGCGCAGCCGTGGAAGAAGGCGTCGTTCCCGGCGGGGGAGTAGCCCTGGTGCGCGCCCTCAAAGCCGTGAGTGCCTTGACGGGCGCCAATGAGGATCAAACCACGGGCATCAAGATCTTGGCGCGCGCAATCGAGGAGCCGCTGCGCCAGATCGTGACCAACGCGGGAGAGGATGCCGCCGTGATCTTGAATCGCGTCCGCGAAGGCAAGGGCACCTTCGGCTACAACGCCGCGTCGGGCGAGTATGGCGACATGATCGAGATGGGTATTCTAGATCCGACCAAGGTCACGCGTCTGGCCTTGCAGAACGCCGCCTCGGTGGCCGGCCTGTTCCTCACGACGGAGGCCTCGATCACGGAGGCGCCGAAAGAGGAGTCGCGACCCCACGCGGCGGCGCCGGGTTTGGATATGTAGGCGAGCGAGAGAGACGGGCCCGCTACCCGTCTCTCTCAACTTCTGGGGGCGTTGGTATCTGCATTTGTCCGGGGGTCGAATCTTGAAATCATGAAGGCTTCCCCTATTTTCGGTGCGAGCGCCGCGCGGTTGCGGTGCCGCAACTATTACCGAAAAGGAGGAAAATATGTCGCTCTCAACCAAGGCCATGTTGGCCTGCTTTTTAGGGTCTCTGTTGATCCTGCCGACCGTGGCCGTATCAGCTGATGGTGCGAACGCGAAAGCCGAACCGCAGACGCAGAAGGAAACGGAGCAAAAGCGCAAGGCATTGATGGCGGATGCCACGAGCGCGATTCAAGAAACGCAAGCAGCTTTGAAAACCCTGGATGAGGGTAAGACGAGGCAAGCGATTGCTGCGTTGGAGCGGGCGACGGGCAAGCTCGATCTCATCCTGGCTCGCGATCCCAAGCTCGAACTCGCCCCCGCCGGGGTCAATGTCACCACCTACGATGTTCAAGGCGGTCTCGACGCGGTGAAGCAGGTGCGCAAGGAAGCGGAGGACCTGATCGAAGCCGGGCGATTGCAGGAGGCCCGCCGCCTGCTGAAAAACCTGGCCAGCGAAACGGTCATCAGCGTGAGTAACATTCCCTTGGCGACCTATCCCGACGCCATCAAGCGGGCGGTGAAACTCATTGATGAGAACAAGCCGGATGAGGCCAAGCGCGTGTTGCAAGCCGCGTTGAATACTCAGGTGGTCATTGACACCGTCATTCCGCTCCCCGTCGTCAAAGCCCAGGAGTTCTTGAAGACCGCGGAGGACCTGGCGCAAAAGAAGGATCGCACGAAAGATGACAATGATCGACTGAAGAGTTCGTTCGATCAGGCCAACGATCAGCTGCAGTTCGCTCAAGCGCTGGGATACGGCACGAAAAAGGATTTCGACAAGATGTACCAGCAGCTCGCGGAAATCCGCGAAAAGTCCGCTGACAATCAGTCGGGGTCAGGCTGGTTTGCGAAGATAAAAGCCTCGATCGCGGAACTGCTGCAGTCCGGTCAATCGAAGAAAGGCTAATTGCCATGGACCTGACCTCGGTGCTGCCGGGGTCAGGTCCTTCGTGACGCTCCATCGACTGGGCGGGGCACCAGCCGACGCTATGATGCGAAAATGCATCTCAAGGCGGCAGTACAATCGCATCACCAAGCGCAAATCGCGCCGATCGAATTCAGGCGGGGGCGCTACAAGGTGCATCCGCTGTCGATCGGCGACTGGCACACCACGCACTCACTTGCCGAAGTCGAGAGCATGGAGGAACTGCGATTCTTCGGTTTGAAGCGCGAGTGCGGGCTGCACGAAGGCTAGGAGTTCGGCGCGTTTCAACGCGATGTCACGCGGCAAACATGCGCGCACTGACGAAGCCGAGCATGATGGCGACAAAGGTTCGGGTGATCTGCGGCGGGATTCGAATGGTGGCTCGCGTCGCCAGCAACACACCGGGAATGGAACCCACCAGCAGACAGGCCAGCGCGCGCAGATCGACATGGCCGAGCGCTGCATGACCGGCCGCTGCGAGGGCGGTGATCGGCAATGCATGGGCGATATCGGTTGCCACCAGGCGATCAGACGGTAATCGCAGTGGGTAAAGTGCTACCAGCGCTGCGACTCCCAGAGCGCCTGCGCCGACTGACGTCATGCTCACGCCAAAACCCAATACGCACCCCACGAGAACGGTGAGCAGCACTTTGCGACGTTCGAGGCCGACGAACCAGGCCGCCGCGAACCTCAGGCCCCAGTTTCGCAGGTAATCGTGCAGCAGCAACGCAGCCGATGCGAACGCCAAAATGATGGCAAGACATCGGGTGAGCAGCTGGTCCACCAGCGCCGGAGGGCGGTGGTCGTACCAGAACCAAACGAACACCGCGGCTGCCGCCGGCACGCTGCCGATGGCAAGCCGCATCACGATGCGCCAATCAACGCGTCGACTGAAGCCGAAGGAGGCGGTGGCAACCAGCTTGGTGCTGGCGGAGAACATCAGATCGGTGCCCACGGCCACTGCGGGAGGCTGCCCAAAAAAAAGCACGAGCAAGGGTGTCATCACCGAACCGCCGCCCACGCCGGTGAGACCCACCAGGGCACCGACCAGCGAACCGCACAGCGCATACAGGATGGGAGTCGACATGGAGGGAGCGGCTATGGTCTGCCTTGTTGCGGAAAAGAACTCTAGTTGCCGCGCGGCCACATGCCTACAACCGTGCAACTATAACCTGATGCGATTTTGTACTATCCGCAGGCAGCGTTTTCCTCAGCAAGCGCGTTTATAGTCACCCAGTGATAGATGCCGCCCAGGTGTTCGCCGGATTCAGCGTAGGTATCATCGTCGGACTGACCGGCGTTGGCGGCGGCTCGCTCATGACGCCGTTATTGGTGCTGCTGTTCGGGGTTCACCCGGCGACGGCCGTGGGGACTGATCTGTTTCACGCGGCAATCAGCAAGGCCGGCGGCACCTATGTGCACGCCTCGAAGCGCCGCGTGGAATGGCGCATCAGCCTATTGCTGGCGGCAGGCAGCGTGCCCGCGGCCATCATCACGCTGTCGAGTCTCCATGTCCTGACGGGCGGACTGGGCAACCCGGCGCTCATCACGACCGCGCTCGGCATCGCGCTACTGCTCACGGCCATGGCACTCGCCGCGCGTCTGTTCTCCAATCAGCCACCTGAACTTCGCGTTGCCACCGCCAAACCCCGGCACCCGGCCTTCACCATAGCAACCGGCGTCGCGCTCGGCGTGCTGGTGTCCTTATCGTCGGTAGGCGCGGGGGCGCTTGGCGTCACAGCCCTTCTCGTTCTTTATCCCCAGCTGGCGGCGCAGAAGATCGTGGCCTCTGACCTCGCTCATGCCGTGCCGCTCACCTTTGTCGCAGGCATGGGTCATTGGCTGTTCGGCTCCGTCAATTGGGTGTTGCTGCTGTCACTGCTGGTCGGCTCCCTGCCGGGTATCTATGTCGGCAGCAACCTCGCCGGGGTCATTCCGGAAAAATTCCTGCGCGTGGCGCTCATTGCCATGCTCTCGATCATCGGCGTGCGAATGATTTTCGCCTGACTCATGAGGCGGCGGCGGTTTCACCGGGGCGTGGCTGGTGGGCTTCCGCGGCGTTCATCGAATTGGGGAATAGGCACGGGGATGCATTTTGCCTCGAGTTCAGTGAACGACCGCGGAGCCCGATCGAAACCTTATCGCGATTGCGGTACGGTTCGCCAACAATATCGGCTTCTGTCCACATGAAGAATATGCATGACAGCGCGTCGGCAATCACGATTCTTGACGGCGGCATGGGCCGGCAGTTATCACGCATGGGCGCTCCGTTCAAGCTGCCCGAATGGTCGGCGTTGGCGCTCATTGAAGCACCACACTTCGTTCGTGAAGCGCATGAGGCATTCATTGACGCCGGCGCGCAAGTCATCACGACCAACAGCTACGGAATTGCACCCGCGCGCATTGGGGAGGCACGCTTCGCATCCGACGGCCGGCGTCTGGCGGATCTGTCCGGGCGGCTCGCGCGCGCAGCCGCTCATCATGCCACCAAGCCGGTCTTGGTCGCGGGCTCACTCCCGCCGGTTTTCGAATCCTATCGTCCAGAGCTCTTCGATGCCGATCGCGCGCCGGCGATCATCGACGTGTTGGTAAAAGGTTTGGGCCCGCACATCGATCTTTGGCTGATCGAAACGCAAAGCTCAACTGCCGAAGCCGAAGTGGCGATCAAAGTCTCTCGTGGCATGGAACTGCCGATGTGGATTTCCTACACACTGCGCGATGAGATCGGACGTGCCGGACCTCCGCAACTGCGCTCGGGCGAATCCGTCGAGCAGGCTGTTGTCTTTGCGCTGCAGCGCGGCGCCGAGGCCGTACTCTTCAACTGCAGCCAGCCCGAGGTGATGAATGCCGCGGTGCTCGGGGCGGCGACTGCGATTGCGGATCACGGGGGCAGCGCCGCGCGCATCGGCGTCTATGCGAATGCCTTCATGCCGGAGGCCGGTGCGATCGAACCCTATGCAGGTATTTCGGCCATGCGCGAGGATTTGGATGCCCAGCGCTATCTTGACTATGCCACCCAGTGGGTCCAGTCGGGAGCGACCATCGTGGGCGGTTGCTGCGGAATAGGGCCTGAGCACATCGCGGCGCTGCGCGCGCACTTTCTTTGAGCGAGCCTTAGCGCCACGAAATCGGGACGCCGCTTCACCACGCGCTGCTTCCGGGCTCGCCTTTGAATGGGCCAACCAACTCCGGTGTCACCCAACCACCGTAGAAACCTCCCGGTTGGGGAATGACGAGCTTCCCGGCGACCCGACACTCGAGTGTGTTCGGATAAAAAGCCACGCACTCGGCAAGACTGTCGGCGCCGGCCAGGGGAGTGGGATAGCTCCACGCCACGGACGGCAAGCGACGTTCGCCATCGACCAAGGTCCAGTAAGCGGCTGCGCCTTTCCATTCGCAGAAAGAGGAGCCGGGTGCCTGCCGAAACAGATGACGAGCAACATCCTGCCACGGCAAGTAAAAGCTCGGTGGGTGAGCGGTTTCGAGCACACGAATGGCACGCGTGGTTCGTGCCACCTCGATGCTTCCCCACCGCACCACGACTTCGCGAGCGTCAGGTGCGAGACGCGGAGGCCGCGGATAATCCCAGACCGATTCCTCGCCGGCTGCGGGGGTGACCGCGAACGAAGGCCGGTCGTGACCGCGCCAGCGCCATTGCTCGCGCAGTTGCTGTAGGTTGGATATTTCGGCCACGGATCAATTCTGAGGGATGCAGTGACGAATTGGCAATGCGGCGCCTGTCAATTACTCGGTCAAGACCAGCGGCATCCCGATGACGACCATGCGTGCGAACTTCACGCAGACGCTGGCGGGCGGCGTCGATGAAATCGATTACGACTCCCTCACCGTCGCGGAAATCCGGCGTCAATGGACGACGTCCCGTCAGC
>CAZZWM010000045.1:9760-25868 GCA_964657945.1 uncultured Steroidobacteraceae bacterium
CGTCAGCTCGGCGCCTGCTGCATGAATCCTAGATTGCGCGTGCTGGCATTGAAGTTGGAGAGGTTGGGAAAAATAGTCAGTAGGTCCGAATCACTCACGCCGAACCAGGATCCCAGCGTCGCGCCGAACTGGTCGACCGATGTGGTGGGGATGAACCGACCTCGACCCACGTCCAGGGGCCCCGGCGTCGTCAAACTGGGCGGCAGCACGGGTGCGGTCCCATAGAAGTTTTTCCCGTTGACTGCGCCGCCAAGGACGAAGTGTACACTGCCCCAGCCGTGATCGGAGCCATCGCCGTCGGAGTTCAGTGTACGTCCAAAATCCGAGATGGTGAAACTTGTGACGGCATTTTGCAGTCCCAGCGCGGTCATCTCGCTGGAGAACGCCGCCATCGACACAGCGACGTCCGATAACAGCGGCGGCTGCACGGTGACAATAGCGCCATGCGTGTCGAAATTACCGGCACCGACCATGAACACCTGGCGCTTGGCGCCGACTCCGGTTGCGTTTCTCGCCGCGATGACGCGCGCGACCATCGACAATTGGGCCGATAGATTCGTCTTGGTGGTCGCAGGAAACGTCGTGACGGTGGCAGCCGGCAGGGCGGCACTGAGGACCTGTTGTCCGAGCAACGAGCGATTCACCACATTGGCATAGGTGCTTTCAAACAGGTTTGCCAGGTTGCCGCCCGCATCCATGCGCTGTGCCGTGGTCAGGGTTTTCATCGCGCTTTGACAGGCCGCGGAGCCGAACAAGGGTGAGAGTATGCTTTGAATCGGGATGGCGCCGCCGGTCGGGGAAATGGAGTAGGTTTCCGTGTTGAGGCCGGTGAGGAACAAGCTGTCGCCGGAGGGAGAGATGCACGTGAACAAGGCATCGCCATTGCCCGCTGCGAACATGTCGGCAATTCGGCCGCCCCATCCGGAGGTGTTGCCCACGGGACCCTCGGCTTGATAAAACGCGCGTTGATCGAGATGCGAAAAGAGTTGCGGCGGCAGGCTGTTGGCCGGGGCACTGGCATACGCGGCGGCCGACGCAATCGGATCGATCAGCGTCCCGATGTTCAGCATGACCGCCATCTGCCCGCCGTTGAAAAGTGGCAGCAGCGGGCTGAACGCGGGTGCCAGTGCGAATTGTTCGCCTCCCGCCAGCGCAGTGGCGGGATTCAGCACCGTGGGCGTCAAAGCGCTCATGGCCGTGGCGATGGCCGGCCGCTGCTGGTTGTAGATTGCATAATTCGCCGCGTCATATGGCACGAGCGTATTGAAATTATCGTTGCCGCCGATCATGAAGACGCAGACCAGCGCTTTGTAGTCGGTTGCGTCCGCTGCCGCGCTTTCGCCCAGCGCCGCCAGATTCAAGGCCAATGGCGGGACAAAACGAGTGGCGGATAGAGCGGCCGCGTACTTGAGAAACTCGCGTCGGGATGCGGTTTTGGTCATGGGAGTAGCTTCACTTCTGTACGAGGTATTCGGGAGCGCACATGATCAGCGTCAGAGCGGCGAACATGCGGTCATTCGCTCCGGCCGTCGTACTCACATCGATCGTATCGAGCGCGCCTTGCAGCAGGGTCAAGGTATCCGCAGAGATCTGGCCGGCGGCTATGAGCACGTTGAGTTCGCCCAGCAGCGCGGCCGAATTACCGCCTTGATTCACCAGGGGCTGCAGCGCGCTGTAGTTTCCCGGCACACCGGCGATTCCGTTGGCGATCAAGTTCTTGATGAAATTCATGTAGCCGGCCACCGAGGTCTCGTTGGTGATGCCGAACTCCGGTGCGGTGATGCCGTTCACCTCCAGTGCCGTTTGCGGTGGCGTGTAGCCAGGCTGGAAGAAGAAAAACACATTCGGCGACTGCAATGGACTTTCTGCCAGTGCGTTCGACGGGTTGGCGAGACTGCCGATCTTGGCCCAGGTGGTCGCCGCCGATGGATCGATGTTCAATTGAAAAGTGCGCGCCCACTGGATGAAGCGCACCACCGGCTCACGCAGCTTGCCGGACTGAGGATTCGACAACAACGTGGCGGACGTGGCCTCCGAATCGGTCAAGATGGCGGTAATGACCGACTTCATGTCGCCTTGCGTGGATTGAAATGTGGTGGCGACGCGCGACACATAGTCGGGCGAGGGATTGCTCGTCACCAGCCGCTGAATGAGTTGTCTTGAAATGAAGGGCGCAATGTTGGGGTGCTGCATTAGAATGCCGATCGCAGCCTCGAGCGTTTGTTCGCCGTCCAAGCCTGCGGCGATGGTCTGGCCCAGCACGAATTTTTCGGTGCTATCGAAGCCCGACGGATTGTTGATCATGTCGGTCGCGGCCGAGGCGCCGAGGTAGGCAGTCGCGGCGGTGTTCAACTTCCAGCCGGTGAACACCTTCGCCATGTTGAGAACATCGGTCTGGCTGTAAGTAGCCAACGCCACGCCGGGGTCCGTGGTATTCGCCACCGGCGTTCCGTCGATGTTCAGCTGCACCACGCCGATGGAGAACAACTGCATGAGCTCGCGCGCGTAGTTCTCATCGGGGCTTGTGCCGGTGACGGGGTTGGCTTTGACGCTGTCCAGGTAACTCAGGTATTGACCCATTGCCGGTGTGTGCGACACGGCCAGCAACAAATCCTTGAAATTCCCGAACGCGTTGGCTTCCAGTTGATCCAGATAATACGCAGCGGCCGCACCCCGATAAGTCAGCTGGGTCGCACCGGTATTGACGACGAAAAGATCGGTGAGCGCCAGCATCAAGCGCTGCCGCAGTACGTCGGGGCTCGAGATCAGCTTGCGCCACAGCGAACTTTGCACTCCGTCGGTATCGAACTCGATCGAGATGAGATCGTAGGCTTGCATCCAAGCGACATTCGATAGCTGCCCGGACGGATTGACCTGCATCGCGAACTGTTGAGTCAGCCAGCCTTGGATTCCGTTGGGTTGGTTTTGAACATTCTGGATGTCGGTATCTGAGCCGCCAAATGCGGCCTGCGCCAAGAACCGCGCGGCCTGCGCACGCGATAGCGCAACCGGCGTGGCTGTCACTGACGTGGAATTGGCGCTCGAGCCCGTCGCGTTGGAGGCGGAAACGACGTAAAAGTAGGCGGTGCCGTTGGCGGCGCCGGTATCGGTGAAAGAAGTCGTCGCAGTTTGGCCGATCACCGAAAACGGCCCAGCGCTCGAGGTGGCTCGACCTATGGAGTATCCGGTCGCGCCGGGACTTGCGGTCCAGGTCAGCACCACCTGCTCGCTGCCCGGAGTTGCCGTCAAACCCCCCGGCGTCGCAGGAGCTGCGGACACGGGCGACGTAGTGCCGCCCCCTCCGCCGCATGCCGCCAGCGCAAGCGTCGTCAATGCGATGAGGGGTGCATTGATGGCCGGCTTCGATCGACTCGAGTCCTCGACGTGCCGGCGCTCCGCATCCATCCGCATGGCGATGGCGCCAGGCTCGCTGTCGCGCACGAATGGATTGCTGTCAGCGAAGTGATCGTCGTTCATGGGCGGTCATCCTTGGGACGGACCGTGAGTCATCCCTTAGTACAGGCGATAACGGCAGCCAGTCGATTACGTTGACATCGGCGTAATTCTGTCACCGATCAGCGACAAGATTTTGAAGATGGCCGTCTGTGATTTCCCATAAAGTGTGAACGGCCCTGCAACTGTATTGCCGTTGCGGCGGTGGGCGGGTTCGCCGGTCTTGCCGCGTTTGACCACGCCGGGAGGAGCAGCAGTCATTAAGTTAATATCCGGAGCGTCTTGAATGATTCGCTGCCAATCCGATATTGAAGAGTGCCTCTGGATCACTGTGGTGCATCATCAAAATATCGTGGTGGGATCTAAAGTTGATCGCCGTCTGCCCTGATGATTTCTGGCGGCGACAATCAGAGGCCGCCTGGCGCGTTCTCCATTGAACTCGGCGGCTTGCGCGCTTGGCATCGATTTGGGTACCTCGGGCGTGCGCGTCGTCGCCGTCTCCGAAAGCGCCGCGATCCTCGGGCAGGTCCAATCCAGTCTGGATGCTCCTCGACAGCCTGATGAAGCCGGTACTCAAGACCCCTCGACTTGGTGGTCAGCAACTCAAACCGCTTTGCGAGCGCTAAGCCAGCAAATCGATCTTGAATCCATTCGGGCGTTATCGATCGACGCGACCTCGGGAACGGTGGTTGCTGTCGATGTGGCGGGCCGTCCCCTGACCCGCGCCCGTATGTACAACGACACGGCCTTGCCAGCCACCCTCCATGCGCTGGCGCGAATACTTCCCGACGAGAGCGCCGCGCACGGTGCGACTTCTCCGTTGGCGCGCATGATCGAACTGCAGCGGCCTGGCATCTATAAAATGCTTCATCAAGCCGATTGGCTGACCGGACAGTTTAGCGGCCGATTCGACCTTTCCGACGAGAACAATGCGTTGAAAACCGGTTTCGATTTGATCACTCGCACGTGGCCGGCTTGGATCGGAGACAGCCAGTTGGATCCGCAATTGCTGCCCCAGGTCGTGCCCGCGGGAACCGATATCGGGCGAATCCGGCCGCAAGTCGCCGCGGAATTTGGACTCAACAAGAATCTTCGAATCGTGTCCGGCACCACCGACGGATGTGCCTCCTTCGTCGCCGGCGGCGCCCACGATCTGGGGGACGCCGTAACTTCACTCGGTACGACTCTGACGCTGAAACAACTTTGCGAGAAGCCCATCGCCGTTGCGAAGTTCGGCATCTACAGCCATCGGCTGGCCGATCGATGGCTGTGCGGCGGCGCATCGAACAGCGGTGGGGCGGTGCTGCTGCAGTTCTTTTCCACGGAACGCATCGCTGAATTGGAAGCGAAGATGATTCCTGAGCGCGCCACGAACTTGAATTATTACCCACTGCCCGGCATCGGCGAGCGATTTCCCCACGCGGACGGATGCTTTCAGCCGCTCATGGAGCCACGCCCGCGAGATGACGCGCGATTCCTGCAAGGCTTGTTGGAAGGCATGGCGGCTATTGAGAAAGCCGGTTACTTGCGACTGCAGGAATTGGGCGCCCCGCCTGTGAAACGTGTCTTCACCGTCGGCGGCGGTGCGAACAATAGGCCGTGGCGGCTGATCCGCGAACGCATGCTGGGCGTTCCGGTGAGGAAGGGCGTTGCGGACGCCGCGTATGGAACGGCGCTGATCGCCCTGAGCGCGGTCGAGCAAAAGTCCATGTTTGCGCCCAATTGGCCGCGGCCGGGGGACGATCCCCAGCAGTCCTGAAGGTTCCTGCCGACAAACGCGCCTCGTGCGAGCTGAGATACAGGGTTTCCCGGCACCCGTAACGGTGCGTAGCACACATCCCACATCGATCCGAGTCGATAGGATCGAAGTTGCTTCTCTTATGTCACACGGACCTCGCGCATGCGGACTTCGATTGCTTCCTGTCGCGCCGCGCGCATCACGCCTGCAGTACGTGCGATCATGCTCTTGGCGTCGCTGTGGTGCTTCGCCACCGCGTGTTCGGCGGACAATACGGTGGATTCCGCTCAATCGATGTTTGCGTTCAGTGGCTTTGGAACGCTGGGAGTTGTTCATTCCAACGAACATGAGGCGGACTTTACCTCTACCATCGATAAGCCGAACGGCGCCGGTTACAGCCGCAGTTGGAGCCCCGATGTCGACTCTCTGATCGGCGCACAAGTCATCACCCATTTCACCCCGAAGCTTTCAGTCATGCTGCAAGTCATCTCCGAGCAGAATTACGACAAGAGCTTCACACCGCATGTCGAGTGGGCCAATGTCAAGTATGAAATCACGCCCGACGCGAGCGTGCGCGTCGGGCGAACCGTGCTGGCGAGCTTTCTCGTCTCCGATACACGCAACATAGGGTACGCGAATCCCTGGGTTCGGCCGCCGGTCGAGGTCTACAGCTTGGTGCCAATCGATAGCAACGACGGCATCGATGCAAGCTACCGGTGGCATACAGGAGATTTGGTTCAGACATTTCTGGGAACGTATGGCGCGACCACTTCGAGGCTACCCACGGGTGGCAGCGCGTATGCGAGGCGCCAATGGAACATCTCCGATACTCTCGAGTACGGCGCAGCCGCGCTACGCATCGCGTATTCGCGAGCCAATTTAACCATCGGCAGGCTTGATTCCTTGTTTGGTGCCTTCGATCAGTTCGGTCCGCAGGGAGCTGCACTTTCCAACAAGTATGCTCCCGACGGCAAGCCGGTCGAATCCGTCTGGATTGGAGCCATGTATAACCCGCGAGACTGGTTCGTGACAGCCGAGTTGGGAACCTCGCAATTTCATTCACTTCAAGGCGAACCCATCGCCTGGTATGTGAGCGGCGGCTATCGCGTGTTGCAGTTCACGCCCTATCTGACTTACGGCCAATTGAAGACCCGAAGCAACAGTTCCGACCCGGGCCTCGACGTGTCGGCTTTACCGCCGTATCTGGCGGGGCCCGCCATGGGCTTGAACGCGGTGCTCAACGAAATCTTGAGATCGACCGCGGCCGTTCAGAACACGACTTCTGCGGGCGTGCGCTGGGATTTCATCAAGAATGTGGACCTCAAACTTCAATACGATCATACCCGTCTGGGGGCAGGCTCCGCGGGCATACTGATCAACGTACAACCAGGCTTTCAGCCGGGCGGCAGCCTGAGTCTTTTCAGTGCCACCATCGATTTTCTATGGTGACGGAATCGAACATGTTCCTCATCAACCGCCTAGGATTGTTCGGCATCGGATTCGCACTCAGCCTGTGCGGCGCCGTCGTCAAAGCCGACGTCGTCGCGGTGGTTTCGGCCAAGAGCCTGATCACGACGTTGAGCATGAGCCAGGTGGCGGATATCTTCTCCGGCAGGGTGATCCGTCTCCCGAACGGCGTAAACGCCTTCCCCGTCGACCAAGCCGAGGGCTCGGCCGTTCGCGATGAGTTCTACAGCAAGGTTGTCGGGAAAACCCCCGCGCAGATCAAGGCTTATTGGTCAAAGATCATATTCACGGGCCGGGGCCAACCGCCGCCGATCGTCTCGAACAGCGCCGAATTGAAAAAGCGTATCAGCGAGAATCCCGCGGCCATCGGCTACATCGACAGGGCGTTGGTCGATGAGAGCGTCAGAGTTGTATTCTGATCTTAAGATTGCATGTACCGAACGAAGAATTTGCCCTTTGACGATACGATACGCATGGTCGCCATGGGCAATCACGCACCGACAGGGGTACGAGCGTGGCTGACCCGGGTTGCCGAACCGCACACGCTTTTTCCGGCAATCACCCTTCTGGTGCTCGGGCTGATCTGGAGCGCCACCTACAATCTGATCAAGGTCGAGCGGACCAATGCCGAGAATGCCGCGGGCGCAGCTGCTCTGGAACTCATCAACACGTATGACGCACAGGTCGTGCGGGCGCTGCGCGAAATAGACCAGACGCTCAAACTGGTCAAATACGCTTCTGAATTCAAGAGCGCGCCCGCGGCGCTATTGGAACTAAAAGATGAGAATTTGCTGCCACCGGATGTTTTGTTCGTGGTCCGAGTCGTCAGCAGCGACGGCGCGGTGATCGCGAGTACCCGCACTGCCGAAGTCCATACGACCAGCGATCCCGCAAGCGTATCGGCGCTGCGCGGCAGCGACACGTTGTGGGTTGATAAGCCGCGAAAGAACGCCGGATCGCAGGAGTGGACGCTAAAATTTGGCCGCCGACTCAATGCGCCCGATGGGTCGTTTGCCGGAGCCGCCTTGCTCGAGGTCGACGCCTCGTATTTTGTGAGCGGCTATGAGGCTTCGCAACTGGGCAAGCAGGGCACACTTGCCCTATTGGGAACGGATGGAGTGTTTCGGGTCAGGCGCACCGGCGATGCCGTGAGCGCGGGTGACGTCGTCGACTACGCGACCACGGTGCCCGGGCCGGATCAGGGCGATCCCATGGTCTCGCTGGAGAACAATTCCTGGGACGGCATCCGGCGCTACACCGGCACGCAGCAGCTGTTCGCGTTCCCGCTGGCCGTGATCGTCGGGTTGTCCGAGGACGAACAGTTGGCAGCCGCGCATCGCAGCGTAGTCACCTACCTGTGGCGCGCCGCCATCGGCAGCGCGCTTCTGGTCGTGTTGACGACGCTGCTGGGCCGCTTGAGCGCGCAGCTTGCGCGTTCCCGCGTGCGCGAGAGCGACGCCAAATTGAAGCACGCGCAGCGCATCGAGTATCTCGCATATCACGATTCCCTCACGGCATTGCCCAATCGGAGTCTGTTCAACAAGCTGCTGAGCCAGTCGATCAGCCAGGCGCAACGTCATCAACGAGGACTCGCGGTCGCGTTCATCGACCTCGATAGATTCAAGCAGATCAACGACACCCTCGGCCACGAAGCGGGCGATGAGTTGTTGAAGCAAGTCGCTTCCCGGCTCAAGGCGTGTCTTCGCGACAGTGACACTGTGGCGCGCTTAGGGGGCGATGAGTTTGTCGTGCTCTTGACAGACCTGACGGAGGAGAGATACGCCGCGACGGCGGCCCAGAAGATAATCACCAGCATCGCCGAGCCGTTCGTTTTGTTGAGCCAGGAATTTCGCGTCACAGCGAGCATCGGCATCAGCACTTATCCCACGGACGGTACCGACGAACTGACGCTGACCAAGAACGCGGACATCGCGATGTATCAGGCCAAAGACGATGGCAAGAACAAATTTCAATTCTATTCTGAAGAGCTGAATGCGAATTCGCTCGAACGTCTCGCATTGGAATCGAGCCTGAGGCATGCGCTCGAGCGCAAGGAATTCGAGCTGCACTATCAGGCCAAACGAGATACGGCAACAGGCCGGATAACGGGCATGGAAGCACTTCTGCGCTGGCGGCACCCGGACCTGGGCCTGGTGGCGCCCTTGCAATTCATTCCGGTAGCCGAAGAGACCGGATTGATCGTGCCCATCGGCAAGTGGGTGCTCGAGACAGCGTGCCGCCAAAACATGGCTTGGGCCGCGCAAGACTTTCCGCGTTTGAGCATTGCCGTGAATCTCACGGCGCGGCAGTTTTGCGATGACCGTCTGCTCGACGATATCGGGTCAATCCTGCGATCCACGGGAATGGAGGCATCCTTGCTCGAAATCGAAATTCATGAGAGCTCACTGATCTACGACATCGAGCAGACTCTGCGGATACTGACGGCACTTAAGTCAATCGGGGTCAGGGTCGCCATCGACGATTTTGGAACCGGATATTCCTCGCTGTCGACATTGCAGCAATTTCCCCTCGATACCATCAAAATCGACCGCTCCTTCATTCGGGACCTATGCTCCAGCAGTGCGAACAACAGCCTCACGGATGCCATCATTGCGATGGGTAAGAGTCTGAGCCTCACGGTGGTGGCGCAAGGAGTGGAAACCAAGGCGCAGGCCGATTTGTTGCGGGAGCACGCCTGTGATGAATTCCAAGGATTTTATTTCAACAAACCCATGTCGGCGGGAGACTTTACTGCGCTATTGCAGGCCAACAGCGAAAATGCGCTCGCGACGGATTGTTGACCTGTTCGACCGAAGCCATAACACCCGAAGCCAACGGTCGGGGATCAAGACCCTCCGCGTCGGCGTTATCGGCGATCAGCGAGTACCGCTTCAAAAGCGTTCGGACCACATTGCGTGATACGCCAAGCAACTCTGCGGTACGTACTTGGTTGGAATCGCAGTATCTGAACGCATCCGCCACCAGTCGACCTTCAACCTCCCGTAGCAAACTGGTCCCAGGCGCTTCGAAGCATTCTCGAATGGCGTCGCCAAGTCGGTGAATGGCGCCCATGGGATATGCTCCGGGCTGACTGTTCGGCGAAGCTGCGCCGGAAGTTGCTGGAGGCGCTGTCGCGGGGTTGTGGATGCCTGCGCCAAATCGTATATCACCGGGCAGGATTGTGGTGCCGGCCGCCATGAGTATCGAGCAATGCACGACATTTTCGAGTTCCCGGACATTCCCGGGCCAGCAGTGGCCGACCAGCTTCATCAACGCGTGTGTGTCGAAGTCAGGGGCAGGCCGGTTCAATTTTGCGCTGTATAGGGCGGCGAAGTGTTCGGCCAACGCAACGATGTCGCCCGGCCGATCCCTGAGCGGGGGCAGGACGACGGGAACTATATTGAGACGATAGAACAAATCGCGTCGAAAACGCCCCGCTTCAACGGCGGCTTCGAGATTCACATTGGTCGCCGACACGATGCGTACGTCCACCTTGGTCGGTTTGCGGGCCCCTATCCGGGTTACTTCACCTTCCTGAAGGGTGCGCAGCAACTTGCCCTGAAGCGCCAGCGGCATATCGCCGATTTCATCGAGAAACAGCGTGCCGCCATGCGCGGCTTCGAACCATCCTTCGCGTCGGGAACTTGCGCCCGTAAAGGATCCTGCTTCGTGGCCGAAAAGTTCGCTTTCGGCCAGGTGCTCGCTGATGGCCCCGCAATTGACCGCCAGGAACGGTCCTAATCGCCGGCTCTGCCGATGAATGTAGCGTGCGATGAGCTCCTTGCCCGTGCCGGTTTCCCCGGTCACCTGGATCGGGGCATCGCTGGGAGCGACGCGATCGAGCACCGTCAACAGAGCGCGAGAAGCTGGGTCGATACAAACAAAACCTTTCGGGCGCAGCGGAGCGGTGAATGCAGAGGCATCCAGCTCCCCGACGCAGGCCTGTTGCAAGGCGTATCCATAGCGAGACATCGTTTCAGCCTTTCTCCCTCAAGTGCAAGCGAATCCAAAATACGCAATCAAGACGCCATCTTAGCGAGGCCGTCCTGTGCATCGCCAATGCTTAGCGCGCATACAGACATAACGACATTGGCATGCCAGTTGCTTGAGTCCAAGCGCTCATGAACATGAAGGCTCTTGCAAGCCAAAGGAAGCAACCGATGAAAAAAGTATTACTGGCACTAAGTTTGTTATTGGCGTTCACCGCGGCCCAGGCACAGCAACCCACCGCGGCGCCCGCGTTCGCCGCCCATGTGCTGACGCGCAACGAAGTCGATGATTTGTTCAAACATCCGGAGAAAATCCTGGTGATCGATGTACGGCGCCCTGACGAGGTGGCATCCATCGGTGGATTCCCGGTGTATCTCAGCATTCAGATCGAGAATTTGCAGGCAAACACCGTGTGGATTCCCAAGGGTCGTCGCATTCTCACCGTATCGAATCACGCAGCGAGGGCCGGTAAAGCGGCCGATTTGCTGAAGGCGCAAGGCTTCGATGTGGTCGGCGCGGTGGGCGCTGAACTCTATGAGAAGGACGGTGGCACGCTGCTTCGCTTGACTCCGCCACCCAAACCACAAGCCGCGAGTGGCCAGTGATGAGCTGACCAACTCGCGGGCAGCCCGAGCATGTCGCTGTTGGCTTTGCAGCAGCGGCATTGCTCAAATCCGCGCCCGAAGTGGATGGAACTCACCACAATGCCGTAGTAAACGCATGGCATGGCTCTTGCTAAGACGTTGCTGTGTTCCCACGAACACCAACGAAGTCAAATTTCCCAGGAGAGTCATGCGACACTTAGTTCCCACCGCGATCTTGGCGTTATCGAGCGCGGCGGTAATACAGCCGGCCCATGCCAGCGAAGCGATCAGTACCGAGACGGGAGAGCAAACCGGCGAACTCGATACTCTGGTCGTGCTGGGTACGGCGCGAAAAGACATCACGCCACTGACCAGCACGGCGCCGGTCGATGTGATCTCCTCCGCGGATTTGCAGGCCACCGGTGCGGTCACCATCAACGAGGCCCTGTCGCGATTGCATCCCTCCTTCAACTTCCCACAGGGACAAAATGCGGTCAAGGGACAGGGTGTGCGCTCGGCGTCGCTGCGCGGCGTCGGCCCCGGCTACACGCTGATTCTCGTCAATGGCAAGCGGCGCAACCTGTCGGCCCAGTTATCCGGAACCGATCCATGGCCGGCCACACAGGTGGTCGATCTGAACACCATTCCATTGTCTGCCATCGAGCGCGTTGAGGTGCTGCGCGACGGTGCGGCAGCTCAATATGGCTCCGATGCCATCGCCGGTGTGATCAACATTGTGCTGAAGGACAATGCCAGCGGCGGCGATCTCGAGGCGCGCGGCGGTGGTTATAGCGACGGCGGCGGGGAGACTTATCAGTTCCTGGGCAACACCGGTTTCAAGTTGGGGGATGCGGGTTTCGTCAATTTCAACATCGATCGTCTGAACAGCGGCAATGTGGATCGCAGCGCCGATGATTGGCGTCAGCTGTTCCCCAACGGAGACCCGCGTAATCAAACCTATCCCAAAGACTACGGGCAATGGGGCCAAGCATCACGCAGCGACTGGGTCGCACTGATCAACGCCGAGCTGCCGCTGACCGCTGCGGTGACGACGTACGGGTGGCTGAATTACTCGGACAAGTCCTCTCACAACTATGTCAATCCCGAACGCGTGGTGGCGTCCAATACGTCGAGTCCCACGGCCACCAATCCGACGCAGCTCTCCCCCACGGACGAACTGGGGATCTACCCGAACGGCTACCAGCCATCGATGACATACACGGCGAAGGATTACGCGGCGGTGGGCGGCCTACGTTACGGCACCCCCGCCTTCGGCGATGTGGATGTCGGCGTTTCTTATGGACGCAATGAAACCGCACGCTATACCTATACCTCGATCAATCCCAGCTGGGGTCCCGCAAGTCCCACGAGCTTCTACTTGGGTTCCTGGATTGATCACACGACGAGCGTCACGGCGGACTACCACCGCGACCTCGCCATTCCATTCATCAAGTCCTCGGTGCTGTCCGCGGGTGCCTTATTTCGAGAGGAGTCTTGGGGCACCGGCGACTTGGGCGACTATATCGGCTATGCGCCAGGACCCCTGGCAGGCCTGCCGTTGTGGGCGCTTTACTCTACTCCAAGCACTGTTTATACCGGGACTTCCGCCGCCTACATCGGCAAAACGGCGGCGCAGGTCGCCGGAAGTTATGCCGGGCTATACGATCAATATGCATCGACGTTCCCCGGTGTAGACTTCGCGTCCGCGACGGGTTCCATCGGCGCCACGGGCTCATCGACGGCCGGGATATCCCCTATCGACACCGGCACCATCAGCCGACACGTCAGCGGCGGTTATCTCGGATGGGACGCATCGATCACGCCGCAATTCGATGTGGGTGTGACCGGTCGCTTCGAGCATTACTCGGACTTCGGCAGCACCACCAACTATCGATTGACCGCCCGTTACGAGTTCGTGCCCGCGTTTGCGATCCGTGGCACGGTGAGCAGCGGCTTCCACGCGCCGAGTCTTGCCGAGCTCGGACAACAGGTGACCAGCTATACGGGCACATTCACCAACAACGGCATCAGTACTCTGACGCCGGGCTACACGCGGCAGTTTCGACCGGCCGATCCGGTGGCGGCCGCTTTCGGCGCAAAGCCGCTCGAACCCGAGAAATCGACCACCTATTCATTGGGCGTGGTCATTCGACCGGACGAGACGAGCTCGGTCACGATCGATGCGTATCATCTGAAAATTGATAACGTGATCACCGTGACAGATCCCATCCAGGGTCCCACCGTCTCGAACGCGTTCGCCAACGCCGGCCTTGTGGGCTATACGCAGGCCACCTACTACTTGAATGCTTGGAATTCGCGCACCGACGGCATCGACATCGTGGCACAGAAATTTCTGCCGCTTCCGGTCGGCAAATTGGATTTCTCGCTCGCCACCAGTTACGACACCACCACCGTTTTTGATCCTCACAACACGGTGGACATCGGCGGCACGACGCTCACCGTACTCAACAACTCGCGATTCCGGGACGCAGAGACCGGTGTTCCCAAGAGCAAGGTGATCTTGAGCAGCACCTATCATTGGCTGGCTTGGGCGCTCGAAGCCACGGGGACGCGCTACAGCAGCTACCGCTACAACGTGGGCAATGTGCCGAACACGGTGCAGCCCAATGGCAATGTCGACCAGGTTTTCTCGCCGGAGACCTACTTGGACCTGGGGTTGTCCTACGACATCCACGAGAATCTGCGGCTCAGCGTGCGGGTGGAAAACGTGCTCGACAAGTACCCGGAACAATACGTCGACGGCAACCGATCGAGCGGTATCAATCCGTATTCCTTCATCGCACCGAATGGTGCGTCGGGCCGATTCATTTTGATCGGCGCGAACTATACGTTTCGCTAGCGCGAGGACATCGGTGGTGACTCGCTATACGCGGCGCGATTTCCTGGTGACCTCCTCATGGGCTGCGGCCACGCTGCTGCCTTCCGCTCGGCGCGCATTCGCGGACGACGCTCGCGTCGTGGGCGCGCCCAAGGTGTTGCCGGCCAGCGCGCGCGTTCCCGGCCAGCGAATTCCGGTCTAGACGAATCCAATGGCCCGGCCGGCCATGCATACCCCGATCCAAGTCACGAGCGAACCCACCATGTGCACCCGGGCGAGCGTGGTATGAGCTCGGATCTGTGACGGTTTCCAGACGAAGATGAGTCCGTAAAGTAGAAGCGCCCCCAGCAACAAAATCATCTTGGCGTCGAAAGCCCAATTGGCGTAGTAGTGCAAGGGCGCGGAAGCAAACATCAACACCCCGCTGACCAGCGACAGGGAAAGTCCCACCAAGGACAGCAGGCGGCATTGACCGACGATGTGTTCGAGGGGCTGCTCGGGCAGCACCAAAGCCAGAACGCGGAGCGAGATCAGGATCAGGGGGGCGAGCAGTAGTATCAACCCAAACACGTGCACGATTTGCAGTGAAGCGATCAGCAGATGATTGGCCTGGGCGATGAAATGCGACAAACGGCTGCCCTGCAGCCATATCAAGAAGTCCATGCCTCAGCCCCACGCCGGGATGTAGGGAATCAATCTCCCGCACACGATGACCAGCGACCACAGCAGCAGCGAAGCGAGCCCCGCGTAGCGCACCGCCGCCGGCGCCGCGCCTCGCTCGGGCAGCGCATTGGAACGGCGGGCAATGACGAATTCGAAGTACAGCGCATTGGCGCAAGCCAACACGAAGAAGAACGCCTTAAAGGGCCACGGGGGGCTCACGATCAGCGTGGAGGCTTCGGAGACGAACAACAGCAGGCCGGCCGCGATGATGATGCCGAAGCCGGCGAACACATAGGGCTGCAATTGTCGGTGCAGGATCTTGATCGGAACAGCCGGCAGAAAGATGCCGATCAAACGCAGGTCGATGAGAATGATCAGACCGACGGCGAGCGCGAGGCCGATGAGGTGGATGCCCTCGATCACCGGAAAAGCATAGCGCCCCTCGGCGATCGCCACCGCGATGGGATACTGTTCTAATTTCTCGGCAATGCTCAACCAGGGCGACATGGTTTGCGCTACTTCGTGGGCTGCACGGCCACCCGGCCAAAACCGCCGTTATTTTCCACACAGATGCGCTCCAGATGGTCGCCGATGCGCTCTTTACCTGGATTGTTGGCGAGTGGTACTTCGTAATGCCATCCATTGGGGGTGTCGTCTACCGTCCAGCGGCGTGCGGGAATCGTCACGGTAAAGGGGCGGGAAAAGGCCGTCGGATCGGTGAACACCGCAACGTAATCGTAGCGCCGATTGCCATTGTCAAAGATGAAGCGCTCCACGATGTGAACATGTTCCGTGGTGAAATCCCCCGTGCGCCCCAAGCGCGCTTTCGAGTTGAGGTTGCTCACATCGACCACGAGGGTGTTGCCCTCCCAATGTCCGCGCGAATCTCCTTGCCACAGGCTGATCGCCGCGGGCAAATGCTCCGGATGATCCAAGTGGATGATGCGTGAACCGGAGTTGAAGAGGAAAACGACGTATCCCGGATATTGCCGGATCTCATAGCCATGCCAGTAAAAGGATTTGGGGATGCCCGCGGGAGCACATCGGGCCAAGGGCTCGATATATTCGGGCTTCGTAGCATTGAAGAAGCCGTGCTGAAATTCCTGCTGTTTGGCACGCGCCCAAGGCAGATAAGGAAGCTCTCCATCGGGGGGATCGCTGACCCGGCTCTGCGCGCGGCTGGCCCTGGGCTTCACGGGACGATTGCGGTCTTGGGGATCATCCGGGATGCCGCCTTGCGGGTCGGTAAAATTGTTGTGATTGCCGGCGGTATTGGACCAATCGCCACTCACATCCGGCTGGCCGTCGGCAAGGCGTTTGCCCGTCCAAGGTCCCGAAGCAATCGGCGGAGGATTCATCTCGAAATGCAAACCG
>CAZZWM010000046.1:0-25587 GCA_964657945.1 uncultured Steroidobacteraceae bacterium
ATTCCATTGAATTCGCATTGCTTCACTCAGGGTGAGCGCCCCGCCGCTCGGTGATGTTAAACGGCTCCAAGTTGCCGCTTTTGACTTCCGAGCATCAACTGGAGCGGCGGTGGAACCCACTGTGATAGAGTCCGGCGGGGGGAAGGTTTTCAGCAATTGCTGCGAAGCTGGATATGTTGTCAGACACAATTGAAAAAACACTTGCGAAGGACAGTTACTACACTTCTGTCTACCCGGAAAGGCAACGCCCGGACTTTTGGTCAAGCCTGGTCCGGGACCTGCATCATCGAGTGGATTTCGTGCCGCTGGTCGACTCCACCTACACGGGTGAACTGAAGCGCTTTCGGATCGATGGCTTCCAACTTGTCGACTATATCTGCGAGCCGTCAATTTATGTCCGCCACGAGTCGCATATCCGCGCCGATGGGGGACATGACTTCGAGTTCCTCGTGCCTCTTAACGGCCCAAAGCTTTTTGAGCATATGGGACGTGTGGGTATTTGTCGTCCGGGACAGTTTTTGCTCATCGATCCCACGGAACCCTATAACTTGCGGCAGGATTCCACCCTCTCTGCGATTCTTTTTCGTACACCTCGTCGCCTGCTCGAGCAACGACTGCCTGATGCACGCGGGGCCTGCGGAAGGGTGCACGATGGATCGATTGGACTGGCGAAGATTGCGCTGGATGTGAATCGATCGATTGCGGCGCAGGCTCCACAACTGCTGGGCCACCAATTTGTCCAGGCGTGTCACACATTGATCGACCTGCTGGCGTTATCGATAGAGGGATCATCCGATCTCCAGAGTGTCGGATCGCAGACGCGGGCTTGTGTGCTGAGACGAATCAAGAGGTATATCGACGATAATCTCGGTCATCCTGATTTATCGACGCCGGCACTGGCAAGACAAATGGGAATATCTGAACGCTATGTACAGAGTTTATTCAAGGAGGCCGGAACGACGGCGCGCGATTATGTTCGCGAAACCCGACTCAATATGTGCGATCGGCGGCTGCGTTCAGAGTCGGCGGGTCATAAGACGATAACGCAAATCTCATTCGATTGCGGTTTTTCCGACAGTGCTTACTTCAGTACAGCTTTCAGATCGAAATTCGGCGTATCGCCAAAGCAGGTCAAACACCCCCGGAAAAATCAGTGACCTGACGACCGTCGAAGCCGCGCATACCCTCCCGGCGTAAGTCCATGCGCCCTGACACAAGCACTCGTGCGTCAGGGGAAAAGGACTGGGTAACTGGCGGCAGTAATCTCTGCATCGACCAGCAATAAGCCAACGCTTCATCCGGCCGGCGAGACCTTTCTCGCACGGAGCGGCGTCGTGGCCGTACCGGGAATCAAAGAGATGCAACAGTTTCGTGAAATTGCCGCCGGACTTCGCTTTCCGGAAGGTCCGATCGCGATGCCGGACGGCAGCGTGATTGTGGTCGAAATCCAGGGTGGATGTCTGACGCGGATCAGCGCCGATGGACGTAAAAGCACCGTCGCCGTGACCGGCGGTGGACCCAATGGCGCCGCAATCGGGCCAGATGGCAAAATTTACGTGTGCAATAACGGCGGCTTCGAATTCCATGTCACCGAGGCTGGCCTCAACATCCCGGTGGGGCCGCCGGCTGATTATCGCGGCGGGTCCATTCAACGCGTCGACCCGATCACCGGCAAAGTAGAAACCCTTTACGCGACTGCAGGCAACGTATCGCTTTGCGGACCCAACGACATCGTATTCGATTCGCACGGAGGCTTTTGGTTTACGGACCACGGTAAAACTCGCCCGCGAGACAGGGATCGCTGCGGCGTGTTTTACGCCAAGGCGGACGGTAGCCAGATCGGCGAAGTCATCTTCCCGATGGAGAATCCAAACGGCATCGCGCTTTCACCGGATGGCACGCGCCTCTACGTGGCTGAAACCTACACCTGTCAGCTATGGGCATTTGATTTGGACGGGCCGGGGCGAATCGTACCCGCGCCGGGGTTTTTCTCACACGGCGGCGTGTTCCTGGCCCGGCCTGCGGGGTTCAAACACTTCGACAGCATGGCGGTGGACAGCGCCGGCAATATTTGCGTCGCCACCATCGGCGAAGGGGGCATCACCGTCATCAGTCCCGAAGGGACGCAGATCGACTTCATTCCAACACCCGAAGTGCTTCCGACCAACATCTGTTTTGGAGGAACGGGTCTGCGCACCGCTTACATCACACTATCAGGGACGGGACGACTGGTTTCGATGCCTTGGCCGAGGCCGGGGCTTGCGCTCAACTACTTGAACAATTAGAGGCACCGCCCGGATCGCGGTCACAACGATGATCCGGCAGCAGTGCTTAAACAGATGAATGGGGGGGGGACACCGACGATGACCATGAAATTCATTGCCGTAATGCGATTGACCGGCGCCGTACTCATGCTGACAGCGGGATATGAACCGGCACGAGCCCAGCAATCCTCGGACCCCGATTCGACCCGCGGCGAAGATCAGTTTGCCGAGATCGTGGTCACGGCGCAGCGCCGCGAACAATCGATCATGAGTGTTCCGGCCTCGGTGACGGCCATGTCCGGCGATGCGTTGAGGACTCTGGGAATCACGCAAGTCAATGCATTGGCGTCGATTGTGCCGAACCTGCAGATCAACGATCCGACCGGCGGCGAACAACCCAACTTCACCCTGCGCGGTGTCGGTTTGGGCAACGAGTATGACGACAATCAAGCGTCTCCGATCGGTATCTACGTGGACGACGCGTATGAAGCATTTCGAACCATGCATGGCACTCAGCTATACGATCTGCAACGGGTCGAAGTAATCGCCGGACCGCAAGGCACGCTGTTCGGGCGTAACACCACGGGAGGTGCGATCAACTTCATCACCAATAAGCCCACGCTGTCCGGATCGAGCGGGTTCATCGATGTGGGTTACGGAAATTACGATGACGAACGGGTGCAGTCGGCAGTCGAGATAACGCCGGTTGCGGGCGTCTTTGGCATTCGATTGGCAGGCAGCTTCGAGAGGCATGACGCATACATTGTTGACGGATTTCCAGGTCAGCCGAACATGGCGACCGAGAAGTCTCCGAGCGTGCGGCTAAGCCTGCGATGGAGGCCGATCGATGATCTGGATTTCAACCTAAGACTGTATGACAGCAGCGCAACGCAATATCAGCCGGGTGTCTATCAAGTCGGCCCCGGCCCTGGTGGCGCCAACGCAATTACAGGCTACTCGCGAGCCGGCCTTGGATTCTACGACACCAACGCGGACTCGGTGGCGGAGAATGGTGCTCACTCGCGAGGCGCGGAACTCACGGTCAAATACAAACTTACCGAACGATTATCGCTTCAGTCCCTTACGTCGATCGACAGCGGCAATTCGGTGCTCGGCCAGGATGTGGATGGTTCGCCAGTCGATGTTCTGCGCACCAGCTTTCGATCCGATTACAAGCAATTCAATCAGGAGCTGCGATTGTTGTATTCGGGTAGTCAGATCGACGTGCAAGGCGGCGCCTACTATGGTTGGGATCAGATCACGCCCACCAACAGGTACGCGTTCTTCGGTTTTTTGCAGGCGCTCGGAGCACCGGCCGACCCAACTTTGACTCATGGCGGCGCGACGATTACACAGGATTATCGCCAAGTTCGTGCGTCAGAAGCCGTCTTCGCGCAGGCGGATTATAAGATAACGCCAAAGTTGATCGCGACCCTGGGTCTGCGCGACACCCACGATCGAGCGGAATACCGCGACGGCACCGCCTTCATCGGCGACTACGACTTTCAGCCCCTGGTACAGACCGTGGGTACGCCGGGTGAGCCATTGTCGAAGGACGGCTCGAGCAGCGCTGTCACCGGCAAGACTGCACTGTCCTATACATTCGACCGGGGCAATCTTGTGTATGGCAGTTTCAGTCGTGGCTATCGAGCCGGGACGTTCAACGGTTCAGGTTATCTGGCTCCGTCACAGGTGTCCTACGTCGAGCCCGAAACCGTCAACGCGTACGAAGTCGGCTTCAAAGGCCGGCTGCTTGACGGTGCGTTGACCTATTCCACCGCGCTTTTCTATTATGATTACTCGAACCAACAAATTCTCGATGTCGTCGGTGTCGTGGGCTTCTTGCGAAACGCAGGCAAAGCGAGCCTCAAGGGCATCGACTTCGAGACGACCGCACGCGCCTCCGACGCACTGACTGCGATCGTAAACATAGGCCTCTTGTCCACCGATTATAAGACACTGACTTTGCAAGACACGGATCTTTCGGGCAATCGCATGCCGTTCGCACCTTCGGCGACGGCCAATCTGCGACTTGACTGGCGCGTCTGGAGATTTGCCCCGCAGTCGGAGCTGGTTCTTACCCCCAGCGTCACCTACACCAGCAAGGTTTACTTCACGCCTTACAACAATGCGCTGGGCAATGAGACGCTGCGCCAAGATGGAATGACCATCACTAATGCTTCGCTTGAATGGCGCAAAGACGAATGGGTGGTGAGCGCATGGACAAAAAATGTTTTTGACACGCACTATTTTGTATACGGACTCAATCTGGAGAGCTTCGGTTTCAACTATCTGAACCAGGGCAATCCACGAACCTTCGGCCTCTCGGTGCACCGAACATTCTAATGAAAGCGAGCACGCGCTCGCGTCATATTGAAGCGCACGCGAGGCAAAGCCGGAACTGCTAGATGCCTGTGATCAGAAGGTCGATCGCACCGATTATTTTGGCGCGCTCGCTTGCGACAGATTCTACGAAAACTCCAAGGTCGCGCGCCGCTATGCCGGCCAATTGCGGCGTCATCATGATGTAGTCTTTACCGGCCACCGTGAAATTCGGCGTGAGGGCTTGCATCGCGCGAGTCCGCGCTGTCGCCATCAGGCTTAAGGGCACGATCACGCGCGTGCTCAGTGGATCAAGAAGATCCGACTGAACGTCCAGCAGCAACGGAAATCGTCCCCGGGTCGCTTCGTTGCGATTCTTGTGGACGGCAAACTGTGGCATCAGAAGCTGCGTAAGTGATCGCCGAACGAGCCATTCCTGTCGACGTCGCTGTTATAGGCTTCAATAGCCTGCGCGTTATCGGCCCGCCAGCGTTCACGTTTTCGTACGCGCAGTTGATGGACCAAAGCGGCCTCTAGTGTTGCCGAAATGTTGATGTCTTCTGCACGCGCCGCATCGAGCAGATCGGACCGAATTGAGACGTTGACAGCCTTTTTTGATCCCACGTGACATAGCCCGCATAGATAATGCGCAGACTATATGCGCATACAAAGACTAAATCAACGTGCGCATTTTGCAGTCAGAATCGCCGTCGAAAGGGGTTGGCGCTCGCAAATAAAAACGCCGCGGGGTGAGCCGCGGCGTCCATGTTCAAAATCCCAAGGCTCGAATTACTTCGACACGGACTTCTTGAACATGCGGTCGATCTTCTCGTTGATCGCTTCGATCGCGGTCGAGTTCGACTGCGAGGTGGACAACGCCTGGTTCGCCGTGCTCTGCGCGCCGGAAGCGGCCGATTGAGCGGCGGCAGCGGCGCTGTTGGCGGCGGCGGCATCGCTGGAGGCCTTCGCCGTGTCGCTCTGCAGCTTGCTGACCTGAGATTTCAGATCGTCGATCTGAGCTTGGATCGGTTTAAGGTCCGTGCAACCCGCGAATGCAATGACGCATGCCGCTGCGATCGAGGCCTTCAAGGTGGTGGTCAAATTCATATCGATATTCCCCTAGGGTTAATTCATTGGTATCGGAAAACTCCGAGAGCATTGCCACACTCAGGCCCAGTCTTGGGTGTCGGGCCCGCCTGCGCCGCAATACAGTCCTACATAAAGCCAAAATTGCGCGGCGATTGCAACAAGAAATATCGATTTGTCGGCCGGCAGCGACGCTTTTTGCCGTAGTTCGTTTCCGACAAATTACAAGCTCGTTAAGATTGGCTTTCCAACATGTAAGATTTACCCGATCAAGCGCGCTTGCGCAGCAATTCATCGACGGCGCGATGTGCTTGGTCGATGGCAGAGTCGGTATACGCGCCGCCTCCGGCATCGGAATTTGCAATGACGATGCGCCCGAATGCAGCGCGGCCTCTGACATGCGACCTTTCGGTTTCGGGCACATCCGGATCGAACAGCGGGTTGTACTCCGGTGCATAACCGTGCGGCCACCGATTCACCGTGATTCCAGTGATATCCCGAGCCGCATCGAAACCGCCGCCGTTCAACGCGCGATTCAGTTGCGAGCGGATATTCCGCTCGAAGGTTTCAAAAGTGGTCGTCAGCAATTCGGTCCTTCCGGCCCGATTTTGCTCGTGCTCGGGCAATCCCGCTTTGCATGGCGTGCGTACCATGTGCAGCAGGATCGGTTCCTGCGGCGACGTCACGCTGCGATACGCGCCGATGGTGACGTGCGGGTTCAGCCTGAAGGTGGTGTGATATCCCCCGGGCGAATTCACGCTGTGCACTTTGAGCCGGTCGAAGGCGAGCCAGTTGCGTAACGCGACGGTGGTGTAGACCAAGGGCGTCTTGACCAGGCTGTGCAGCGCGTCCTGCTGCGACGCAGGCAATTCCGGGCACAGGTACGGGATCATCATGTTGTAGCAGGCCAGGACTACGCCGCGTGCGCGGGCCGTGAAGGCTTTGCCACCGCGAAGATAGATCACCTCCACTTGGGCAGCGGTAGCCGGCTCCCCATCATGCCTGACCCGCGTGACTGTGCTGTTCAAACGCAGCCGAATCCGCGTTCCATCGCGGTCCAATTGTGAATAGTCGGCGCGCGCAGTCACTGCGTTGTCGACGCCTGTCCCCGGCAGCGCGCGCGGCAACAGGTTGCGTACCAGCAAACGCGCGACCGTGGCATTGCCATCGGGAAAATGCAATTTCAGGGAGCCACCGGTGTCTTCGTAGCCGGCGGGTGTGTAACCCATGCGGCGGATCGACCCTTTGCCGAGCTGCATGCCTTGGAATCCCGGCAGACCGAAGCCCCAGCAGTCGAGCGCGGAAACCGCGTCCGTGCCCACCCCCCATTCGCCCATGGTGCGTGTGTGGTAGTACTTCAGCACGCTGGGATCGGCGCCCGCCAAGTCGCGCAGGAATGCCTCGTAACTGATCCTCGAAAGACGGTCCTTTTTTTCCGCCGAGCTGAGGCCGGGGAGGTAGTCGGTCATTTGCTGTTCGATCTGCGCGATTTGTTTGCGTGCGTGAACCGACAAGGGCGCGGAGTCGAGCAACTGCCAATAGGAAGTGTCGCCGTTGCCTACGATGAGCTTGTCGGCGCCGAAGGTTTCCTCGTCGAAGAAGACGCCGCTGCGCATGCCGCGCTGCTCGTAGAATTTCAAGTGTTGAGTGCTCTGGGCGAGCTTGAGCACGTCGATGCCGAGGGTGCGGAGCAGTCCGGCCGCGACCGGACTGTAGGGGCGGGGGCTATCGATCTCCAGAGTGCCGCCATTCATCAGGTGCATGGTGCCGCCAAGCTGATATTCGTTGCGTTTGGCGTGGCCGCCAAAATCGTCGTGATTGTCGAGAATCAAGATGCGGGCGCGGGGCGAGGTACCGGCGCGATAGAAGTGAGCCGCGGACAAGCCGCTGATGCCGCCACCCACCACGATCAAGTCATAGAACTCGCCGGTATCCAGAGGAATGGGTTCGGGATCGCCATCGCGCACGGCATGCGCGGCTTCGAAGGATCCTGGGTGGCTGCCCCGCATACCGGTGAGTGAGGGGGGGTAGTAGCCGGCGGTATCTTGGGCGGCCGCCGGAACGGGATCGGGCGTGGAGTCGTGGGCATCGGCGAGAGCGGTTCGCACGGGCAGGGCTGCCGTGACGGCTAGGCCTAAGCCGTTCAAGAAGTCGCGGCGGGTTATGGATTGGCCCATTCCGAGCCCTGAATCATCGCTTTTACTTCGTTTCATACCCTTGTCAGAATCCTCTAGCTGTATATAATACCAGTCACTGTCTACATATACAGGTGATGCAATGTCGGACCTTACCCCCCGTCAAACTCAGATCCTTCGGCTCATTCAAGACGCTATTTTGGAAAGCGGCATGCCGCCCACGCGCGCCGAAATCGCCCGGACTCTGGGGTTCAAATCACCGAATGCGGCTGAAGAGCATTTGCGCGCCTTACAGCGCAAAGGCGTCATCGACCTGATTCCCGGTGCTTCACGCGGCATCCAATTGAAAGACATTCTGCGTGAACAGTTGGGGCTGCCCCTCATTGGCCGCGTTGCTGCAGGCCGTCCCATCTTGGCTGAAGAACATATCGAAAAGCATTATCAAATCGATCCGCAGTTGTTTCAGCCGCAGCCGCATTATCTGCTGAAAGTGCAGGGCATGAGCATGAAAAATGCCGGCATCCTCGATGGCGATCTGGTCGCCGTGCATCGCACTCCCGAGGTGCGCAATCGCCAGATCGTGGTAGCGCGATTGGAAAACGAAGTCACGGTGAAGCGTTACAAGCAGGAAGGCACGATTGTATGGCTGATGCCGGAGAACGCCGACTTCGAACCGATTCGCGTCGATTTGAAAGAAGAGCCCATGATCATTGAAGGCGTTGTGGTCGGTGTGCTGCGTCGTGGCAAAGACGTGGATGCCGCGTGAGGTATCCAAGCTTGCGGATATCTTGGCCGATGCGCGTGTCTGGAAGTTAAAAGACGCCTCGGCTGCCCCCGCTCGTCCGGTTTGGTCCACCGGTAGAAGCTCACTAGATGCCCGTTTGCCGGGCGGCGGGTGGCCGACGGCGTCGCTCATCGAGGTACTGCTGGATGAGCCCGGCCTCGGTGAAGTGCAACTGTTCTTGCCGGCTTTGGTGGCCTGCCAACGTCGAAGCGGCACGCAGGACAGTCCCTGGATTGTCTGGATTGCGCCTCCTCATGAACCCTACGCACCCGCGCTGGCTCAACAAGGCATCGAGTTGGGACGCTTGTTGGTGGTGCGGCCCAACTCTGCAACCGAAGCTCTGTGGGCTGCGGAACAGGCGTTGAGTTCCGGAGTTTGCGCCGCGGTGCTGTTGTGGCTGAAGGGCACCGATGATCGCTGGCTGCGGCGTCTGAAACTGGCTGCCGAAGCAGGTGGCGCGTTGGGTGTGCTGTTTCGTCCAGGGCGGCATCGCTTCGAATCCTCTCCCGCCAGTCTGCGTTTGCTGATGACTCAGGGAGAACATGAGGCGCGTCTCGATTTGATCAAAGTACAAGGTGGCCGGCCGGGGCCTGTTGATCTCGCCGCTTCATGAAGTCGCCGGCGGCGAAATGGCAGACGGCCGATTTGTTCGCCGCGGCGCAAGCCGCTGCACCGGTTGCTGCGCCCATATCCGCACCGCCGCCCGCGGTGCCGCCGCCCGTTGCACCGGGCTTGAGCGCCGCGCCGCGCCTCAAGCAGCTGTGGTATGCGGTGGTGTTCCCCGACTTGGGTGCTCTCCACTCGCCCGAAGAACTGCAGAAACTTTGCCCGCATGCGCAGGCCTTCACTCCCTTCGTCAGCATCGAGGAGCCCAACGCGCTGCTGCTGGAAATCAAGGGCAGCATCAAGTTATTCGGTTCGCTGCCAATCCTTCAGACCGCGATCGACGCCTGTTGGCAGCAGCTGGGACTGAAGTCGCAGAGCGCCACGACGCCCACGAGCTTGGCGGCACTGTGGCTGGCTCGTGCCGGTGCCGGGGTGCATGGCGATGATGTCGGCAAGCTGCCGGGTTTGCTGGCGAAGGTGCCTATTGCCTGCACCGCATGGGATGCCGAGCGATTGCAAACGCTGCGTGCCTTGGGATTGAGGCAGGTCGGAGAGCTGCTGCGCTTGCCGCGCGGCGGCTTGGCGCGGCGCTTGAGTCCCGCCGTGGTGCGCGACATCGATATTGCCGTGGGCAAACAGCCGGCACCGCGGCGGCCATTCCTGCCGCGCGAACGCTTTCGTGAGCGCTGCGATTTCGAAGCGGAGATCGAACACGTCGCTTATTTGGAAAAGGCGCTCGAACCCTTGATCGAACGTTGCGCGCAATTCCTGCGGCACCGGCAAGCAGGCGTGCAGACCCTGCAACTGCGGCTGCGGCATCGCGAGTTGCCGGCGACCCGGGTGCGTTTGGGGTTGGCCAGCATCACCAGCGAACGGCGCCGCTTGGCCGATGTGCTTTGCCAAAAGCTGAGCCATCTGGAACTCAAGGCGCCGGTGCGCGGCATGGAATTGATTTCCGGTTCTCTGCGGGCGCTGTCGGCAAGTTCCTTGGATGTGTTTGCCGGACTCAGCGGCGCGGGCAGCCGCGATACCGCGCCGCAACTGGTGGAACGTTTGCGCGCGCGTCTGGGGGAAGAATCGGTCTATGGCGTATGCCTGATCGAGGAACATCGTCCTGAAGCGGCTTGGGGCAGGGTACGGGCCCTGCCTCTGAATGCTGTGTCCAAGCAGCAGGGCCCTGCGATTGAACCGCAGATGCCGCGGCCGGTCTGGCTGCTGGCAGAACCTCTGTCCATCCCGAAGCCTGAATTGCTGCAGGGGCCTGAACGCATCGAAAGCGGTTGGTGGGACGGCAAAGGCGTGGCGCGCGATTACTACATTGCGAGTCAAGTGCCGGGCGCGCGGTTGTGGGTGTTTCAGGATCGGCATACCCAGCGTTGGTATTTGCACGGCGTGTTTTCGTGAATCATGTACGCCGAACTGCATGTCTTGAGCAATTTTTCCTTTCTGCGCGGGGCGTCGCAACCTGAAGAACTGGTGGTGCAAGCCAAGGCACTCGGCTATCGCGCATTGGCGCTGACCGATGAGTGCTCGCTGGCCGGCGTGGTGCGCGCCAACAGCGCTGCAAAAACAGCCGGACTGCCGCTGATCATCGGCACCGAACTGAATTGCAGCGATGCATTGAAAGTGGTGGCCCTGGCCACGGATCGCCCGGCTTATGGCGCCATGAGCCGCTTGATCAGCAAGGCACGCCGCAGCAGCATCAAAGGCCGCTATGCATTGACACGCGCCGATCTTGAAGATGCGCTCAACGGTTGCCTGATCATCTGGTTGCCGAATGCCGACAAGGCGGCGCTGGCTGGGCAGCAGGCCGATGGCGCGTGGTTGCGGGAACGTTTCGCGGGGCGCCTGTGGGTGGGCATCGAACTGCTGACCAGCGGCATCGATACGCGCCGCCTGGCGCTGCTGCAGGAACTGGGCGCCACTCTTGAACTGCCCTGCGTCGCGGCCGGCGATGTGCACATGCATCGCCGCGCCCGGCGCGCACTGCAGGATGTGTTGACGGCGATTCGTATCGGCTCACCGCTGCACTCCGCGGGCTACGCCTTGTACCCCAACGGCGAGCGTTGCCTTCGGCCCCTGCAGCGCCTGCGTGAGCTGTACCCCGCAGCCCTGCTGGCAGAGACACTGGCCATTGCCGAGCGCTGCAGCTTCAAGTTGGACGAATTGCGCTACGAGTATCCGGAAGAAATCGTGCCGCCGGGCGAGACGCCCACCAGTCATCTGCGCGCCTTGACCTTGCAGGGCTGTGCCTACCGTTGGCCGCAGGGCGTGCCGCCCGCGGTGCGCGAAAACATCGAACATGAATTGCGCCTGATCGAAGAGCTGAAGTTCGAACCGTTCTTTTTGACGGTGCACGATGTGGTCGACTATGCGCGCTCGCAGAACATCCTCTGCCAGGGGCGCGGTTCCGCCGCCAATTCCGCGGTGTGCTATTGCCTGCGCATCACCGAGGTGGACCCCTCGCGCATGGCCATGCTGTTCGAGCGCTTCATTTCAAAGGAACGCAATGAACCGCCTGACATCGATGTGGACTTCGAGCACGAACGGCGCGAAGAAGTCATTCAGTACATCTACGGCAAGTACGGCCGCGAGCGCGCGGCGTTGGCCGCCACCGTCATCTGCTACCGGCCGCGCAGCGCACTGCGCGATGTGGGCAAGGCTCTGGGACTGGATCTGGCCCAGGTCGATCGGTTGGCGCGCGGCATGCAGTGGTGGGATGGTCAGCGCGTCGATCCGGAACGCATCCGCGCTTCTGGATTCGATCCGCAGGATCCGCTGATCGCCCGATTGATGGCAATCACTGCGGAAATTCTCGGCTTCCCGCGTCATCTGTCGCAGCATGTCGGCGGGTTCGTGATTGCGCGCGGGCGGTTGGACGAATTGGTGCCCATCGAAAATGCCTCCATGCCCGACCGTACCGTCATCCAATGGGACAAGGATGATTTGGACGCGCTTGGGTTGTTGAAAGTCGACGTGTTGGCCCTAGGGATGCTGAGCGCCATTCGCCGCGCCTTCGGGTTGGTGAATCAATTCGGCGGCTCGGCCGCAGTCCCGGGTGAACTCGACATGGCCAGCGTGCCGGGCGAGGACAGCGCGGTGTACGACATGATTTGCAAAGCTGAGACCACGGGCGTGTTTCAAATCGAGTCACGCGCCCAGATGTCCATGTTGCCCCGCCTGCGGCCGCGCAACTTCTACGATTTGGTGATCGAAGTGGCCATCGTGCGTCCCGGGCCCATCCAAGGCGAGATGGTGCATCCCTACCTGCGGCGGCGCAGCGGCGAGGAACCGGTGACCTACCCCAGCGACGATGTCAAAGGTGTGCTGGAGCGCACCTTGGGCGTGCCTATTTTCCAGGAACAGGTGATGCAGCTGGCCATCGTGGCCGCCGGCTTCACACCCGGTGAAGCCGATCAGTTGCGCCGTGCCATGGCGGCCTGGAAGCGCAAAGGCGGACTGGAGCCATTCCAGCTGCAGCTCATCAACGGCATGCTCGAGCGTGGTTATACGGAAGAATTTGCGAATCAGATCTTCAATCAGATCCTGGGGTTTGGCGAGTATGGATTTCCGGAATGTGTCGTTGGCGAAACGCGGGTGGTGGACGCCGATAGCGGCAAATGGGTAACCATCGAAGAGGTGATCGACGGGCAAGCATTGCTCAAAAACACTCTGGCTTGCGATGCTGAGATGCGGTTGCGAAAACGCAAGGTTCTAAAAGTCATTCGCAGCGGCGTAAAGCCAGTGTGGCGGTTGCGCACGGCCTTAGGGCATGAAATTGAGGCGACCGCTGAACACCCTTTCATGACCATGGGTGGATGGCGAAAATTAGGACAACTCACAGCCGGCGATCACGTAGCGACAGCACGTTCTATCCCGGTCGTGGGGCATCGCAGATGGCCGAAACATAAAATTCTAGTGCTCGCTGATCTGATAACGGAGGGGAACCTTTGTCATCGAAAAAAAGCGCTACCACTCGTAGTCTTTGAACTTTGTGAGGGCAATATTGAATCGTTGCTTGCGCGTCTTTGGGAAGGCGATGGCGGTTTTTCCCTCAAAGGGCATGCTTCGTATGACACTGCATCCGTTACGTTAGCTGTCCAAATTCAGCATTTGCTCCTACGGCTTGGAATCGTATCGCGTCTTTACCGTAGAGATCGTTTGTATAAGGGAAAAACATTAAGGCATCAGGTGATTACCGTAACGGGCGAAGATCTTCGTAGGTTCTGTTGCCGCGTTGGCCGTCGAGAAATCCAGAGTCGTGGCGCCAAGAAAATTGGCTTTCGGCGCAATGTGATTGAAAAAATAGCCGCTGTGTTGGGTTCGGATGCATTGTCTCGATTGGCGACTTCAGATGTCTATTGGGATCGGATCGTGCAAATAGAGTCGGTCGGGAACCGCGAAACCTACGATTTGAAAATTGAGGGAGATCACAATTTCTTGGCTAACAACTTCGTCGTACACAATTCCCATTCAGCCAGCTTCGCTCTGCTGGTCTACACCTCGGCCTGGCTGAAACACTATGAGCCCGCCGCCTTCTGCGCCGCCTTGGTCAACAGCCAGCCCATGGGTTTTTATGCGCCCGCTCAGTTGGTGCGCGATGCGCGCGCCAACGGCGTGGAAGTGCGGCCGGTGGATTTGGCGGTGAGTGCCTGGGATTGCACGCTCGAGCGGCGCGAGGATGGCCGGCCGGCGCTGCGTCTTGGATTGCGGTTGGTGAAGTCCTTGTCCAAGGAGGGCGGGGCGAGATTGGTGGCCGCACGCGCGGCTCGCGCATTCGTCAGTATTGCCGATCTGGCCGAACGTGCGGCCTTGGACCGGCGTGATCTCGAGTCATTGGCAGCGGCAGATGCCTTGTTGCGCATGGTCGGTAATCGTCACCGGGCGGTTTGGCAGGTGAGCGGTGTGGAGCGCGCGCTGCCATTATTGCCTGCGACGACGGTGCCTGACGAAGGCGCGCCGTTGTTGAGAGCGCCACGCGAAGGCCAGGACATTCTGGCCGACTACGGCAGCACCGGTCTGACCTTGAGGCGCCACCCTCTGGCGCTGCTGCGTGACAAGCTCAAGGGCAGGGGCATCGTGCCTGCGCAGCAACTATGGGAACTGCCCAACGGAAAAACCGTGCGTACGGCGGGACTGGTCATCACTCGTCAGCGCCCCGGTGCGGGCAACGTCACCTTCATCACCATGGAGGATGAGACCGGCTACGTGAATCTCATCGTCTGGAACCGCATCGCGGTGCAACATCGGGCACCGCTGCTGGAGTCGCGTCTGCTGGAGGTGCAGGGAAAACTGCAACGGGAAGGGGATGTGCAGCATGTCATTGCTGCTCGTCTCATCAATCTATCGTCGTTGCTGGGAGAGTTGGTGGTGGTGTCGCGCAATTTCCACTAGCTCTCTCCCTACACGTCCAATCCAATCGAGCGCATCAACTCGATCCCATTGCTCTTGGTGACGATCCCCGGATGCAGCTTGAAATCGAACACCAGCCGGCCATCCAGGATTTCGTCCTGGAAGTGCACATTGACCAGCGCCTGAGGATCGAGGCCGGCCAGATCGGTGAGCGCGAGATCATGGGTGCTCACCAAACCAATCGCACCTTTGTTGAGCAGCGCGCGGATCACCCCTTGGGCGCCCACGCGCCGGTCGGCCGAATTGGTCCCCTGCAACAGCTCATCCAGCAGAAACAGCAGCGGCAGCGCCGCCGGTTCGAACAATTGGCGCAGATGCGTGATCTCGGCGTAGAACCGCGAACTGCCCTCGTGCAAGGAATCGTTGACGCGAATGCTGGCACCGATCTGCAGGGGGGTGAGCTGCAGGCGCTGCGCGCACACGGGTGCGCCGGCCATGGCCAACACGGTGTTTATGCCGACGGTCCGCAGCAGGGTGCTCTTGCCGGACATGTTCGAACCGCTGACCAAGAGGATGCGCGTCGGCGCGGCAATGGCCACGTCATTGCACACCCGGGTCGCCGCGGGCAGAAGCGGATGTCCCAGCCGGCTGGCTCGAAAACAGGCAGGGCCCTCGATGAAATCCGGCAGCGTATGGGTAGGGTGTTCGAAGGCATGGCGCGCGAGCGAGGCTAAAGCTTCCACCTCGCCCAGCACCTCGAGCCACGCGCGGACCGCGCTGCCATGTGCCGCGCGCCAACGCTCAGCCATGACGGCCGTCAGCAAGGGATACATCAGCAAAATCATCAACGGCGCGAGCAACGGATTGCGGCGTGCCTCGACGAAGTTCACCACCGTGGCCAGCTTCGCAATGGCAGCAGAGGCACGCAAGCGGTGCGACGTCAGCTTCTGCTGCAGGGCCTTCAGCGGCGCGGCGGCGAAGGATTCGCTTTCGAACCGGCCCAGGATCAAGGCGATGCCGCGCACATCGGCGTAAGCGCCCTCAACGGCCTTCACGGCGGTCTCCACCGGCTTGCGCAACCAGTAGCTCACGCCCACTTCCACCAGCAGCACCGCCAGCAGGGGGAAAGCCATATCCGACGCGGCCCAGAGCAGCGCACCCGCAATGGCCAGCAGTGCCAGTGTCGCGCCCAGCAGAATGATCCACCGCCGATCCAGGCGGTTGGGCGACTCCGCCCACGCAATCAGCGCGTCGGGATGCAGTTCGATTTGCGGCGTCGCGCCCTGTAGAGCAAGATCATCGCGCAGGGCCGCCCGATCCCGCAGATCCGCGGTGGCGGCTTGACGCTCGCGAACCACCTCGAGCGCCGCCGGTGCGAGCAGCCAATGAGCCAGAGTCTGCTCGCCGGTGCGGGTACGGGCCGCGCACAGCAATTGGAACAGGCTGCCCGCGCCGAATAAATCGAGGTCCGCCGCGTACAGGTGATGCGCCGGTTCATAACCGGCGCCCGTCGGTCCGGTACCTGACCAGCCATCCTCCAGCCGCGCGATCGACCGGCGGTAATGCAGCACGCCGCGCTGTGTCGCGGCTTTCGCTGCGCGCAGCCGCGCGTGATGGATCAGCAGCGCGATGAACGCGCCCACGGGAAGCCCTATCCACGCGGGCGGCACCGCGCGCGCTGCGAAACAAGCCCACAGCATGAGCAAAAATGTGGCGCCGAGTGCCAGCCGCATGCTCCCTATCCGTGCATCCAGGCGCTCGCAGTTCGCAAGTTGCTTTTCGACCTCCCTCAAGCGGCGCGAGTAGTGTTCTTTGGGAGCCATGCATTATCTTGACACAACCGCTTGCCGGCCTTGACGCGCCAATTGCGGCGTGTGCAACATCGAAGCATCTTGATCCCACGCACCTTCAAACCCAGCGAGACCGTAGATTTCGTCATCGTGGGTTCGGGCGCATCCGGAGGTGTGATCGCGCGCGAGTTGTCGACGGCCGGCTTTACCGTGGTGGTGATGGAACAGGGCCCTCGCCTGGGCCCCGCCGATTTCGAACACGACGAACTCAAGTACAATTATTTGAGCGGCATCACCAACGATCCGAAAATCAGCCCGCAGACATTCAGAGTAGACGCATCCCAGAAGGCCGAGCAGCCGCACTGGGGCAATTCATTGGTGTATGCGCGCATCGTGGGTGGCAGCAGCGCACACTACACCGCCAATTTTTGGCGCTTCCACGAAAACGATTTCAAGGAGCGCACGCTGCTCGGCGCCATTTCCGGCACGAGCTTCGCTGATTGGCCCATCAGCTATCAGGATCTGGAACCGTACTACACCAAGGTCGACTGGGAAATCGGCGTATCGGGACTTGCCGGCGCCAGCCCCTTCGATCCGCCGCGCAGCAAACCCTATCCCATGCCGCCGCTGCCGGTGAAGTCCTCCGGAGTGCTGCTCGAGAAAGGCGGCCGGGCGCTCGGATTGCATCCCTTTCCGGCACCGATGGCCATCGTCTCCACGCCGTACCGAGGCAGACCGGCCTGCATCAATTGCGGCTTCTGCATCGGCATGGGCTGCGAGGCCATGGCGAAATCCTCGGTGCTGTACAACATGATTCCGGAAGCGGAGGCGACCGGGCGCTGTGAGATTCGCGCACACAGCTACGTGTGCAACGTCGCGCTCGACAAGCGCGGCCGAACCACCGGCGTACATTATTTCGATGCGAAGAATGTCGAGCAATTCCAGAAGGCGAGGGCCGTGGTCCTGTCGGCCAATGGCGCCGAGACTTCTCGTCTGTTGCTCAATTCAGCCAGTTCGCGTTTTCCTCACGGCCTCGCCAACTCCAGCGGCTACGTGGGCAAGAATCTGATGTTCAACCAGAGTTCGGCTGTGTTCGCGCAATTCGAGCATGAACTGAACGAGTACAAGAGCGTGCAGGTGACCCGGATCCTGCATGATTTTTACGAGTCGGACCCGCAGCGCGGCTTTTACGGCGGCGGCGGTATCGACGCGCGCATGGGCTCGCAGCCGGTCGGCTGGGCCATGGCCGCGGGCGGCGATTTACCGCGCTGGGGCCTCGAGTACAAGCAACGGCTGGAAGGTTTCACCCGCTCCATGATTGCAGCGGGGCATTGCACATCCCTGGCGCAGGAAACCAACAATGTCACCCTGGATCCCACGCTGAAGGATGCGTGGGGTTTTCCCGCCATGCGCGTGACTTACAAGGATCATCCGGACGATCTGGCCACCGCGCAGTTCCTACAGGACCGCGCCTATGAAATCATGCAGGCGGCGGGCGCGCGAAAAGTGTGGCGCGCTGCGCAGCGTTTGGCCCGCGGCGGCGTGCATTTGCTCGGCACCTGCCGCATGGGCAACGACCCGGCGAGCTCCGTGGTCGACAAGTATCATCGCACCCACGACGTGGCGAACCTTTTCATCTGCGACGGCTCGAGCTTCGTGACCTCCGGCCGCGGCCAGCCGACGATGACCATTCAAGCACTGGCTTTTCGTGCTGCCGATCACATCGGACAATTCGCGCAGCGCAACGAGATTTGAGCGACCCACTTCGTTTCAGGAAGAAGGCTATGAACCGCGCAGACGATGCAGGCGATCTCTCCCGGCGCTCCTTCCTGGTGTCGAGCGGCGGCCTGTTCACCAGCGTTTGGCTCGCAGCGCAATGGCCTGGCATTGCCGCGGCCGCGCACCATGCGGACGATGCGCCAATCGAGGTCAGTGCTGCGCACTTCGGTTTCTTCAGCGCCGCCGACGGCGCCGACGTGGATGCGATCTGCGCGCAAATCGTGCCAAGCGGCGCGACGCCGGGCGCCCGTGAAGCGCATGCCGTGTATTTCATCGACCGTTCCCTGTCGGGATATTTTGCGCCGATGGCCCCTGACTACGCCCACGGCTTGATGGAGTTTCAAGAGCAATTCCAGGCGGCGCATGCCGGTTCGTTCGCGGCCGCCGGCTCCGATGCACAGATTGCATTCCTGCAGCAGGTCGACAAGACGGCTTTTTTCGACACCACCCGCATGCTCACGGTGCTCGGCATGTTCACCTCCCCGAAATACGGCGGTAATTTTCAGCTGAGCGGCTGGAAGATGATGGGTTTCGTCGATCAGCATGCCTTCGCACCGCCGTTCGGGCACTACGATGCCGAATACCAGGGTTTCGTTCCCTATCCGAAGGCGGATGTGGGCGGCACCCGCGCCTAGGAATGCTTCTTCTTCTTGCGGCCGGTTTTCTCCTCGACGCTGTCGGCGTCGAAATCCTCATCCGCACCCGAGATTTCGTAGTCGTCGAAGTCGCTCATCAATTCCTTGGTGCGGCGCTCTTCCATGACGCGCTCGAGCCTGCGCCAGGCCGGTTCAGCGCCTTTCGGCGCGCGCCGGCGCTGCGATTCCACGTCGCGCATGACTTGCTCGACGTCGACATCATCGCCGCCGGGAGGCGTATCTTCCGCGTCCTCTTCCTCGAATTCGTCGGATTCCGGCTTTTCGCTCATCGCAAATCACCAATGAACTGACACGCGCGGGTTATAAACGGAAACGCGGTTCGCGTGCAATACCCTAGGGCCTGTTCACAGATGGTTACTTGACCAGATCGTTGAGCTGGAAAATCGGCAGCAACAGGGCAACCACGATGAACATGACGATGGCGCCCATGAACACCACCATGAAGGGGCCGAGCAGGTTGGTCAAATTCGACAGCAAACCGTCCATTTCGCGCTCTTGATTGGTGGCAGCGCGCTCCAGCATCTTCTCCAGCTCGCCGCTGCTCTCCCCGCTGCTGATCAAATGGATCATCATGGGCGGGAATACCTTGCGGGCCGCCAGGGATTTGCCGATGGGTGCGCCTTCGCGCACGCGCGAGGCGGCCTCTTCGACGGCGGCCTTCATGGGCATATTGGTGACCACCTCGGCAGAAATGCGCAATGCCTCGAGCACCGGCACGGCGCTTGCCGTGAGGATGCTGAAGGTGCGCGAAAAGCGCCCGGTGTTGACGCCGCGGATCAGCTTGCCGATCAAGGGGACCTTCAGCAGGAAACGGTGATAGCGCATGCGGGCCGCCGGGGCTTTGAGCCAGCGCAAGAATCCCCACACCACGGCGCCGATCACGGCCAGGGCATAGAACCAATAGTGGCGGATCAGATCGCTCATGCCGATCAGAATGCGCGTGGCCAGCGGCAGCTGCTGGTTGCTCGACTCGAACACCGCGACCACCTGCGGCACCACGTAGGCCAGCAGGAAGGACACGATGGCGCAGGACAGCACCAACAGCACGATGGGATAGACCAGGGCGTTGCTGACCTGCTGCCCCATGACCTGGCGCGATTCGGTGTAATCGGACAGGCGCTCGAGCACCTGATCGAGCTTGCCGGATTGCTCGCCGGCCGAAACCGTCGCCCGGTAGATCTCAGGGAAGGCTTGCGGAAAGTCGCGCAGGCCTTCGGCCAAGGGATGGCCTTCCACCACCTTGCTGCGCACGCCAAGAACGATGCGCTGCACCCGGGGCTTCTCGGTCTGCTCGGCCACGGCCTGCAGGGTTTCCTCCAAGGGCAGGCCGGAACGCAGCAGGGTGGCCATTTGCCGGGTCAACAATGCGAGGTCGAGCGTCGACAGTCCCCGGCGCACGAACCGACGGCGCCGCCGGCCGGCCTTCGCCTGTTCCTGCTTGACGGTTTCCTGGATGTCCATGGGCAGCAGTTGCTTGTCGCGCAACAGCTGCCGTACATGCTTGGCGGTGTCCCCCTCGATCAGGCCCTTGCGTTCGCGGCCTTGGGCATCCAGCGCCGTATATTCGAACGCTCCCATCAATCCTCGCGCGTGACGCGCAAGACTTCTTCCAACGTCGTTTCGCCGGCCATGATTTTGCGGCGTCCATCGTCGCGGATGCCGGGGCTGGAGGCGCGCGCGTAGCGCTCGAGCTCCTGCTCGGATGATCCGTCATGGATCATGGTGCGCATGTGATCGTCCACCGTGATGAGCTCGTAGATGCCCGTACGGCCGCGATAGCCCATGCCCGGCTCGGCGCTGGGCCGGTAGAGTTCCACCGGAGGGCCGTTGAGGTCGAGATTCAACAGGCGCCGCTCGTATTCGCCGGCGTTGAATTTTTCGCGGTTGTTCGGGTTGAGCACGCGCACCAGGCGCTGCGCCATCACGCCGATCAAGCTCGAGGACAGCAGAAACGGCTCGATGCCCATGTCCCTGAGGCGGGTGACTGCGCCGACCGCCGTATTGGTATGCAGCGTCGAGAGCACCAAGTGGCCGGTCAAGCTGGCCTGCACGGCGATCTGCGCCGTCTCGAGGTCGCGGATTTCCCCGATCATGACCACGTCAGGGTCCTGGCGCAGGATGGCGCGTAAACCGCGGGCGAAGGTCATTTCAACCTTGGTGTTCACCTGCGTCTGGCCGATGCCATCGATGTAGTACTCGATGGGATCCTCGACCGTCATGATATTGCGGGTATTGTCGTTGATACGCTCCAAGCTGGCATACAACGTGGTGCTCTTGCCCGAGCCGGTCGGGCCCGTCACCAGGATGATGCCGTGCGGTTTGTGGATGATCTCATCCATGGCGTTTTGCGTGACCGGATCCATGCCCAGTGAGGTCAATTCGATCCGCCCGGCCTGCTTGTCGAGCAATCGCAGCACCACGCGCTCGCCGTGCCCCGAGGGCAGGGTGGAGACGCGCACGTCGACCGCGCGGCCGGCGATGCGCAGCGAAATGCGGCCGTCCTGCGGCAGGCGCCGCTCGGCGATATCGAGTTTGGACATGACTTTGATGCGCGAGACCACCAGCGCCGATACCGCGCGCTTGGTCTGCAGCACCTCGCGCAGCACGCCATCGACGCGGAAGCGGATCACCAGCCGATTCTCGTAGGGCTCGATGTGGATGTCCGACGCGTTCTCCTTGACCGCCTGGGTCAGCAGCGCATTGATCAAGCGGATGATGGGCGCTTCATCGTCGCTTTCCAGCAAGTCGGAGGACTCGGGAATGTCATCGGCGAGATGCGCCAGATCGTTGTTGTCGTCCAAGCCTTCGAGCATCTGCATGGCCGCCCCGGAGCCCGCTTCATAGGCCAGGCGCAGCAGCGAATCGAATGCCTCCACGGAGACGCGTTGCAGTTTGAGCGGCACGCCCACGAAGCGGCGCACCTCGGCCAGACTCTGCGGCGTCACCCCGGGGCGGCACACCGTGTCGGCCACGCCGTTCGCGATGCCGCGCACCAGTACCCCATGGCGCTTGGCGAACGGAAAGGACAGCTTCCGCTCCTGGCCGGTTTCTTGAAGTTCAGCGCTCATTCGGACGACGGGACGGGTTGCACCGATTGCGGCGGTACCGGCGTTGGTTGCGGCGGCACCTGCGAGGGCAGCGGCACCGTCAGGGGCAGCGCGCCCTGTGCATTGGTTTCCGACGCCGGCGGCGGCGGGGGCAGGGCGATCCCGGACGGGATGGGCGGTACGGCCGGTTGCTTCTGACCCGGCAATAGGGTGATCTTGCCGCGGTTCAGCGTCTGCTGGCTGTGGCGCACCTCTTGGTAGGCCGCCTCGCTGACGCTTTCGGTGGCGTCGGCATCGCGCATGATTTTCGGCCGGATGAACACCAACAGGTTCTTCTTCTGGCGCGAGCCGCTGCGTGACTTGAACAAGTTGCCGATCAAGGGGATGGCGCCCAGGCCGGGCACGCGGTCTTCGCTTTCGGTCACGGTGTCGGAGATCAGGCCGCCCAACACGATGATGCCGCCATCCTCGATCAGCACCGTGGTCTTGATGGATCGCTTGTTGGTCGAGATGTCGGCCGAGTCGGTCAGCTTGGCGCCGGGCGAGGAGTCTTCCTGCTCGATCTTCAGCTGCACCGAGTTGCCCTCGTTGATGTGCGGCGTGACCTTCAAAATGGTGCCGACCTCTTCGCGCTGAATGGTCTGGAAGGGGCTGGTGGTGCCGCCGACGGCGGCCGTGGTGCCGGCATAGGAACCGGTGATCAACGGGATTTCCTGGGTCACCTTCACTTCGGCTTCCTCATTGTTCATGGTGATCAACGAGGGCGTGGATATGATGTTGCTGCTGCCGTCGCTGCGCAAGGCCTGCACCAGGGCGGCAAAGTTCACACCACTGCTGGCGATGCGACCGATGGCCACGGATGCGCCGGTTCCCACGGTGGAACTGGTGATGCTCGGGACACCGGTGGTGGTATTGACGGCGCCGCCGGTCAAGGCCGCCGCCGCCAGGTCCACGATGCTGGTTCCGGCGCCGGGCAGGTTGATGATGCCGGCCGGCACCGTGGTGCTGCCCTGGCCGTACAACAGCCACTGCACACCGAGGTTCGAACTCTTGTTGACGTCGATTTCGACGATGATGGCCTCGACCTGCACCTGGGCGCGGCGGATGTCGAGCTTGTCGATCACCGCCATCAGCGACTTCATGATCTTCGGCGGCGCGGTGATGATCAGGGCGTTGGTCGAGACGTCGGCCCAGATGGTCACGCTGGCATCGACATTGGGGGTGCCGCCGGCGCCGGCCGCCGCGCCGCCCGTGGCGGGGCCGCCCTGCGCTTTGGCGGTCGCCGTCGCCTGGCCCTTGAGCTTGTCGGCGATTTTTTCCGCATCGGCATACCGCAGGTAGCGCACCTGGGTATCGCCGCCGGTGGTCAGCGGGGTGTCCATATTGATGATCAGGGCCTTCAAACGCAGCCGCTGGGACTTCTCACCGGTGAGCAGGATGCTGTTGGTGCGATCGTCCGCAACGATCTTGGCGGCCGCACCGGCGTCCGCGCCCTGGCTGGAATTCAAGGAATTGACGGTGCGCACGATGTCCGAGGCGCTGGCATTGTGCAGCGGGATCACCTCGATCGGCTCATCGCCGCTCTCATCGATACGCTCGATGATGCGCACCAGGCGGCTGACGTTGCTGGCGCGATCCGAAATGATCAGCATGTTGCCGCTGGCGTAAGGCGCGAGGTGGCCGTAGCTCGGAATCAAGGGCCGCAGCATGGGAACCAGTTGCGCGGCGCTGACGTTCTTCAGCGTGATGATCTGTGTCACCAACTCATCCGAGGTGGAGCTCACACTGTTGGGCAGATCGCTCGACGGGAACTGGCGCATGTCGGTGTTGGGCACGATCTTGATGACTTTGCCGGCCGGCACGGCCACATAGCCGTAGACCTGCAGCACCGCCAGAAAGGCCTCATAGAAGGCGGCCGGCGACATCGGGGTCGAGGACAGCATGGTGACCTTGGCATTGACGCGCGGGTCGATGATGAAGTTCTTGCCCGTGACCTCGCCGACGGCGGCGATGATTTGCGTCAAGTCCGCGTCCTTGTAGTTCGGCGTGATGGTCGCGCCTTCCTGTGGCTGCTGCGGCTGCCTGGGCTGGGGTTGCGGTGCGGCAGGCAGGCTCACAGAAATCATCAGTGCCGACAGTGCCGCGGCCGCGGTGACGCGGTGCAAGTTGGGAGCTCGAGAATGCTTCAGCGTCATAGTTTCTCGCATGATGAACGACTAGGACTGCCGTTCGCGCTATTCGGTTGCATTTTCATTGTTACTGTTCGGTGTCGGCGGTGGAGTGGGTGCGCCGCGAGGAGGCGCCTGGGCGTCGGTTGCAGCCGCATTGGGGTCGGCGCCGCTCTCCAGATCCTTGGTCGCCTGTGCCGCGACCTGTGCGATGTTCAAAGTGATGTCCTGCTTTTGGCCGCCCCGTTCGATGGTGACGGTCACGTGATCGGATGTCTGGATGGTGTCGAACACTTCCTGACTGCGTTGCGGGTCGTCGAGCGCCGTGCCGTTGATGGCGGTGACCAGATCGCCTGACTTCAGACCCAGTTTGTTGAATATCTGCCTATTCTTTCCAGGATAAGCACGAAAACCTCTCAGTTTTCCCGCGGCGTTGTCATAAGAAGCCACGGTGCGCATCACTTGATCGAGGATGCTCGGGTCTTGCTGCACCATGTGCCTGATGTTGTCGACCGCGGCCACGGTGGCATTGGCCGCCGGACGCGCGGGCGGTGCCCGGCTGCTGAGCAGCAGCTGCCGCGGCAGCTGCAGCGTCTCCAAGGCGCCGTTGCGATCGAGGATGACGTGATCCAGATAAACCGAATGCAGCGACGCGCCGCCGATTCTGTCGCCAACCGAGTACACCTTCGACGGGGCGCCCCCGTCGCTCACGATGGCCACGCCGCGCTTCGGGTCCTGGGTGGCAATCGTCCCGGCCAGCACCAGATTGGCGGAACTCTGCGGCGCGTTGGCCGGGTCCTGAGAGCCGGGGTCCACCGCGGCCACCCCGAACAGATGGGCCGAAATCACAGTTTGTATGTCCAATGGCGGACGCTGCGTGCGCGGGCCGGCGGCGGTGACGGGCTGGGGCGACCTTACCGGGGTCGCGTACATCGAATAGGCGAGCCGGGCCAACTCCAGCACGATGAGCGCGCCGATGACCGCCGAGACCAGCCTGGGTCCGCTGGCCTGCAGCCGGGAGACCCATTCGTTTGTGCGTGTGTCGACCATTTGACCAGCGTGCGCCCTACAGACGGCGGGATCGCGCAATCGGCAATGCCGGGGAACGCGAATATTGCCGAGAGGCGCAATCATACGGGCTACTCACAGGCACGCTCAAGCATTTGTTTTTACTTGCTAAAATAAAGTGACACCGTTTGGCGACAGGGAACCAATTGAGAGCTTTGACTCGCCCGGCTTGTAAAGCACTGCAACGCGCCCTATAAACTGATAACTCATGAGTGATATCGAACGCGGTCGGGACGGCACGGGGTTGGTGGTCGAGGAAGCGGCCCCTAAACTCAAGCGTCCACCCCTCTATCAAGTAGTGCTGATCAATGACGACTACACTCCCATGGAGTTCGTGGTCGACATCCTGCAACGCTTCTTCGGAATGGACAGAACCAAAGCAACTCGGGTTATGCTGGAGGTGCACACCAAAGGCAAGGGGGTGTGCGGCGTCTTTACTTATGAAATTGCGGAGACCAAGGTGGCTCAAGTGATCGCGTATGCGCGACAACATCAGCATCCGCTGATGGCAACGCTAGAAGAGGCGTAAT
>CAZZWM010000047.1:0-25553 GCA_964657945.1 uncultured Steroidobacteraceae bacterium
CTACCGCTGCTCCCTTCCGGGCCTGACGGGGTTCGTGGCCAGTCGTCGCGAAGATGCAAACGCGAGCCACCATTGACTCAAGCGTGGCGGACAGGGTGGGATTGTTCGCGGCTGCGCCGCGAATCCCTCACTTTGTTCGGGACCGACGTCGCTTCGCGACGGCGTCCTGGCCTCCGCTTCGCTGCGGCCAGTCGAACCCAGGTTCGAACCCCACCTGACGCATCACCACCACGCGCATGTTAAACCTTCCGACTCCCCCGAGCCGGCTGTCTTTTGGCGGACAGGGTGGGATTCGAACCCACGAACGGGGTTAGCCGTTACACACTTTCCAGGCGTGCGCCTTCGACCGCTCGGCCACCTGTCCACGCGGCCGCAAGGGTACCGGAGCGGGCCGCTTGCGCCAAGGGCCAGCCGTGACTTGTTTCGTGAGCGAGGAAGAGGCGGCAGGGCCGTTCAGCCGCTCGCGGCCTTGTTGGAGGGCGACGGCTGGTAGCGCGGAGGTACGTCCAAACAGGTGTCGTGAGGACCCGGCGGCGGCGGCGCCAGCTCGATCGTCGGGATGACCAACGCCCCTTGCGTGTTGGGGGAATCCATGCCCTCCGGTACCTTCAGGGGTGGCGCCGACAGGGCATGCTGATACTCCTGCTTGGTATGGCAGTCCGGATTCAGCTTGCTGAAAATGTGACAGCCGCTCAAACAGGCGGTGGCGACCGCCACCGTTACTAATCGCTCAAATCTCATGCTGCTTGATCCTCGAGAATGATTCCGGCGGCTCGCATGGCGCGCAACACGGTTTCCTCATGTGTGCTCGACATTTCGACCAACGGCAGGCGTATCGCGTTCCCTATCAGACCCATTCTCGCGACGGCCCATTTCACCGGTATGGGATTTGATTCGACGAACAAATCCTTATGTAATGCCTGCAGGCCGGCATCGATCGCGCGTGCCGCCGGCAGATCACCGGCCAATGCCGCGGCGCAGGCATCGTGCATGCGGCGAGGCGCCACGTTCGCCGTCACCGAAATCACGCCCTTCGCCCCCACGCTCATCAAATCGATCAACGTCGCATCATCCCCCGACAGCACGGTGAACTCAGAGGAGCACGAACTCAAAATCTCGCGGGCTCGATTCACAGAGGCAGTCGCCTCCTTGATGGCCACGATGCGCGAGTGCCGCGACAGGCGAGCAACGGTTGCCGGCAGGAGATCCACGGCAGTACGGCTGGGCACATTATACAGAATCACGGGAACCGCCGACGCATCCGCGGCAGCGCTGAAATGCCGGTACAGGCCCTCTTGGGTGGGCCGGTTGTAGTATGGTGTCACCAGCAGCACGCCATCCACCCCCAAACGCGATGCACTGCGGGTTCGCGCCACGGTGGTATCGGTGGCATTGGTTGCGGCGCCGACGATCACCTTGAGCTTGCCCGCGCAGCGCGCAACCGCCCGGAGCGTCAATTCCTCGACTTCGGCAATGCTCAGCGCAGCCGACTCGCCGGTGGTGCCCGCGACCACGATTCCGTCGGTGCCCTCGCGCATGTGAAAATCCAGCAACCGATCCCACGCAGCCATATCCAAGGACCCGTCGGCGGTCATAGGCGTGACGATTGCTACCATGCTTCCGGAAAACATCAAGGGCTCCGCAGGAAATATCGCTACCTTAAGTGCCGGACAGCACCTAGGCAAGCGCCCATCCGGTAGAATTTGCGCCAATGAAACAACATATCGTGATTTCCGCGGTGGGTGGTGACCGCGTGGGCATGGTGCACGAACTGTCGAAAGCCATCGCCGATTGCGGCGGCAGCATCAGCGAAAGCCGCATGACCTCGCTGGGCAACGAGTTCGCCATGCTGCTGCTGGTGAACGGCAATTGGCACACGCTGGCCAAGCTCGAGGGCGAGTTCAAGAAGCTGGCTGACGCCACCGGCATGAACATTCAATTGCGGCGCACCGAGGAGCGCGCGGCTCGCAATGACATGCTGCCCTACTCCATCGATGTGGTGTGCCTGGACCAAACCGGCATCGTCGCCGGCCTGTCGGGGTTCTTCGCGCAACGCGGCGTCGACATTGCCGAATTGTCCACCCGCTCCTACGCGGCGGCGCACACCGGGGCCCCGATGTTCTCGGTGCAGATGATCGTCAACGTGCCCAGCCGCCTGCACATCGGCGTGCTGCGCGAGGAGTTCATGGACTTCTGCGACCATCTGAATCTTGACGCCATTTTCGAACCCGTGAAGAGCTAACCATGAGCAAGATTGAAATCGGCAAGAAGGCGCCTGCCTTCAGCCTCGAGGGGACCGGCGGCGAATGGTCGTTGCGGGATGCGCCAGGGCCTGTGGTGCTGTACTTCTATCCCAAGGACAACACCTCCGGTTGCACCCAGGAAGGCGTTGATTTCGCGGGATTGCACGCGCAGTTCAAGAAGTCCAAGACCACCATTCTGGGCATCTCGCCGGATAGCGTCGCATCGCATGAGAAATTCAAGGCCAAGATGTCCTTTCCTTTCGACCTGCTGAGCGATCCCGACCACAAGGTGTGCGACCTGTTCGCCGTCTACAAGGAAAAGAGCATGTACGGCCGCAAGTACATGGGCGTGGAACGCAGCACCTTCTTGATCGACGCCAAGGGCGTGGTTCGAGCCGAGTGGCGCAAGGTCAAGGTGAACGGGCACGCCGAAGCAGTACTGGCGGCGGTGAAATCGCTGTGACCGGCCGCGTGCGGCCCGCAAGGACCGCGTCGGCTCGTCAAGGCAAGTCCACGCGGCGCATTTTCGTGCTCGACACCAATGTGTTGATGCACGATCCCACGGCCATATTCCGCTTCGAAGAGCACGACATCTACATTCCGATGACGGTGCTCGAGGAACTCGACGCCGGCAAGAAGGGCCTCTCGGAGTCGGCGCGCAACGTGCGCCAGGTCAGCCGTTTCCTCGACGAACTGATGCAGAACGCCACCAAGGGTCAAATCGATCGAGGTCTGGCGCTGCCGACCGCCGTGCCCATCAATCATGGCAAGCGCCCTCCCGGCGGACGCTTGTTCTTCCAAACCCAGCTGCTGCAATCGGTGCTGCCCGACAGCTTGCCGGGGCATGGCGCAGACAACGCCATCCTGGCGAACACTTTGGCATTGCAGCAGAAATTTTCCGGAGCGCGGGTCACATTGGTGTCCAAGGACATCAATTTGCGCATCAAAGCGGCGATTCTCGGCGTGCAAGCGGAGGATTATTCCAGCGACAAAACCATCGAGGACGCCGACCTGCTCTCCAGCGGCGTGCAAAAGCTGCCGGACAATTTCTGGAGCAAGCACGGCAAGGGCATGGACTCCTGGCAGCACAAGACCCACACCTTCTATCGCATCAAGGGTCCCTTGGTGCGCGAATGGCAGACCAATCAATTCGTCTATGATCCGGGCGAGAACGGCGTCGAAGCCATCGTACGGAAGCTCGAGGGCGATTCCGCGGTACTGGAGCTGACCACCGACTATAGAACCGAACGCAACAACGTCTGGGGGGTGAATTCGCGCAATCGCGAACAGAATCTCGCGCTGAATTTGCTGATGGACCCCGATATCGATTTCGTCACCGTGCTCGGCCCGGCGGGCACCGGCAAGACGCTGCTCACCTTGGCCGCCGGATTGGCGCAGACCTTGGACCACAATCGCTTCGGCGAAATCATCATGACTCGGGTCACCATTCCCTTGGGCGAGGACATCGGCTTTCTTCCCGGCACCGAGGAGGAAAAGATGGAGCCCTGGATGGGCGCGCTGATGGACAACCTGGAAGTCCTCACCCAAAGCCAGCCGGGGGGCACCTGGGGCCGGGGTGCAACCAACGATTTACTGCGCCACCGCATCAAGATTCGTTCGTTGAACTTCATGCGCGGCCGCACCTTCCTGAACCGCTTCATCATCATCGACGAAGCGCAGAATCTGACCCCCAAACAAATGAAGGCCCTGGTGACGCGCGCCGGCCCGGGAACAAAAATGGTGTGTTTGGGAAACATTGCGCAGATTGATACGCCCTATTTGACGGAAACTACGTCCGGCCTGACCTATACCGTCAACCGCTTCCACGGGTGGGCGTTCTCGGGTCACATTACCTTGGTGCGCGGCGAGCGCTCGAGGTTGGCCGACTACGCCTCTGAAGTCCTTTGATTTCACGGCACTTTTGAGAGAACTTTAGAATCCGGCCATACTCAAAGGGGTTCGGAGACACCGCAATGTCCATATACAAATCCCTTTCCGCCTTCCTCGCCGCCGCAGTGGTCTGCAGCAGTGTGGGCTGGGCGGCGGGGAATGGTCCCGCGGCCACCAATCAAGATCTGCCCGAATTGGGCAGTGCCGCCAATGCGGCGGTCTCCATCGAAGAGGAGTACCAGGCCGGGCTCGGCTATGTGAACGAGATCCGCAAGACCGGGGTCATCATCACCGATCCGGAGATCAGCCAGTACGCGCAGGAGATAGGCCACAGCCTTTCCAGCCAGGCCGAAGAAGGTCAGCACCAGTTCTACTACTTCGTGGTGCGCAATCCCGACGTCAACGCCTTCGCCGTGCCCGGCGGTTTCGTCAACATCAACAGCGGCTTGATCATGGCGACGCGCAACGAGAACGAACTGGCCGGCGTGTTGGCGCACGAAACCGCGCACGTCACGCAACGCCACATCGTTCGCGGTCTGCTGGATGCCAAGAAAAACGGCCTGATGACCACTGCCGCCATGCTCGCCGCCATCCTGCTGGGCGCGGTTGCCGGTCATGGAAACCCCAACGGCATCGAAGGAGCGCTGTTGGCGGGCCAAAGCGCCATGATTCAGCACCAGATCAACTACACCCGCGACAATGAGTTCGAAGCCGATCGCATCGGCATCACCACCATGGCTGAGGCCGGCTATGACCCGCTGGGCCTCGCCAGCTTCTTCGACTGGATGTCGCGATCCGGTCCCGAGCCCAGCCGGATCAACGCGGTTCAATTCCTGATCGATCATCCGATTTTCTCCGACCGCGTGGCCGAAGCGCGTGACCGTGCCGAACATCTCGGCCGCATACGCCACGAGGACTCGCTCAGCTACCTGCTGATCAAGGAGCGGCTGCGCTCGGTGGCGGACAACCCGCAAGTGGCGCGCCAGTACTACATCAACATGTTGAAGAACGGCGCCGGCAAGAACATCGAAGAGCGCTACGGAAAGGCGGTCGCCGACATCAACACCCGCAATTCAGCCGTGGCGATACCGGAGCTGAAAGCGCTGGTGAACGAATATCCCAAGGTCACGCAGTTCTACGGCGCTCTTGGCCAGGCCTATTTGGCCAACAACCAACCCAAGGAATCCGAGGCCATACTTGCGCGGGCCATGACGCTGTTTCCGCGCAATGTGCCCATCACCATCCGCTATGCGGAAGCGCTCATGCATTCGGGCGACAACAAGCAGGCCCACCTGGTGCTGCTGGATTTGTTCAACGTGGTCGAACCCACACCGGATCAGACGCAGTTGATCGCCAAGGCGGCCAACTCGGCCGGCGACTACGCCGATTCGTACAGCTATATGGCCGAGTTCTACTTGATGACCGGCGATCTGAACATGGCCTACAACCAGTTGCAGTTGGCGCTGGGATTGCCGGGTCTCGATGCCATTCAGCGCGCGCGTTACAGCGCGCGGCTCGAACAGGTACGCGCTGCCATGCCCAAGAATCGCAAGGGCCAGGTGGCCGACGACAATCGCAGCGGCAGTGGAGCCGTCAGCAGCCAAACCGGATTGAATTGATCCGAATCGCCCCCCACATGACGCAAACACTGTATCTTTGCGACACCAAGTAGATTAAGGGGATCCGAGCAATGCTGGGAAAAACGTACGCGCGCTGCGTGCTCGGTATGTTGATGGTATTGACTGCGGCGGGATGCGTCACCCTCCCGCCCGACCACAAGAAAAACCCGCAGGATCCCTGGGAATCCTGGAACCGCGGTGTCTACCGGGTCAATGACAAGCTGGATCGCGCTTTCGCCAAACCGGTCGCCAAGACCTACGTGCGCTTCGTGCCGCAACCCATCCGCACCGGCGTGAGCAACGTGCTGTCCAACCTCAACACGCCCACCGTCATGCTCAATGACGCACTGCAGGGCAAGTTCCTCGCGGCCGCCAATGATTTAGGCCGCTTCGTGGTCAACTCCACCGTGGGCCTTGCCGGCCTGCTGGACCCGGCAACCTCCGCCGGCTTGGCCAAGAACGACGAGGACTTCGGACAGACCCTGGGCCACTGGGGCGTCAAACCCGGACCCTTCGTCGAACTACCCTTGTTGGGTCCCTCCGATGCGCGCGACGCACCTGCCAAGATCGTCGATGCCTATACCAACCCGCGTCAATATATTCACAACGACTGGATCAAGTACGGTTTGTGGGGGGTCGATTTGATCGATCGGCGTGCGGCTCTTCTATCGCTGGACGACACCGTCAGCAAGGTGTTCGATCCTTATGCGTTCATACGCGACGCCTACCTGCAACGCCGCGCCTACCTCGTTTCCGATGGCAAGGTCACCGATGAGACGCCGTTGGAAGATCCCGGTGCGGATGAGCCGCCGGCGGACACGCCGCCCCCCGATCGGCCGGCTCCGGTGCCGCCACCGCCTTGAATGCCACCCTGGGGCGCAGTCCACAGGGCCCGGCCGGGCGGCCGGGCCCTCCCACACCCTCTAAGCTAGCGCCGGCCACGTCCGCCGTAGTAACCGTGCCCGTAGGCATAGCCATGGCCGTAGTAACCGCCCCGGTATCCACCCCAATAGGCAAAGCCATAGGGCGCATATCCTCGGTAGTACGGCCGTCCGTACCCGTAAGGCCAGTAGCCCACGCCCAGGTAGGGCGCTGCCACCACCGGGGGTACCACGGCGATACCCGGCAGACCGACCCCAACCACGACGCCTGCCTTCGCGGGCGCGCTGACGCCCATGGCGGCCAAGCCGAGGCCCAAAGTCGCAACCACTGCAGGAATGAATTTGCTCAACATGTGACCTCCTTAGTGAACCGTTGAGTATTCAACGCAGGGTGCCGACGCGGGTTGACGGCGTGCGGCCTCGCGGCTGGGGCATTACCGCGGCTTAATCCGCGTTAATTCGGCGGGTTGTTCGCTTTCAGAAAAGCCACGGTCGCTTGCAGCATTTGCAAACGGGTGGCGCCGCTGGAGAGCCAATGATCCTCATGTTTCAGAGTCACCAGTTCCACAGGCTTTCCCGCCCGCTTCAGCGCGCGATACATCACATCGCTTTGCTCATACGGCACGACGGTGTCGTCGCGGCCATGAATCAGCAATATTGGAGCGCTCACTGATGATATGTGCTCGATTGGCGAGATCTCTTCGAGCGAAGCGCCTGGCTTGTCGGTGACGCCCATGAAGCGATCCCAGTATCGCTCTGTCTGGCTCACTCGGTTGCTGGCCGTCCATTCGCGAAACCGGCGTAAATCGGACAGGCCTGCAACCGCTACCGCGCAGCGATAGACCCCTGGATCCAACGTCACCCCAGCGAGCGCCGCATAACCGCCATAGCTGGCGCCGACGATGCACACCCGCTTCGGGTCGATCACGCCCTGCTTGGCCAGATCCCGCACGCCATCCGAAAGGTCGCTCTGCATCTTGCGGCCCCACTCGCCAAAGCCTGCTTCCATATGGCCGCGCGTCAGCGTGGAACCTCGGTAATTGGGCTGCAAGACGGCGTAGCCCTGTGCGGCCAGAGCTTGCGCCCACCAATCGAACCGCAAAGTATCGGCGGCGGCAGGTCCGCCGTGCGGCATTACCACCAGCGGCAGGTTCTTCGACTCGACGCCTGGCGGCAGAGTCAGAAACCCCGGAACGGTCATACCATCGGCGGCGTGGTAGCTGACCGGTTTGACCGCGGCCGGCGTCTTCACTCCCTCATAGACCGGCGCCAAGATGGTCGCGGTATGGGAATACCAATCGAAGAACGCGTAAGAGTAGCCGTCGCGCTGGCCGAAAACCTGCAGTACCATCTTGGAGAAGTCGTCGGAATGCGATGCCAACTGTACCTTCTCGTCCGGAAAAGCCCGCAGCACCGCATTCCATTGCGCCTGTTTTTCATTGTCGAAGAACACGTAATTTTCGTCGTCGGTGCCATGCGCACCGCCTAGAATGCGGCCGCTCTGCCGGTCTCGAATGAATGTTGAAAACGATTCGCCTCTGCTCAGAGGCGCCCCCCATGTGCCGGTCTGAATACTGAGCGGTATCCACACCGCGTAACCGTTCTTGATGAATTGCGTGATCACCGCAGACCCATCCGCGCTGAATCCCAGCATGCTCGGTACGTCTATTGCCGCAGTACCGGTGGAAATCAGCGTCATTCGATCGTTCTTGCGCGCACGTATCTGCCAGGTCTTCTGGTCGCTGAAGTAGGAGAAATGCGCATCGATCTGGCCCGATGCGTCTATCAGCCAGGTGGTTTGCGGCACGTCAGCCTTGTCGAGCAAACGCGCCTTCATTTGTGGAAAAGTCACGCTGAAAAGCCCGGGAAGCACCTGTTTCGAGACATAGAAACCGGGCACGAACAAAACCGTCTGTCCCGCCACCGTGCGTGTCACCGGAACGCCGCTGAGCACATTGAACACCCGCTCTCCGGACACGGACAGGTCGATTGCGCGGGGTCTGCCGCCTTTCAAATCCAGCGTGACCGGGTGGTACCACTCCGTGATGGGGCCTACGTAGCCAAAGGGAGGTGCACTCGTGTCGGAGACGGTAATCAGAAGATTGTCGTTATCGATCCATAATAGATTGCGCAGTTTTACATTGCCAACCTTGGCCGCACCCAATGTTTGCGAGCCCAAAATCTGCTTTGCCACGACGAAGCGATTGTCGCCTTCGGTTTTGACGAAGGCCAGCCGGGTGCCGTCGGGAGATATGCATACGTCCTCCAGCGTCGGCAGGTTGCCGAAGGCCTCCAATGGAGGGCCGGCGGATTCGGCGTGCAGTGCCTGCGCTGCCAGGAGCAGAGGCACCGTGAGCGCAGCGCCCATGACTGCCCGCATCAGGCTCGCCATTCCGCAAAGTCTCTCCAAAGTCAACGCCATCCCCCACCCCCATCCCTGGCCGCCTCGTAGGGGCGGGCTCTTGGTGCCATCTTAACCGGTGATCAGCAATTCCTCGACATCGCTCAAACCCGCCAGTTGCTTCAGTTGTATGGGCATATTCTCGTAGCGCAGCGACCGCCGCGCGGCTTTCGCGACGCTGAGCCACTCGATCAGCAGGGCGAGGCCCGAACTGTCGCTGTCCTTCACGCCCGACAGATCGATCACCGATGCCTTGCCATTGCAGATCGCCTCGGTGCCGGCCTCCAGCAACTTGGTCACTGTGGTGAAATGCAGCGTTCCCACCACACGCGAACGATCTCCATCCAGCGCCTCGAAGACGGTGGACGAGTCGCCTGGCGCGCCGACGGAACTGCTCAATGAGCGCCCGGGGCGGAGCCGTTCGGACCGACCTTGCCGTCAGTCTCCAGGCGATTGATCACCTCATCGAGGCCCTTTTGCTGAATCTCCGAGCCGAAGTCGGTTCTGAAGCTCTTCACGTAGGAAATGCCTTCGATCACCACGTCCCAGGCTTTCCAGCCGCCGTCGGTCTTATGCAGGCTGAAACTCACGGGCACCTTATCGCCGGTGGCGCGTTTGACTTCGGTTCGCACCGTGGCCTGGGTCGCATCGGGCTCGCCCTTGTAGGGCAGGATGACGAAGCGGTCGGCGGTGAAGTCGATCAATGCGGCGCCGTAATTTCGCAGCAGCGAATGATAGAAGGCATCCACGAAGCGCTTGCGCTGATCGGCCGTGGCGGTACGCCAGGTTTGCCCCAGCACCAGACGGGCCGCGTATTCGCTGTCGAAGTTCGGCAGCAGCACATTGCCCACCAGTGCATCCAGCTTCGCCGGATCCTTTTGGTACATCGCGCGATTGGCGTCCAATTCCTGCAGCATGCGCTGCGCGGAATTCTGCACCAGCTCTTGAGGGCCCATGGTGCTGGCATTGGCCGGCGCGGCCGGCGCATCGGCCGCTGAGGCACTGACGCCAAGGGCGAGAGCAAGAGTCGAACTCAAAGCGAGAATGGTCATTTTCATTTGGTTTTCTCCGTGGGCTTCGTGGCGGCCGCCGCCGCGGCCTGATCGTCAGCCTTCGATTTGGTGAAATTCGCCAGCACCTGGCCGATCAGGTTTTCGAGCACGAACGCCGATTGGGTAAAATCGATTTGATCCTTGTCCTTCAGATAAGTTTCAGCGCCGCCGGCGGTCAGGCCGATGAATTTTCCGCCCAGCAGCCCCTGCGTGTAGATGCTGGCATCGCTGTCGCTGGGAATCTGATTGAACTTGTTGTCGATGCGCATCGATACCACGGCCTTGTACTCCTTGGAGTCGAAATCGATCTTCGAGACGCGGCCGATTTCCACGCCCGACATGGACACCGGCGCACCCACCTTGAGGTCCCCGATGTTGTCGAACTTGGCGGTGAGGTTGTAATGCGGCGAGCTGCCGAAGGATAGGCCGCGGCTGGTGGTTTGCGTGGTCAGGAAGAACAGCGCCGCAAAACCGAGCAGCACGAAAGTGCCTGTGCCGAGGTTCAATGTGTGTGATCTGCGCATAAGGAATGCCCTCTACAAAAACGCCGCTGTGATCAGATAATCCAGGAACAAGATGACGACGGCGGATGTGACCACCGTCCGGGTGGTCGCGCGGCCCACGCCTTCGGCCGTCGGCGAGGCGTAATATCCTTCATATACCGCGATCAGGCTGCAAGCCACGCCGAAGATCAGGCTCTTGACGATGCCCTCGTTGATGTCCGAAATGCTCACCGCGGCGCGCATCTGCGACCAGAAACTGCCCGAATCCACGCCCATGATCTGCACGCCCACCAACTGCGCACCGTAGATGCCGATGACACTGAAAATCGCCGCGAGCAGCGGCATGGCGATCACGCCGCCCAAGAAGCGCGGCACGACCACGCGCTGCACCGGGTCCACCGCCATCATCTCCATGGCCGACAACTGATCGGTGGCGCGCATCAAGCCCAATTCGGATGCCAGCGCGGTACCGGCGCGGCCTGCGAACAACAGCGCCGTGACCACCGGCCCGAGTTCTTTCACCAACCCGATGGTGGCGGCGGTGCCGAGCGCCTCTTCCGAGCCGAATCGCTGCAGCAGCTGAAAGCCCTGCAATCCCAGCACCATGCCGACGAACAAGCCGGACAACATGATGATGACCAGAGACAATGCGCCGGAGTTGAAGATCTGTTGTGCGAGCAGGTCGTAGCGCATCAACGCGCGCGGCGATGCGATGATCAGCCGCAGCAGGAATCGGATCACCGATCCCAATCCTTCCAGCGACTGGATCAGACTTTCCCACAGCTCCCGCACCACCTAGAGGTCCTCGCTGCGGCTGAGCAATTCGTCAAAATAATCCGGTGCGGGAAAATGAAACGGCACCGGACCGTCGGACAGGCCGCCGACGAATTGCTTCACGATCTCGGACGGGTTTTTCTTCAAATCGGCGGGCGTGCCCTGCGCCACGACCTTGCCGCCGGAAAGCAGGAACACCTGATCGGCCACCGACGCGATTTCCTGCACATCGTGCGAGACGACGATGCTGGTGATGCCGAGCGCATCGTTCAGGCGACGGATAAGCCGCAAAATCACCCCCAAAGATATGGGATCAAGGCCGACAAAAGGCTCGTCGTAGATCAGGATCTCCGGATCCATCACGATGGCCCGCGCCAACGCAACCCGCCGGTTCATCCCGCCGGACAACTCCGACGGCATCAGCTCTGCCGCGCCGCGCAGGCCCACCGCCTGCAGCTTGGTCAGCACGATCTGGCGTATCAGCCGCTCCGGCAGATCCGTGTGTTCGCGCAGCGGAAAGGCCACGTTCTCGAACACGCTCAAATCGGTGAGCAACGCGCCATTTTGAAACAGCATGCCCATGCGCCGCCGCAGGATGTACAAATCCTTGCGCGACAGTGAGCGCAAGTCCTGACCCGCGACTTCGATGGAGCCGCCGCTGGCCAACACCTGACCGGTGATCAATCGCAGCAGCGTGGTTTTGCCGGTGCCGCTGGGGCCCATCACCGCCGTGACCTGGCCACGCTGGATCTGGACGTCCAATCCGGCAAATACAGGTCGGCCGTTAACCGAGTAGTCCAGCTTCCTGATATCGACGATGGGGGCAGATTGGTTCAAGTGGGTGCTGCGGGGCGTCCTTCTGGCGACGCCCCGCTTGAGGGCGATCAGGCAGCGGCGGATTCCATCGAGGCTTTGTACTCGCCGCCCGCCGCCAAACCATTGAGTTTGGCGCGTACGGCATAGGCCTTCTGACCGCCGCTGAAGCTGGCGGCTTTTCCGCCCCAGGCATTCAGCGCATCTTCCTGCAATGCGCGGCCGTAGCTGAATGTCAGACTCCAGGGCAACGGACCCGCCGCATGCATCAGGTTCAAATGCAGCGTCGCATCCTTGGGGCTTTGTCCGCCCGACAGAAAGGCGATGCCGGGCACAGCGACCGGAACCTGGCGCCTCAGCGTCCGCAAAGTCGCCTCCGCGATCTTCTCCGGAGCGGCTTGATCGGCGCACTTCTTTCCGGGGATGACCATGTTCGGTTTCAGGATCATGCCTTCCATCACCACCCGCGCGGCGAACAGATGGCTGAATACGCTGTCGAGCACGGCGTTGGTGACTTCTTCACAGCGCTCGAGCGAATGCGCGCCGTCCATCAGCACTTCCGGCTCGACGATGGGAACGATCTGCGCTTGTTGGCAGATGGCCGCATAGCGGGCCAAGCCTTCGGCATTGGCATTGATGGCATACTGCGTGGGAATACCGGAGCCGATGTCGATCACGGCACGCCATTTCGCAAAGCGCGCCCCCAGCTTGTAGTACTCCGCCATGCGCGCCGGCAGTCCATCCAAGCCCTCAGTGATGGTTTCGCCGGGGAAACCGGGCAAGGGCTTCGCACCGAGATCGACCTTGATGCCCGGGATCATGTGGTGATCGGCGAGATACTTCGGGAACGGCGTTCCGTCCTTGGTCTTCTGATGAATGGTTTCGTCATACAGAATGACGCCGCTGATGTGATCGGCGGCGCCGGGCGCCGTGAACAACATTTCACGATAGGTGCGGCGATTCTCCTCGGTCGACTCCAGTTTGATGGTATCGAAACGCTTCTTGATGGTGCTGCCGCTCTCGTCGGCCGCCAAAATACCCTTGTTTTTCGCCACCATTGCGCGGGCGACCGCGTTCAGCTCTGCAATGTTCATGCGTGACTCTTCTCGTGTCGGATTACGGGATGACTTGGGCCAAGGATAACAAACCTGGCCCGGTTCCGCGCTGCAGGTGGCGCTCGCAATCAAATAGGACTAAAATGGTCCCACATAAAGCTTCCGCTTCCAGGAATCCCCTTCATGTTGCGCATGGGAAAAATGACTGATTACGCAACCGTCGTGCTGGCGAGTTTAGCGCATGAGCCGGCCTCGGCGCGCGCCGCCGGGGAGATTGCCGACCGGACTCGTCTGTCCCGCCCCACCGTCAGCAAAGTTCTGAAGGGATTGCAACGCGCCGGCATGGTGATTTCATCGCGCGGCGCGCAGGGTGGTTACCGATTGGCGCGGCGCCCCGATCAAATCACTGCGGCGCAAATTCTCGATGTGTTCGAAGGTCCCATTGCCATCACCGAGTGCAGCGGCGCATCGAGTCAGTGCGGCATCGAGCGCCAGTGCAAAGTCGGCGGCGCGTGGCAGCGCGTCAATGCGGCGATCCGGCGCGCTCTGGAAGACGTCACATTGCATCAACTGGCGGGACTGGATTCGGCCGGACTGCGCGTTGCCGATCTGGCCGCGGATATCCGCGTGAAATCCCAGCAAACGACCTCACTTTAAAGCTTTCGCAACCCACTGGAATCCCGTGTCTAGCAAACCTCAAGACGTCGAAGCGTTGGTCGGTCAGAAATATCGCCATGGATTCATCACGGATATCGAATCCGACAGCTTGCCGCCGGGCTTGGATGAAGGCGTGGTCGCGGCCATCTCCCGGAAAAAGAACGAGCCGCAGTTCATGCTCGACTGGCGCCTGAAAGCCTTCCGCCACTGGCAAACGCTGCGTGAACCAACGTGGGCCCATGTGCACTACAAGCCCATCGATTACCAGGACATCTGCTACTACTCGGCGCCTCGCGCGCCGAAGAATGCGCCCAAGAGCTTGGACGAGGTCGATCCGAAGCTGTTGGCGACCTATGAAAAGCTCGGCATCCCTCTGCACGAGCGCGCCCGGCTCGCCGGAGTTGCGGTCGATGCCGTGTTCGACAGCGTGTCGGTGGCCACCACCTTCAAGGAAAAGTTGGGCAAGGCCGGCGTGATCTTCTGTTCCTTCTCCGATGCGGTGCGCGATCATCCGCGTCTGGTGGAGCATTATCTCGGCACCGTGGTGCCGGCCGGCGACAACTTCTTCGCGGCGCTGAATTCGGCCGTATTCTCCGACGGATCCTTCGTGTACGTGCCGGCCGGCGTGCGTTGCCCGATGGAACTGTCGACCTACTTCCGCATCAATGCCGCCAAGACCGGGCAATTCGAACGCACCTTGATCATTGCAGCCGAGGGTGCATCGGTCAGCTACCTGGAAGGCTGCACCGCGCCGATGCGCGATGAGAATCAGCTGCACGCGGCCGTGGTCGAACTGGTGGCGCTCGACAACGCGCAGATCAAGTACTCGACCGTGCAGAACTGGTATCCCGGCAACGAAAACGGCGTCGGCGGCATCTACAACTTCGTGACCAAGCGCGGCGAATGCCGCGGCCGCAACTCCAAGATCTCGTGGACACAGGTGGAGACCGGATCGGCCATCACCTGGAAGTATCCAAGCTGCGTGTTGCGGGGCGAAAACTCGGTGGGCGAGTTCTACTCGGTAGCCGTCGCCAACAATTATCAGCAGGCCGATACCGGCACCAAGATGATTCACATCGGGCGCAACACCAAGAGCACCATCGTCTCCAAGGGCATTTCCGCCGGTCATGCGCAGAACACCTATCGCGGGCTCGTGAAGATACTGCCCAGCGCCGCCGGCGCCCGCAATTTCACCCAGTGCGACTCGCTGCTGATGGGCGCGAAATGCGCCGCCCACACCTTCCCCTACATGGAAGTGAAGAATCCCACCGCCACCGTCGAGCACGAGGCAAGCACCTCGAAAATCGGCGAGGACCAATTGTTCTACTGCCTGCAGCGCGGGATCTCCGCCGAGGACGCGGTGAACATGATCGTCAGCGGGTTCTGCAAGGTGGTGTTCAAGGAGCTGCCGATGGAATTCGCCGTCGAAGCCCAGAATCTGCTGAGCGTCAGTCTGGAGGGCGCCGTCGGTTAGGCGCGATGAGTGAGAAATCATGTTGCTTGAAATATCGGACTTGAGCGCCCGCGTGGCGGGCAAGGAAATCCTCAAAGGCATCAACCTTAAGGTCGGTGCCGGCGAGGTGCATGCCATCATGGGCCCGAACGGCTCCGGCAAGAGCACGCTCGCGCAGGTGCTGGCCGGACGCGAGGACTACGAGGTGACCCGCGGAACGGTGAAATTCGACGGCCAGGATTTGCTCGCCCTGCCCGCTGAACTGCGTGCCCGCGCCGGATTGTTTCTGGGATTCCAATATCCCGTGGAAATACCCGGGGTGAACAACGTCTATCTGCTCAAAGCGGCGCTCAATGCCAAACGCAAAGCGGCCGGCGAGCCCGAAGTGGACGCCTACGAATTCTTGAGTTTGATCCGTCAGAAAATGAAGTTCATGCAGATGAGCGAGGCATTCCTGACCCGCGGGGTCAACGAGGGATTCTCGGGCGGCGAGAAGAAGCGCAACGAGGTGCTGCAGATGCTGGTCTTGGAACCGAAGCTCGCCATTTTGGATGAGACCGATTCAGGCCTGGACATCGACGCACTCAAGGTCGTTTCCACCGGCGTCAACAGCCTGCGCGACGCATCACGCGGGGTGGTACTCGTGACCCACTATCAGCGGCTGCTCGACTACGTCGTGCCCGACCAGGTGCACGTGCTGTCCGGCGGCCGCATCGTGAAATCCGGCGACCGCTCCCTGGCTCAAGAGCTGGAACGACGCGGCTATGACTGGGTGGTGGAGAGCCGGGTCGCATGAGCTCGGTGGTGCAATCATCCGCGGCGCCGTCCGCGGCTGCGCGTTCCTTCGAAGCGCAGTTCCGTGCCCGCCAAACCGACGCGCTGTGGCCGGTACGCGAGCAGGCCATGGAGCGCTTCTTGAGGCTCGGTCTGCCCTCGTTGCGAGATGAGACCTGGCGCTACACAGATCTGCGCGCGCTGGCTGCGCAGAGCTTCACCGATGCGCCGCGGCGCGAGAAGAGCGATATCCACCCGAACGCATCGCTGTCGCTGTTCGATGCCAAGACGCGCGCCGCAACCGTGCTGATGGTCAATGGCCATCCCTCATTGTTCACCGATGAGATGTTCATTAATGATATAGAAATCAGCACTTTAAAAGAAATAGCTCATCTGGATCCGAAGCTAGCCACGCGCTTCTTGGGGCTGGCGTCGGATGCCGACCAGCGTCGTTGGGTATTGCTCAACACCGCGCTTTTCGAGGAAGGCCTCTATCTGAAGATCACCAAGTCGATCGCCACGCCCTTGGTCATCTTGCACGTGTCCACGGGCGACCACAGCAACGATGTTGCCTATCCGCGCGTCATCATCGACGCGCGTCCGGGTTGCAGCGCCACCATCATCGAGCACCACGTGGCCCAGGGGGAGTTCATGCCGCTGGTGAACTCCCATACCCACATCGCCCTGGGGCGCGGTGCACAGCTGGAACACTATCGGGTCTTCGCCACCGGCGCGAATGCCACCCACATCGATACGGTGGATATTCATCAGGAACAGGACAGCCAGTGCAAGCAGTTCACCATCGCCCTAGGGGGCGGCATGGTGCGCGCCACGCTCGAAGGCCACCTGAACCAGCCCGGCGCCTCGCTGGAGAGCTATTCCCTGCTGGTCGGACACGCCGAGCGGCACGTCGATTGCGTCAACATCGTGTCGCACAGCGCGCCCAAGACCAGCAGCCGGCAGACCGCTCGCGCCATTGCCAGCGAGCACAGCAGGGTCATCTTCAACAGCAAGGTGATCGTCGACGCCGGCGCGGTGAATGCCGACTCGATGCAATCCTTCCGCGGCCTGCTGCTCTCCCCCACCGCGGAGATCGACTCGAGGCCGCAGCTTGAAATCCACGCTGACGAGGTCAAGTGTGCGCACGGTGCCACCACCGGCCGGCTCGACCCGGACATGCTGTTCTACCTGTTGTCGCGCGGGCTCGATCGCGATACCGCTCAAAGCCTGTTGGTATTCGCCTTCCTGGCCGACGTGCTCACCGGAATGTCGGTGGCCTCGGCGCGCTCGGCAATCGAAAACGCCTTGATCAACCAATTGCCCGATTCACAAATCTTGCGGAAATTCCGATGAACAGCCTACTGGCAAAGAACGCACCAACCGCCTTTGACGTGCCCTTCGATGTAGCGGCGGTTCGCCGCGAGTTTCCGGTGCTGTCGCGCATGGTGCGCGGCAAGCCGTTGGCCTATCTCGACAATGGCGCCTCGGCGCAGCGGCCCAGCAGCGTCATCGCTGCCGTCGATGACTACGAGCGCCATCACCACGCCAACATCCACCGCGGCGTGCACACCTTGAGTCAGGAAGCCACGGCGCTTTACGAAGGCGCCCGCGACCGCCTGGCCCGCTTCATCAATGCCCGATCGCGCAGCGAAATCATTTTCGTCCGGGGCACCACCGAGGCCATCAACCTGGTGACACAGAGCTACGCGCGGCCGCTGCTGCAAGCCGGCGATGAAGTGCTGATCACCCACTTGGAACATCACGCCAACATCGTGCCCTGGCAGATGGTGTGCGAACAAACCGGCGCCAGCCTGGTGGTTGCGCCCATGGACGCGAGGGGCGAGGTGCACTTCGATGCTGTGGTGGCGCTGATGTCGCCTCGCACCCGGATCTTTGCCTGCGCCCATGTGTCGAACGCACTTGGCACCGTGCTGCCGGTGAAACGTTTGGTGACGGCGGCCAAGGCCCGCGGCATCGCCACCCTGATCGACGGCGCCCAGGCCATTTCGCACATGACGGTCGATGTACAGGATCTGGGCTGCGACTTTTATGCTTTTTCCAGCCACAAGATGTACGGGCCCACCGGCGTGGGCGTGCTTTACGGCCGCGAGCAGCTGCTCGATCGCATGCCTCCGTGGCAGGGCGGCGGCGAGATGATTCTGTCGGTCACCTTTGCCAAGACCACCTATAACGCCTTGCCCAACAAATTCGAGGCCGGCACACCGAATATTTCCGGCGGCATCGGCTTGGGCGCAGCGGTCGATTACCTCGCCGGCTTGGATAGGACGGCGGCTCATGCACACGAAACTGCATTGTTGCTGCATGCCACCGCCACTCTCTCGAAGATCCCGGGGCTGCGTATCGTAGGCACGGCTGCCGACAAGGCCAGCCTGGTGTCCTTCGTCGTCGATGGCGTGCATCCGCATGATCTGGGCACAGTGCTCGACGAGGACGGCATTGCGGTCCGTACCGGCCATCACTGCGCCATGCCGGTCATGGAATTTTTCAAGCTGCCGGCGACGGCGCGCGCCTCGTTTGCCTTTTACAACACCTGCGACGAGATCGATCGTCTGGCCGCCGGCATCGAGCGCGCGCGCAAGCTCTTTGGCTGAATCATGGAACTGAACGATCTGTACCGGGACGTGATTCTCGACCATAACCGGCAGCCGCGAAATTTCGGCCCGCTGGAGCCGGCCGATGCCAGCATCGAGGGATTCAACCCCATGTGCGGCGATCGGCTCACCCTTCGGCTGCGCATGGCCGAGGACACCATCAGCGAAATTCGATTCGAAGGACAGGGCTGCGCCATTTCCACCGCGTCGGCCTCAATGATGACCGAGGCCGTCAAGGGCAAGACCCGCGATCAGGCCCTGCAGCTTTTCGAGAGCGTGCACGATTTGTTGACCGACGATGCCGCGCCGGCGGGCGAAGAACTCGGCAAGCTCGCGGCCCTCTCCGGAGTGCGCGAGTACCCGGCGCGCGTCAAATGCGCCAGTTTGTGCTGGCACACCTTGGCATCGGCACTCAAAGCCGCAAATATGCAGTCGGTTCCCGCCGTTTCCACCGAGTGAGACCTCCAAGCGATGTACTCCAACGAGAATGAACCCTTCGTCGTGCAACGCGAGGTCAAGGCCGTCGCCATCCCGGCGGGCGTCGAGGTCAATCTGAAGCTGGGACAGGTGGGATACATCACCCAGGCTCTGGGCGGCAGCTTCACGGTGTACATCGAGGGCAATCTGTTCCGAATCGCCGGCAACGATGCCGATTCCATCGGCAAGACGGCGGCGAAGCCTCCCGAGGTTCCGCCCGGCGCCACCGAGGACGACATCAAGAACATCATTTGGCAGCAATTGAAGACTTGCTACGACCCCGAAATTCCGGTGAATATCGTCGATCTGGGCTTGGTGTACGAGTGCGACGTGGTAAAGAACCAGGACGCGACCCGCAACGTCGATATCAAGATGACGTTGACGGCCCCGGGCTGCGGCATGGGAGAGGTGCTGGTGCAGGACGTGCGCGACAAGGTGCAGATCGTGCCTACCGTGGCCCATGCCAATGTGGAACTGGTGTTCGACCCGCCGTGGAATCAAACCATGATGTCGGAGGAAGCGCGCCTCCAGACCGGCATGATGTGAGGCGGCAATGGCCTGGATCGACGCAGGATCGACCGAGAATCTAACCGAGGGCCAAGCCAGGTCCATGCCGGTGGGGCGCCGCATGATTGCGGTGATCCGCAGCGGCGCAAATTTCTTTGCCATCGAAGACATCTGCACTCACGACGGTGCGCAATTGACCGGCGGCGAGATCGAGGGAGCCGAGATCATTTGTCCGCGACACGGCGCGCGCTTCTGCCTGCGCACGGGCGAGGCTTTGACGCCGCCGGCCTATGAACCCGCTCGGGTGTTCGAAACCAAGATCGAGAACGGGCGCCTGTGGGTACGCGCAGACTGACCCTGCTCAGGCACGGACAGGCGCAGCCGCCCGACTCCTGCCCCGAAGATTTCGAGCGCGTGCTCACGCATCGCGGCGAGGTGGAAGCGCAGGAAATGGCCGCGCGCCTGGTCAAACGCAACCTCATCCCGGATCTCATCCTGGTATCGCCCGCCGACCGCGCCTGGGCCACTGCCGAAATCATTGCCGCCGCCTGCGAACTGGATGCCAAGCAGGTGCAGTGCGCGCGCGAGTTGTACCTGGCGTCGCCGGAAACCACCTGGGCACTGCTGACGCAAAGCCCCAGTTCCTTGAGTCACATCCTCATCTGCGGCCACAACCCCGGCCTCAGCCAGGTGGCAAGCCGTCTGGGACCGAAACCGGAGGCGCGCGAGCTGGCCACGGCCGGCATCGCCACCGCAGTCTGGCATCACGGCGACTGGTCCCACCTGCTACCCGAAACTGCCGACAGCTGCCAGGTCGACGATCCCGACAACCTGAGCGACCTCTGGGTTTAGCGGACTAATCGACCGACTTGCCCCTGCCGCCGATGACTTTCGGCGGTCTGGCATCTAAATTCGCTTGCGGGGAATGTAGGCTGCCAGCTTGCTCTGGGTTTTAATGAAGGGATCGTCCGCCACGGTGTCGGGCAGCATGTTCTCCCGGATCGATCGCTCCACTTCCGCGGCAGGCAGGGCTTTGCTGCGGTAAAAGCCCTGATACTGATCGCACCCCAATTCTCGCAGCCGCTGCAGCTGCTCGGCCGTCTCAACGCCCTCCGCCACCACTTTCAGGCGCAGGCTGTGCGCCAGCGAAATGATGGCTTGCACGATGGAGGCATCGGCCGAGTTGGTGGTGAGTTCGCTGATGAAGCTTCGGTCGATCTTCAGCTTGTCGATCGGGAACTTGCGCAGGTAGCTCATGCTGGAATAGCCGGTGCCGAAATCATCGATCGACACCACGACACCCAAGCGGCTCAGCTGCTCGAGGATCTGCACCGAGTCTTCGGCATTGCCCATGACGGTGGTTTCTGTGAGTTCGATCTCCAGGTACTGCGGCATCAAGTCGAAATCCACCAGCGCGGATTGCACGGCTTGCAGGAAATTCGATTGACGGAACTGCACCGGCGATACATTGACCGCCACGCGCAGGAAAGGGATGCCGTTTCTCTGCCACTCGCGCGCCTGCCGGCAGGATTCGCGCAGCACCCACTCGCCGATCGACAGGATCAAACCGGACTCCTCTGCCAGCGGGATGAAATCCGCAGGGCTCACCAGCCCGCGCGTCGGGTGTCTCCAGCGCAACAGCGCTTCGACGCTGCTGATGCGACCCGTGACGACATCGCTCTTCGGCTGGTAGTGCACTTCCATTTGGTTCGAGGCCAGGGCGCGGCGCAGATCGTTCTCCAAGTCCAGGCGCTCCTGCGAGAACACGCTCATGGCTTTGTTGAAGAATTGGTAGGAATTACGGCCTCGCTGCTTGGCGAAATACATGGCCTCATCGGCATGCGCCACGAGCGCATCGACGTCTTTGCCGTCTTCCGGATATACGCTGATGCCGATGCTCGCGGCCGTGTGCACTTCGGCGCCGTTCACGGTGAAGGGCTCGCAAAGCGACTTGCCGATTTTCGCCGCCAGTGCGCCGAGATCCGCCTGATCGCGCGTATCCGAAATCAGTATCAGAAATTCATCGCCGCCGGTGCGCGCCACCGTATCGACCTCGCGGGTGACACCGGAGAGGCGCCGCGCCACACCGCTGAGCAGAAGGTCGCCGGCTGCATGACCCAGCGTATCGTTGATCAGTTTGAAGCGGTCCAGATCCAGCAGCAGTACCGCAAAACGATGGCCGTCGCGATCGGCATGGGCAATTTCGCGTCCCAATCGATCCATGAACAGGGCGCGGTTCGGCAGGCCGGTGAGCGCATCGTGCGTGGCCTGATGCTGCAGCTCTGCATTCACCGCCTCGAGACGCCGGGCATGTGAGCGCGAGCGCGATTGCAGATGCGCATCGAACATCGTCGTGATCAAGGTGACGATCAGCAACCCGAACGCGCACAAACCGATGGTTACCGCCAGCCAGCGGTTGTCGAGCGCCACGCCACCCTGGCAGAACGCCCCCACTTTGAAGCGTGCCGCCGCCATTCCGGTGTAATGCATGCCGCTGATGCTGACACCCATGATCAGTGCGGCCGCGGCGCGCACCAGCAATTCCCGGTTCGAGTTTCCGCCGCGCAGCCTGTAAAACAGCCACAGCGCGGCGAACGACGCCGTGAAGGCGATCAGCACGGAGAGCGCCACGAACAAGGGGTCGTAGCCGATGCCCGGCGTCATCGGAATTGCTGCCATGCCGGTGTAGTGCATGGCGCAGATGCCGGCGCCCATGAGCGTTGCGCCTGCCGCGAGCCTCGTCAGGTTCAGCTGCTCGCCGCTGGTCAGCCCCAAGGCAAATCCGGAGGTGAGCACCGCAATCGCCAACGAGCCGAGTGTGATGGGGATGTCGTAGGTCAGCGGCACGGGCAGCGAAAAGGCCAGCATGCCGATGAAATGCATCGCCCAAATGCCCATGCCCATGGCCATGGCACCCGCACACAGCCACAGGCGCGCGAACAGCGGCTCGCTGGCGGCGACCATGTCTGCGAGTCGCAATGCCGTGTACGACACCAGAACGGCCACGCCGACGGAAAGCGCGACCAACCATAAGTTATATGCCGCCTGCATATGAAAAATTTACCGCAAAGCGGCAAGACGCCGCTGAGCGATATTTCTCGTTTATGGAGACGGCAGGCCGCCAAAACTGTGAGCCCCGCCTCAGCTTTAGCTCTGGTCCCTGTGCAGTCGCATCAGCTGACGACGCTCCCGCTTGTCGGGCTTTCCCTCAGGTCGCGGGCGGGTCAAGCCTGCCAGCCGCTGCTGCTCGCGCAGCTTCTCGCGGCGCTGGGCGCTCAGCGCCGTCTCGGCGTAATGAGTCTGGGCTTCAAGGGCCGGGCCGCGTCGAACCGGCAGTCCCAGCACTTCGAATTCAGCCACCATGCCTTGCAGCGAGAGACTGACCAGATCGCCGGCGCGCACGCGATGCGCAGGCTTGATGCGCTCGCCGTTCAAATGCACTTTGCCCCCGGTGATTCCTCGCGTTGCAAGACTGCGCGTCTTGTAAAAACGCACGTGCCACAGCCACTTGTCCAGACGCGCATCCGACTCGTCATCGTCTTTTGTCATGGCCTTAATCATACAAGCGGCGGCGCCGAAACGTTATAATGGCTCGATGCAAGACAATGAATTTCGCGAGCGGCTGGTGCGGGACACCGCCGCGCTCGATACGGCGGGATTGCTCAAGCGCGAACGCGTCATCGGGTCGGCTCAAGGCGCCACCGTCACGCTCGACAGCGGCCGTGAAATGATCAATTTGTGCGCCAACAATTATCTGGGGCTGGCCAATCATCCTGCGGTGGTGCAGGCGGCGCACGAAGGTCTGAGGCGTTATGGATACGGCATGGCTTCGGTGCGCTTCATCTGCGGCACGCAGAGCGTGCATCGCGACCTGGAGGAGCGGCTCAGCGCCTACCTGTCGATGCAAGACACCATCCTGTATTCGTCGTGCTTCGACGCCAACGGCGGCCTGTTCGAAACCTTGCTCGATGAAAAAGACTGCGTCATCAGCGATGCGCTGAACCATGCCAGCATCATCGACGGTATCCGGCTGTGTAAGGCGCGTCGCCTGCGCTATGCCAACAACGATCTGAACGAACTCGAAGCGCATCTGCGAGAATCGCAGAATGCGCGTGTGCGCATGATTGCCACCGACGGCGTGTTTTCGATGGATGGCTCGATCGCCAGACTGAAGGAAATCTGCGACCTGGCAGAGCGCTATTCTGCGCTGGTCATGGTCGATGATTCGCATGCCACCGGATTCATCGGCGCCAAAGGCCGGGGCTCGCACGAATATCGCGATGTCATCGGCCGCGTCGACATCATCACGAGCACCCTGGGGAAGGCCTTGGGCGGGGCCAGCGGCGGATTCGTTTCGGCACGCAAGGAAATCGTGGCGTGGCTGCGGCAGCGCTCCCGCCCGTACCTGTTCTCCAACAGCATCGCACCGCCGGTGGCCGCCGCAACCATCAAAGTGCTGGATCTGCTGGAGAGCTCGCCGCAGCTGCGCGACAAGCTGCATGCCAATGCGCGCTATTTCCGCGAGAAGATGCAGCAGCTCGGATTCAATCTGGTGCCCGGCGAACATCCCATCATTCCCGTCATGCTGGGTGAGGCGCCGCTGGCGGTGCAGCTGGCCGAACGCATGCAAACAGCCGGCATTTACGTGGTCGCGTTCTCTTTTCCCGTGGTTCCCCATGGAAAAGCGCGAATTCGCACCCAGATGAATGCGGCGCACAGTTTCGAGCAACTCGATCAGGTAATTTCAGCGTTCGGGCGCTCGGCGCGCGAACTCGGCATCATCCATTAAAGGCACGACATGAAAGCTTTGGTCAAAGCACGCGCGGAACCCGGCATCTGGATGCAGGATGTTCCCGAACCTTCCGTGGGCCACAACGATGTACTGATCAAGGTACACCGCTCCGCCATTTGCGGCACGGACATGCACATATACAACTGGGATGCATGGGCGCAGAAGACTGTCCCCGTGCCGATGGCCGTGGGCCACGAATACTCCGGCGAAATCGTCGAGATCGGCAGTGAAGTGCGCGGCTTCACTACCGGCGATCGCGTGTCCGGCGAAGGGCACATCACCTGCGGCCATTGCCGCAACTGCCGCGCCGGCCGCCGCCATCTGTGCCGCAACACCTCGGGCGTGGGCGTGAATCGATCGGGCGCCTTCGCCGAGTATCTGACCATTCCCGCGACCAACGTTTTCAAGCTCCCGGCAGCCATCGACGATGAGATCGCTTCCATCCTCGACCCGCTGGGTAATGCCACGCACACGGCGCTCGCTTTCGATCTGGTCGGCGAGGATGTGCTCATCACCGGCGCAGGCCCCATCGGCGTGATGGCGGTGGCCATAGCCCGGCACTGCGGCGCGCGCCACATCGTGATCACCGACGTGAACGACTATCGTCTCGATTTGGCCGCCAAGATGGGCGCCTCTCGCGCGCTGAACATTTCGCGCGACTCCCTGGACGGCGCCATGCGCGATCTGGGAATGGAGGAAGGCTTCGACGTGGGCTTCGAAATGTCGGGCAATCCGGCGGCGCTGCGCGAACTGCTTCGCACCATGAATCACGGCGGCAGCGTATCCATGCTCGGCATTCCACCGGGCGAGACCGCCATCGATTGGAATGAGGTGATTTTCAAAGGCTTGATCATCAAGGGCATCTACGGCCGCGAGATGTTCGAAACCTGGTACAAAATGTCGAGCATGCTGCAGAGCGGCCTGGACGTGCGTGCGGTGATCACGCATCGGCTCGGCATCAATGATTATCTGGAGGGCTTCCAGATCATGAACTCGGGTAAATCCGGCAAGGTCACGCTCGACTGGACCAGTCTGTCGCGCGCCAACTGA
>CAZZWM010000048.1:0-11040 GCA_964657945.1 uncultured Steroidobacteraceae bacterium
CAAGGCTTGCGGGGCCGAGGTCACCGTAAAGTCCTTCGGATCCAATCCAGCTCGCACTGCCTTCCATTGCAGCGGCATGGAAACCGGAGCGCCCTCGCGGGCGCGGGGCGAGAGCACGGCGACTGCCGTCGCGGTTTTGTCGTTGCGCAGATAATCGAGAAAAATTCTACCGGTGCGCTGACTCTTGGACATGTTGTCGAGATACTTGCCGGGGCTGTCGTTCGCCATCTGAGTACAGACGATATGCGCAAAGTTCTTGGCGTCCGGCCATTTCACCGCCTCGCGCCCTGCGCTCAAAGGCGTGACGACATGCAATCCCTTGCCGCCGGTGGTCTTGCAAAAGGATTCCAGGCCCAGCGCTTTGAGGCGGTCGCGAATTTCCACGGCACCGGCGATCACGGCAGAGAAGTCCACGTCGGGTGCAGGGTCGAGGTCGAACACCAATCTGCCGGCAACCTCGGGGTCTCCCTCGGCGCAATTCCATGGGTGGACTTCCAGCGTGCCGATTTGCGCCACGGCGATCAGTCCTTCGATGCGATCGATTTGCACGTAAGGCGCTTTATCGCCTTTGATCTTTATCGCCGATAGAAACTTGGACATCCCGGGCATGGCGTGTCGCTGGAAGAATTGCTCGCCGCCGATACCATCGGGTACCCGCACCAAGGAACAGGGCCTGCCCTGCAAGTGCGGCATCATCCATTCACCGATGGTCTGGAAGTAGCGCGCGAGTTCCAGTTTCGTGACCGCGGGATTCTGGCCCGCCGTTGGCCACAGCACTTTGTCAGGATGGGTGATCGGCACGCCCAACAGCGTTGCGCCCCCTTTCGCGCTGGAGACAGTCTTGCTGGCAGGCATCTCGACCTCGCTGGGCTTCACGGGTAACTCGGCAACGACGCTGTTTGGATCCTTGTCCTCGCGCAGACCCTTGAAGGCCGCTTGCCGGATCATCCCCGATTCGGTCCAGCCGGCAAATTCGATCTCGGCCACCAGTGAGGGCTTCAGCCAGTGAACCGTGGCCTCCTTGGGCGGCGCGTTCTTCCCGCCGAACGGCGAGGCATCCCGCGTCAGACGCTGCAGTTTCGGCGACAAGGTCTTGGCGACATCCTGTCCATAGCCGGTGCCGACCCGACCGACGTACTGCAGCTTGCCCTCACGATACACGCCGGCAAGCAGCGAGCGCACACTGCCGGCGGCGGCCGTCCATCCGCCGATGACGATTTCTTGACCGGCCCGTACTTTGGCTTTGGTCCAGCTGCCGGAGCGGCCTGATCGATAGGGCGCGTCGAGCCGCTTGGAAACGATGCCTTCCAGCTGCATCTTCCTCGCCGAAGCAAAGATGTCATGGCCGTTGGACACCAGGTGCGCCACGTAGTGAAAACGCGTCCCGTCCTTCAGGCCGGCGAGGATGCGCTGCAAGCGGCTCTTGCGTTCCACCAAGGGCAAGGGGCGCAGGTCTTGCTGTCCTTCGAACAACAAATCGAACACGAAATAAAACAATGCTTCGGAGCGTTCCGCCGACAACGCTGCCTGCAGAGCACCAAAACTCGGCATGCCCTGTTCATCGAGCGCCACCACCTCGCCATCCATCAGGCAATCGGGCATCGGTCTCGCCGCGTCGGCGATGGCAGCAAATTTCCCGGTCCAATCCAGGCCCGTGCGGGTCAAGATCTTGATGTTCTTGCCCTGCACGCGCAACTCGGCCCGGTAGCCATCGAGTTTGACTTCATGCCCCCAGCCTTCATCGGACGGCGGTCTCTCCACGAGCTTGCACAGTTGCGGCTCGACGAAATTGGGCAGCTGCCTCACCTTCACCCGCTTGGTGGCCTTTGCAGGTTTCGCAGCCGCCTTGTTTGCGGCAGCCGGCGTCGCGACAGGCTCCGATTGCCGCGTCCATACGGCATCGGCGCGTGCCGCCCCGGCGCTCGCCATCATGAAGGGCTTCGGCGCTTTGCCGACGCCCTCCGCAATTTCCTGAAGCGTACGGCCGGATGCCAACGAAGAATCTTCCGCCAGCAAGGCCGCCGTTCCTCCGGCGACGGCGCTGGCATCGCGATGCTTGATCAACAGCCAGTTGGTGCGCTTGCCGCCATAACGGTCTCCGCGCATGCGCACCAGCACCCAGCTGCCGGTGAGACGCTTGCCCTCCAGCGTGAACTTAAGATCGCCGCTGGCGAAGGCTTGCTCGGGCGTCTTGCCGCCTTCCGGACACCAGTACCCCCTGTCCCACAACAGCACCGTGCCGCCGCCGTATTCGCCCTTCGGAATGGTGCCCTCGAAATCGCCGTAATCCAGAGGATGATTTTCCACTTCCACCGCGAGCCGTTTGTCCGCCGGGTCGATGGAGGGCCCACGAGCCACCGCCCAAGACCTGAACACACCGTCGAACTCGAGCCGCAGGTCGTAGTGCAACTGGCGCGCCGCATGCTTCTGGATCACGAACCGCAGGCGCTCAGAAGATGTCACGCGTTGGGCGCCCGAAGGTTCGGCTGTCTTCGAGAAATCGCGTTTGGCGCGATAGACGGCGAGGCTCTTCTTGGCCATGGTCAGCTGCCGTCGCGGTCCATCATGCGCCGATACGCCAGCAGATGCCGCAGCGATGACTTGCCGTCGGAGACTTCCTCGTACAGCCGCGCGAGATTGAAATGTGCATCCGCCAGCTGCGGATCGAGAGCCAGCGCCTCTCGATACGCCTGGATGGCTTCAGCGGGCCGCTTCAGGTCCTCGAGCAGCACGGCTAGATTGAATGCAATGAACGCCTCAGGCCGGGGCGCGGCCCGATAGATGTCTTCGGCCTGGGCGAGCAAGCCCGCCAGATGCAGAAGCCGTCCCAAATTGACGCGCGCGTCGGCATGTTGCGCGTCGGCTTTCAGACAGGCTTCGTACGCCGCGCGCGCAGCCAAAGCATCCGATTCTTCGAGGTCGAACGCCTTGGCGTACCAATCATCCGCCCCATTGCCCGTGCCGGCAGGCACGGCAGGCCGCATCACATGCAAGTCCGCGGTCTCGTCTTCTATGTCCAATGCGAGGGCGTATTGGCCGGACTCGGACTCCCACAGCATTTTCCCCTCGCGAATCGCAACCCGATCGCCGAGCGCGGTGAGGGAGATCTTCTTCAAGGTTTCCCCGGGCGGCAGCGCGGCGCGAAGCTTTTCCAGAGTCCTGTTGATGCGCTGCGCCGGAATAGCCGCCGCCCGCAGGGCGCTGGCCGTGCGCAGCACGATGAGATCTTGAAAGGAATAATGCAGGCGCCCGGAGCGCCGGACCGGATTTAGGTGGCCGGCTCGGGCCAGCGCGCGAACCGAGGCGGCCGACAGACCGAACAGCCGCTTGAGGTCGTTCGAATCGTAGGCATGCATTTCACCGCCGGGCGGACTTGCGTGCCGCTCCGGGGGCCGCCGCGCGCTTGGGCGGCTTCTTTTCTTTGAGCTCGGTTTTCTTGGTTCCCCGCGCATCGATGCTCGCCCGCAAGGCCTCCATCAGATCGATCACATTGCTGCTCTTTGCAGCCACCGGCCCTTCCGCCATGGTGACCTCTTTGCCTTCCACCTTTTTCTGAATGGCGGCCTCGACCCGCGCCTTGTGTTCATCGGCGTATTCATTCGGATCGAATCTCTTCGCAGCCAAATGCTCGATGAGTTGCTGAGCGAGCTTCAATTCAGGTTCAGACACCGTGGCCGGTTCAATGCCAAGATCCTTCAAATCGCGCACTTCAGCTTTGAAATGCAGTTGGTGCATGGCCAAGCCGTCGGCGAGCGCGCGCACCACGATGATATGTTCCTTGCCGCGTGAGATCCAGCGACCCACCGCCGCCTGTTTGGTCTTGCGAAGCGCGGTCGCGAACAAGGTGTAGGGTTTTGCACCGCCTTTGTCAGGGGCAAGATAGTACGTGCCATCGAAGTAGAGCGGGTCCACCGATTCCAGCGGCACGAACTGGCCGATGTCGATCGCATGTGTGGTGGTGTCTTCGAGGGCTTTTAGTTCCTCGGCGCTGAACATCACGTATTGGTCTTTGGCGAACTCATACCCCTTGACCATTTCGGAGCGCTCCACCGGCGTTCCGTCATTCACGGCAATGTACTGCTGTTTGACCCGGGAACCATCCTTTTGCCGCAGCAAATTGAAGGAAATGCGCTCCGAAGACACGGTGGCGGAATAAAGCTTCACAGGAATCGCGACCAACCCGAAGGATATGGTCAACGAAGCGATCGATCGTGCTGGAGTAGCCATGCGTTCAACATCCCACAGTTTTTTGCTGTCAGCCCCTGGAACCTCATCCTAGGCCTTGCGATGGGCAATATGCAATAAATCATGCGGTTAGAATGAGATCTCCATGTCAGCTCGACATAGACGATGCGGAAGGCAATTTCTGACGCCAGCGCCCCAGGGGCCCAGGTATCAGCCTCTTCTGCAGAGAATTTACCTGATATCTTTATCGTAAATACCTAAATTATAATGCTTTTCTACCTGCGTTCGCTTCGCAACACTCCTGCTTAACGAAGCTGACTATCCTTGCTACCGCGGCGGTTGTAGCCGCTGAATTTCCGGGTATCGCGATCATGATTCTCTTGGCAGGCGACACACAGTCGCACGCCCGGATAAGCCGCCCGCCGCGCTTCAGGGATTTCAATTTCGCACTCGGCGCAGTGGCTCAGCGAAGGCCCCTTCGGCAATTGACTCTTGACCCGGCCGATCGCATCTTTGACCGTCGCGTCGATCTGATCCTGTACTGCGCCATCGCCTGCCCAGCCGGTTGCCATGATAGCCTCGCGTATGCCTAAGGGTGCAGCGTGAGTTTCTGCGCCCGCCAATTGAGGATTTCAGCGGCGTAGACCTCGTTTTCGGACGGACAAGCCAGCGCATGGATCCAACCGAATTTCTTCAGCGTCTTACCCGAACCGCCCAGCCAGCCGAGCACCGTGCCATCCGTATTGAGCTTATAGATGCGCCCCGGATAGGCATCCGCCACGTACAAATATTGTGGGGATCCTTGCGTCAAGCACAAGGCCCAGGGTGCGCCAGGCGTCTGGAACTTATTGGCTCCCGCCGCCAACGCGCCTACTTCGGCCGGCTGATTGCCAATGGCCGGCGGCGCGCCGGGCGGCGCCGGCACGTCGATCTTGATGACCTTCAGCAGATTGCCGCTGGTGTCGAACACCTGGATGCGGGCATTACCGCGGTCAGCGACGTAGATCCGATCATCGCGGTCGATGACGATGGAATGCAATTGAAAGAACTGTCCCGGGGCTGAACCGAACTCTCCCCAGGTCTTGACCCAGTCGCCGTCGCGATTGTATTCGGCCACTCGCGAATTGATGTAGCCGTCGCTGATGAAGACATTGTTCTTCGAATCCCACGCCATGTCCGTCACCTGGCGGAAGTAGCCGTTCACCGCCGGCAGTGGCGGCTTGGGATGCTCCAGGGGATGCGCCGCTTCATCCGAGGCTTCCACCTTGCGGCCGAACACCATGACTACCCGGCCTTGCGGATCGAAGCGCACCACCATGTCGGAGCCTTTGTCGGCCACCCAGATATTGTCTTCGCGGTCGATCCGCACGGCGTGCGCGAACGACCAGGCATACAAGCCGCGGCCGATTTCGCGCATGAATTTTCCGCCGGCATCGAATTCATACAAAGCCGCCGCCGCCGCGCCGTAGGCCGGCCCGCTGGGATTGGCGCGCGACAATATGAATATATGCTTCTTCGAGTTCACCGCAATCCCACTGACCTCGCCGAAGTACATGCCGGCCGGCAGCTTGAAGAAATTCGGCGCCGATTCGAACGCAATCTCCGGCACGGTTTGAGCATGCGCCAAACCCGCCATCAACACCGCCGCTCCCGCCAAAATTGCCGCTCTGATCATGCTCATATGCCCTTGCTGTCGTTGCTGCCGGCAAAGTATACGAGTTGGCCGCGCGGATTTCCCAGGACCGTAATTACGTCACACAATGGGCCGGCGCGCCGCCGTAACCTTCGCCCATGTGCGATCGATATGTGCTTCCAGAACAAGCGGCCGCCGAGCGGGAATTCCTGCCGACGCTCAATTGGTGGAACTTCGAGCCCAAATTCAACGTCTCTGCGGCGAGCTATGTGCCAACCATCCGCTGGCATGAGGGACAGTCGGAGGCGGCCATGATGCGCTGGGGGTTCATTCCGGCATGGGCGGAAGGCGAACCCACGGAAGCTCCGCCGTTGCAGGTGGACTGCGAAGCGATCTTGGATTCGCAGCAGTTTCGCGCGCCCTGGCTGAACAGCCAGCGCTGCGTCATGTTGATGGCAGGCTTCTATGTCTGGCAGCTGACCGACGCGCGCTATCGTCAGCCCTACTTCGTCCGCTTGTTGGACCGCTCGGTTTTCGGCGTGGCCGCCATCTGGGATCGATCGGTGAAAGACAAGGACGATGTCATCGAAAGCTGCGCCATGCTGTGCGTGCCGCCGAACGACCTGATGATCAGGGTCGCAAACACCGACGGCCGTATGCCCGCCATTCTGCGGCGTCGTGACTACCAGACCTGGCTGCGCGGCACGCCGGCTGAAGCCAAGGCGGCACTGCAGCCGTACAAACAAGGTTGGATGGAGGCTTATCGCGTCAGCCCGAAGGTGAATTCACGCAGCGCCGATGACGCCACGTTGATTCTGCCCGCGGGCTAGAAGCTGTTATCGTGATGCGCATGCGGAGCGCGCGTTGATGTTCGAGAACTTCCTGCATCGATCCACCAACATCGATGGCATCGAAATCGCCTATGTCATGGGCGGATCGGGTCCGCCGCTATTGCTATTGCACGGCTATCCGCAGAACAAAGCGATGTGGGCGCGCGTCGCGCCGCAGCTGGCGCGGCGCTTCACCGTGGTATGCCCGGATCTGCGCGGATATGGAGACTCGGCAAAACCGCGCTGCCTGCCCGACAATTCCAATTATTCCTTTCGGGCGATGGCGGACGACCAATGGGGCCTGATGCGCAGATTGGGCTTCGCGAGCTTTTCCGTCGCCGGACACGATCGCGGCGCGCGCACGGCTCATCGCATGGCCCTCGATCATCCGGAGGAAATCCGTGCCCTATGCCTCATGGACATCGTTCCCACCTACACGATGTTCATGCAAGCCAATCATCAGTTGGCTGCCGCATACTGGCATTGGTACTTTCTGTCGCAGCCCCATCCTTTTCCGGAAACCTTGATCGCAAGCGATCCGGATTATTTCTACGAGGTATGTCTGGTGGGCTGGGGCGCTGCGAAGCTTTCCGACTTCGATGGCGACATGCTCGGCGAATACCGGCGCGCCTGGCGCGATCCGGCCATGATCCATGGCTCGTGCTCCGACTACCGCGCAGCAGGCACGGTGGATCTGCCGCTCGATACCGCAGACATCACCCGTATGGTCGGGGCGCCCACGCTGGTGCTGTATGGCGCCAACGGCCGGATGGCGCAGTTGTTCGACATTCCGGCTGAATGGCGCAAGCGTTGTGCAACCGTTGAGGCCGCATCACTGCCGGGCGGCCACTTCTTCGTCGATCAATTGCCCGATCCCACCGCGCAAATCCTGTTGCAGTATTTCTCGAAGTTTGTCGGGTAAGCCCGTGCCCGGCTTCACGCCTGCCGGCGTGTGCGCCAAGGTTGTCAGCGCAAGCCCGACAAGCGAATGAGTTTGCCGCGGCTTGTCGCTGCCGACGCGGCGTTCATACTTCTTCGCCATGCGTACTTTGCTTATGTCTGCGGGCGGCGTAATGGCGATGCTGAATGCGGCGGCGGCTCTGTCGCAGGAGCCTCAAAGTCCACCGGTTCCCATCAGGCGGCAGATTGCGGCCTGCATGACGAAGAGCATGTCGGCCAACAGAACTCTCTCCTACAACGATGCGCAGAAGGACTGCAAGGATCGCGTATTGGCCAATAGCCAGACCATTGGCAAGCGCGCCTTGGCCGCCAACGAATCCGATGCACCGGCTCTGAAGAACCCTTAGGGTTTCTTCGCCGCAGGCAAGGGATTCGGCGAGTCCGGCTTCGGCGAATCGATATCCAATTTCGGCACACCCAACTGGCCTTCCAGCTTGTGCAACTTGTCGAGATCGATGGCCCCCACGATGTTCACGATGGTGAACTGGCGCGGCTCGCTGGCAATGACCGCCAGCCCAATCGCCTGGTTTTTCTCCAACATGATGTAGATGTCGACATTGGCATGCGTCTTGCGGCTGCGTGTTTCGACCAAGCGGTTCCAACCGGGGGCCGACAACTGACTCCTGATGGAATCGATGTCCGATGCACGGTAAGCGTCATCGGCGTCAAATGTGAAGCTTCGGATGTAAATGCCCTGCAGACCCTTGATCACCTCGATGGTCTGCGCCTCAGCCGGATCGTTGGAATCGAGAAAACGCGCCGCGAGGGACAACAAACTCGGATCCAAAGTGATGGTCACCGACTCCGACGCCCTCTTCGACAGGGTCGAAAAATCCGGCAGAGCCAGGCGGGCATTGGGAGCCGCGGTCCCCAGACTCGGAAGCAGCAATATCAACAGCAATGCAGCGACGCGATGCTTCATGCGCCGGACTCCGCGTCTTCCAAAGAGGAAGACTGTTTCTTGACTGCTTCATAGGCGAGATCCAGCTTCTGGCTGGTCATCCGCAATGCCTGCAGCACCTGGCGGCGCGCCTCGAGGCCCTGCGCCAACTCGCGCTGTGCGCGCACATGCTGCTGTACCCCCAAGGCGATAAGCAGCGACGCGGCGAGGCCAGCCGCCCACCACAGCGGCCGGCCCACTGGCCGCCGGCGTGATGGCTGCACTGCGCCCTCCGCCTTGGCGCCCGCTTTGGCGCCCGCCCTGGCGTCCAACTGCGCAACCAGCCGGGCGGTGAAATCAGCGCTCGGCGCCACCGGACGCAGTGCATCGCGCAATTCGGATTCGAGGTCTTTTTTCATGATGAAACTTCCTCCAAGCTCGCGCGCAGCGAATCCAGCGAGCGCTTCAGATGGCTCTTGACCGTGTTGATCGGCATGTCGAGAGTCCGTGCAATGTCGGTTGGATCCAGATCCTCCTGATAGCGCAGCAGCACGACGGCCCGCGCATCCGGCGCCAGATTCTGCAGCAACGCACCCAAGCGCCGTTGCAATAGCGGATCGCTGTGGGCGGTCGGGTCGGCTATGGCGTCTTTTTCCTCGAGCGGAGCCCACTCGATTCGCGCGCGCTGGCGCAACTGATCGATGGCCTTGTTGGTGGTGACCTTGCGAAGCCAAAACAGCAGATGCTGATTCGATTCGATGCGCTTCAAGTGCTCGCTCATCTGCATGAAAACTTCCTGCGCCAGGTCTTCGGCCGGCTCGCGTCCGCCCAGCATGCGCAGCGCGATGCTGTAGACGGACTTCTGGTGCGCGCGGATCAGCACCGCTGTGGCGGATGACTGACCCGCGCGCGCCCGCTCGAGCTGCTGGTCCAGAAAATCGATGCTTGCATCATTCAAATTGATTGACCGCACTGCCAGCGCCATGGCGGCATCCATGGGCCCTTACATCACCAGTCTGGCGGTGCCGAGACCGCTCTGATGGATGTGCAGGTGCTTTTCCAGTTTCGGCAGATCATCGGGATTGAACGAACCAACGATGTTGATGATGGTGAACTCCCGCGGTTCGCTGGCGATCAGCGCAAATCCGCCGGCCCGATTGTCGTCCATCAGCACATACATATCCACGTTCTCGTCCTTCTTGCTGCGCACCTGCATCAGCTGCGACCAGCCCGGCGCCGACAACTGGCGGCGGACGCTGTCGATGTCATCAATCGAGTAGGCATGGTCGGAGGCGAAGGTGAAACTTTGAATTTCGATCGACGTAATGCCCGCGAACATGCGTTTGGCCGCTGCGTCATCGGGGTCGGAGTCGTCGATGAAGCCGCGCGCGAAGTGCAGCAGCAAAGGCCCCAGGCTGATGTGCACCGACTCGGTGGCTTTTTCCGACAGGCCTTTGAAATCCGGCAGCTTCAGCTTGCCGTCCGCGGCCCAGCTGAATGCAGGTATGAATAAAGAGGCAAGAACAAACACACGCAATTTCATGAACGATACTCCTGTGCCTTGAAGGGCCGCCGCGATGGCAGCCTTGCTCAGGAATACGCTGCAGACCTGCCGCGGGGGTGCAATCAGCTCTGCACGGGTTTCGGATGTTTCCAGATCGATTCTATATTAATTCCGTAACTGATTGTTTAATATATATAAATGTTACTGCGGACACCCCTTAGGCGTTGCAATGGATATTTGCGGAGTTGATGCATGACCGACATCCATGTCGATGTGCCCTGACTACCGCTCCCAATGCCCGGGAATGAAGCGCCATTGAGTACCCGCTTGCTCCCAGCGATCGGCCGCCCAGTGGGCGCCGCGGCGTTCTGAAATCCAGGTGCCTCCGACCCAGGAATAATCATGGCCGCGCAGTTCCCAGTGTCCCGGGGCCCAAACGAATCCATCACGCGGCGCCGGTGGACGCTCAGCGCGCAAAGCCGGCGGCGCCACGTCACTGACGATGTCGGCGGCAGGCGCATCCGCCGCGGAAAACAGGGCGGCAAAGCCGGCCCCCAGCATGAAGGCTAGGTGACGATTCGAATTCGACATGGCAACTCCTTGACTACACCGATCGGTGTAAGTAAAACGGTCTGCATGCCGACTGTCAAGAAAAAAATACACCGATCGGTGCAATCATAAGCCGCTGGCCTGCGAAACCAGCCATGCAGGAAAAGATCCTGGCGGCCGCCGATGAGTTGTTCAACGGCCAAGGCATCCGCGCAGTCGGCGTCGACGGCATCGCGGCGCATGCCGGCATCAGCAAGCGCACCCTCTACAACTACTATCCGTCCAAAGATGTCTTGGTGATGGCGTATCTCACCCGGCGTTACTATCCGGTGAAGCCTTCCGACCGTCCGCCCCTCGATCAAATTCTGCATCTGTTCGATTGGCTGGAGCGCTGGTTCGCCGGCGCCGAGTTCCGCGGTTGTCCCTTCGTCAATGCCGTGGCGGAGCTTGGCAGCGCCGCGGCCAAGATCGCCACCGACTTCAAGGAACAACGCCGCTT
>CAZZWM010000048.1:11050-24979 GCA_964657945.1 uncultured Steroidobacteraceae bacterium
TCGCGACATGCTGCAGCGCTTGGATGCCAAGGACGCGGACGCGCTGGCCACGCAACTGTCGATCTTGGTCGAAGGGGCAATCGCCACGGCCTTGGTGCGCGGCGATCCCACGGTGGCGCGCCCGGCCAAAGCCGCGGCGCAAGTGCTGCTGGCCGCGGCCGGAATTCCCCGGCGAGCGGCCTCGCGTCGAAAGTCGGCGCCGAGACGCGCATAATCGCGCCACGCAAAACTTCGACCGGAGAGCCATTTCATGAAGACACGCCAGTTGGGCCGCAACGGCCCGCAGGTATCGGCAGTCGGTTTGGGGTGCATGGGTTTCTCCGAATTCTACAAATCCAGCGCCAAGGACGATGCCGAGGCGATCGGCGTGCTGCAGCGCGCGCTCGAGTTGGGCCTGACCTTCCTCGATACGGCGGATATGTACGGACCGTTCACCAATGAGGTGCTGGTGGGCAAAGCCATTGCCGGCCGACGCAAGCAAGTGTTCTTGGCCACGAAATTCGGCATTCAACGCGATCCCGCCAATCCGAAAGTGCGCGGCATCAGCGGCAAGGCCGACTATGTGCGCGCCTCTTGCGATCGCTCGCTGCAGCGCCTCGGCGTCGAACACATCGACCTTTACTATCAGCACCGCGTCGATCGCAGCACGCCCATTGAAGAAACGGTGGGCGCGATGGCGGAGCTCGTCAAAGCCGGCAAGATCGGTCACATCGGGCTGTCCGAGCCCAGCGTCGACACCCTGCGAAAGGCGCATCGCGTGCATCCCATCACCGCGGTTCAATCGGAGTACTCGTTGTGGTCGCGCGATCCCGAAGACGGTGTGCTGGGAGCCTGCCGCGAATTGGGCATCGGATTCGTCGCCTACAGCCCGCTGGGCCGGGGCTTTCTCACCGGACGCTTCCGCAGCCTGGAGGATTTGGATGCCAACGACTACCGACGGCACACGCCTCGATTCCAAGGCGCCAACTTCGCCAAGAATTTGCTGCTGGTGGACAAGGTGACGCAGATTGCCGGCGAAAAGCATTGCACGCCGGCGCAGCTGGCGCTGGCCTGGCTGATGGCTCAGGACTCACACATCGTGCCGATACCGGGCACCACGCACGCCAAGCGTCTCGAAGAAAACATTGCAGCCACCGAAATTGCGCTCACGCCGGCCGAGCTGGCAAGAATCTCCAGTGTGGCGCCGCATGGCGTCGCCGCCGGCACCCGCTACGATCAGACCGGCATGCGTTCCGTCAACGCCTGAACGAGTTGAATGGCATAACCATAGAACCGCCGGATCTAAGCACCGGCGGTTCGCACCATATAAGCAGTCGCTATTCGACGCATGCCGTTCCCCGGGCTACGGTATCGGCACAATAACCGGAGTCTAAAATGGCGGAAATCGCCCACCCCACCGCTGCCCCCATCATTGAACCCGCGCCCCGCTGGCACGGCCTGTTTCGTAAGGAGGACTGGTGGGCGATCTGGATTGGCTTGGGTTTGATTGCCGTAGCCTTGGGGCTGTTTGTCGGCGGCAGCAGCATCAAATGGATCGCGGTGGCCCCGCAGAAATGGAGCCATCTGTCGGAGGTACGAACGCAGCTGCAACAGCATGGCGTTCAGTTCGCAGCGCTGTTCGCCCTATGGGCGTTTGCCTTCGGCATCGGCGCGGCCGCCTTGGGCATCAAGCTATCGCGTTTCCTGCCGGCCTTCCTGGTGGTGTATCTCGCGGCCGGCGTGCTCTACTTCTTGGGACTTTGGGATCAGGCAGCGCACTACAATCTCGAGCCGCCTTTGGTCGCGCTGGGTTTGGGTTTGCTGATTTCCAATTCCGTCGGCGTGCCGCGCTGGCTCGAGCCCGGCCTGCGAGTGGAGTTCTACATCAAGACCGGCATCGTGCTGCTGGGCGCAAGCTTGCCCTTGACGCTGATCGCCTGGGCGGGTCCGGTGGCCATCGTCCAGGCAGCGATCGTGTCGTTGACGACCTTCGGCGCGATCTACTTCGCGGCAGTGCGCTTGGGGCTGGATAAACGCCTGGCGGCGACCTTGGGCACCGGTGGGGCCGTCTGTGGCGTATCGGGTGCCATCGCCGTCGGCGGTGCCGTCGGCGCCAAGAAAGAACATGTCTCGGTGACGATTTCCGTGGTGGTGGTGTGGGCCATCGTCATGATCTTCGTGCTGCCTTTGGTGGCGCGCGCGCTGGGCCTCTCCACCGGCGTGGCAGGAGCATGGATCGGCACCTCGGAGTTTGCCGACGCTGCTGGATTGGCGGCCGCGCAAACCTATGGCGGTTACGCAGGCAATGTTTCCGGCATCGCGGGCTCGCCGGAAGCCGCCGTCAGCGCTTTTACCCTGATGAAGGTGATTGGGCGCGATGTTTGGATCGGCGTGTGGGCCTTCGTGTTGTCCTTGATTGCGACGACTCGCTGGGAGCGGACCGGCATCGACGGCAAGGCCAATGCCGGCGAGATCTGGGGACGATTTCCGAAATTCGTGCTGGGCTTCCTGATCGCATCCGCCGTCGTGACCTTGGTTTCGAGCGGCTACGACTATGCGGCCTACAAGAAGGAAGTCCTGCCCGCATTGGTGGCCCCGCTGCAGGCATTCCGCACCTGGGCATTCACCTTTGCGTTTCTCGCCATCGGCTTGACGACGCGCCTGCGAGAGTTCGCATCGATCGGCGCCAAGCCGTTCTATGCCTTCAGCGTCGGCGTGGTGATCAACGTACTGCTCGGGTTCATTCTATCCACGCAGGTGTTCGGCGAGTTCTGGAACCGGCTGGGTCAGTGAGCGCCCTGCCCGCCCCAGCCTGCCGCAGTTGCAGGCATTTCCAGAACGCGCCACAGTCCCTGGAAACGGCCTTCCCGGGCCTGAGGTCGCTGAGTTCCGGATTTGCGGCGGTTCGCTTGAATGACGGGCTGTGCTCGCAGCACGATCGCTACGTCACGGCGTCGAGCCATTGCGTGAGCTACGCGACGGCGTAGCCGGTTTCCAGTATCCGCTCCATGAAGGCCTCGCACTGCGCCAATTGCTCGAGCGCCACGAACTCGTTGGGACGATGCGCCTCCGCAATGTCCCCCGGGCCGCAAATCACCGTTGGTACGCCCATTTTCTGAAACAGGCCCGCTTCAGTGCCGTAAGAAACCTTGCCCACGCGCGGATTTCCGGACAGCTGCATGGCCCATTGAACGATGGCATCCGTTTCCGACGCCGCCAGCCCCACCGTCTGGCTCATCCACTGCAGATCGATTCCGGACGCCTCATCGATGCTCTTCATTTCGCTCGCCAGGGTTTCGGCGTAACCGCGAATCTCTTGATATAACGCATCGGGAGACGCATCCGGCAATGTGCGCATGTCGAATTGGAACACGCAATCCTTGGGGACGACGTTCGCGGCGATGCCGCCCTGGATGAGTCCGGTGGAGAGCGTGGAATACGGCACCGTAAAACCGTAGTCGCGCTGTTCGAGCTGGGCCAGCCGATCGGCCAGCTGCCGGATGAAGACCACCAGCCGCGCCGCATACTCGATGGCGTTGACGCCATGGGTGACATAGCTGGAATGGGCCTCCCGACCGTGCACGGCGCAGCGAAACCGGTGCGTGCCCTTGTGGGCGATGATGGGCTGCATCGAGGTGGGTTCGCCGACCACGCAACCCGCCGGCCGGATATTGTTGTCTTCCAGATCGCGGATCAGGCTGCGCACCCCCAGACAGCCGACCTCCTCGTCGAAGCTCAACGCATAGTGCAGCGGCGCGTCCAATTTATTGGCGTTCAAAGCGCCGATGAATTTCGGCGCTTGATTCAGGATGATGCCGATGAAGCCTTTCATATCGGCAGAACCGCGCGCATACAACCTGCCGTCCTTCTCCGTGGCCTTGAACGGATCGGTATCCCAGTTCTGGCCATCGACCGGAACCACGTCGGTGTGACCGGAAAGTATCAAACCGGGCTTGTTCGAATCACCGAGGGTGGCAAATAGATTCGCCTTCTTCCCGGTGGCATCGTGAGTGAGCCGTGTGGTCGCACCTTGCTGGGCCAGGTAGTCGCGCACCCACTCGATCAAACCCAGATTCGAATCGCGCGATACGGTGTTGAACGCGATCAAGCGTTCGATCATTGCGCGCGCCGCAGCGCTTGGGGTCGGGTTCATACGCCCATTATATCGGTCGCCGATACGCTATGCTGCCGATATGAGCCGCGTCATCCCGCTATACGGCGCCATCGAGGCCGGCGGCACCAAATTCGTCTGCGCCTTGGGGGATGCTGACGGCGCCATCGTCGCCGAGTCGCGGCTGCCCACCACCGATCCGTCCACCACGCTGCCGGCCATGGTGCAATTCCTGCGCCAAGGCAGCGGCCGACACGGTGCGCTGCAAGGCATCGGCATTGCATCATTCGGCCCCGTTGTGCTCGATCGCCGCTCGCCGCACTACGGTTTCATCGGCAAGACGCCCAAGCCCGGCTGGAGCCACGCCAATATCGTCGGCGCGGTGCGCGCTGAGTTCGCCTGTCCGGTGGGCTTCGATACCGACGTCAACGCCGCGGCATTGGCAGAACATCGTTGGGGAGCGGGCCGCGACATCGACAACCTGGTCTACATCACCGTCGGCACCGGCATCGGGGGCGGAGTGCTCGTCAACGGGGTGCCTTTGCACGGATTGCTGCATCCGGAGATCGGCCACCTGTTCGTCCGGCGCCATCCCCTCGACACAGCCTTCCAAGGTTCCTGCCCTTTCCATGGCGACTGTTTGGAGGGGCTCGCCTCGGGGCCCGCGATCAAGATGCGCAGCGATCGCGAGCTGTCGCTTCTGGATGCCGATCACCCGCAGTGGACGCTCGAGGCGGACTATCTCGGACAACTTTGCGCGACGCTGGTGCTGACGGTCTCTCCACAGAGGATCATCATGGGCGGTGGCGTCATGAATCAGAGCCGACTTTTTCCCATGATTCATCAACGCATGCTGCATTGGCTGGCGGGATATATCGATCGGATCGAATTGTTGCAGCATGCGGATCGCTACGTGGTGCCGCCCGCACTGGGAGAACGCGCCGGCGTGCTCGGCGCCCTGTCGCTGGCAATGAGCGCGCGCGCTTGCGCCCCCTGATGGCATCGACCGCAGCATCCAAGCCCACCTTACTGCTGTTATGCGGACTGCTCTGCGACGAGACTCTGTGGGCGGATATCCCGCGCAGACTTTCGGAAGTTGCCGATGTTTCTGTGATTTCCTTCATCGGCTTCAGCAGCATCGAAGCAATGGCAGCTCACGTGCTGCAAACCGCGCCGCCAAGATTTGCCGTCGCCGGCCATTCCATGGGGGGACGGGTGGCATTGGAACTGATTCGCAACGCGCCGCAACGGATCAGCGCGCTGGCACTGCTCAACACCGCCGTGCACACGGTGCGCGACGGTGAGGCGCAGGGACGCGGACATCTGCTGCGCGTGGCCTACGAGCAGGGCATGGGAGCTCTGGCGCGTGAGTGGCTGCCGCCCATGCTGGGCAGCGATGCGTCGCGCCGTGCCGAATTGATGCCGCGCCTCACCGCCATGATCGAGCGCTGCAGCGTCGCGGATTACGCCCAGCAGGTCCACGCCTTGCTGCACCGGCCCGATGCGCTGGCAATATTGCCGACCATAAGCATCCCGACCCTGCTGTTGAGCGGTAGCCACGACACCGGTACGCCCATGTCGCAGCACGAAACCATGCGCCGACGCATCCCGCATGCGACGCTGTTCGAGATCCATGGCGCCGGTCATCTGGCGCCCGTGGAACGGCCGGACGCGGTGTCCCTGGCATTGCGCCACTGGCTGCTCAAGAACTGACGTTGGTCACCCACATCACTTCACAGGCGCCCGCGCCGGTGTCCTCGCGCGTCAATGAGGTGTTGATCCAGCGGCCGTCGTCGCGTTTGGCATCGACCAGTTCGCCGCTCAATGTCACCACATCGCCCGGCCTGAGGCGCAGCAGCTGCCGCGCGATGCCGCGATCCGCCGGAATCACATGCGTGTTGGCCGCGTGGGTGATGATGACGGACATGGGTATCAAGGTAGCGGCCGAGATGCGCCAGTTGAAGAAGCGATTCTCCTGGGACATCTGCATGCTGCGCAAAACCCGGCTGTCGGACATCGGGCCCCAGCCCAAGGCAATGTCCTGGGGTGTCAGATCGGATAGCGCGTCGAAGTTGTAGGTTTCACGACCCAAGACCCGCGCCGTGATGCGATAGTTGGCGCGAACCGTGAGCGTCCAACGGCCGCGTCGTATCGTCTCGCCATTGGCCACCATGACTTGCTGCGGTTCGTCTGTGACCAGTACGCCATCCGGAGCGCGGACGGCGCGGTTGCTGAGCCAATGCCAGCCGCCCCAGCCGACATACAGCGCCAAAAAGAAAAGCAGGATGGGGTGTTGCCGCATCCTCGCATGGTGGCCTTAACAGCGACCCGCTTCCGTGAAGCGGGTCGAACGCCGGTCAATCTCCCGGGGTGGGGTTGTGGAGAGTTTCGGCGAGTGTTATCACTGTGCCCATGACGGAACTGGATCTACACAGCATCAGCCGTTCTGTAGTCAAGTTGCGTGCCGAGGTCCCCGAAAACGCCTTCACCGCGGGCATTCTGGGCTCGCAGCGAACCGGTAGCGGCGTCATCATCGACAGCGCTGGACTGGTGCTGACCATCGGCTACTTGATGACCGAGGCCACCGATGTATGGCTGACCGATTCGGGCGGGCGCGAGATTGCGGCGCATCCTTTGGCCTACGATCAAGTCACGGGCTTCGGATTGGTATTGCCCTTGCAGCCCATGAATCTGTCCCCCATCGCTCTCGGCAATTCCTCGGACTTGACCACCGGCAGCGAGGTGCACGTTTTGAGCGCTGCGGAGTTCGCGGCTCCGCAAAGCGCGCGCGTGTTGGCACGACGCGAATTCGCCGGAGCCTGGGAGTATTTATTGGACGATGCCATTTTCGCGGCGCCGCCCCATCCCCACTGGTCGGGTGCCGCCCTGATAGACGATCACGGGATGCTGGTGGGACTCGGTTCCTTGTTGGTGCGCGAAATCGTCGCCGGCGACGAGGTCAATGCCAACATGTTCGTGCCCATCGATCTGCTGAAACCGATACTCCACAGCCTGCGAACCACCGGCAAAGCCGATCGGCACGCACGTCCGTGGCTGGGCGTTTATGCCGTGGAGGTGGCGGGCAAGGTCTACGTGAGCGGCGTCGTCGAGGGTGGTCCGGCTCAATATGCAGACATTCGCGAAGGCGACGTCATCGCGCAAGTTGCCGATCAAGACATCACCAACCTGCCGGATTTCTATCGGCGCATCTGGGCGGTGGGCCCTGCCGGGAGCAAGATACCGCTGACGACCACGCGCGGCGCGACTCAATTGCACCTCAATGTGAGGTCGGTGGATCGCGGCGATTTGTTGAAGCGCCCTCAGGCGCATTGAGTTTCAGTGCGCGGTGCGCAGCGGCCACTCCGGTGGCGGCGACTCGAGTCGCTGCGGGCGATAAGCCGCCATCGCCAACGGCCGCGGCGAATCCGCCATGCTGGCCAAGGCCAGATAGTCCAGCGTAGAGGGCCGTGTTTTTGGATGGCACTGCGCCGTATCGGCGACTTGCCCCGACGCTACACTGAGCGCCGAGGCAAAAATCGCGGCGCCCGCGGCCAAAAACCGAATCGACACTACAGTCGGCCGGATACGACCAACACCAGCAGTACGATGAGCACCAAACCCAGTCCGCCGCTCGGGTAGTAACCCCAGCTGCCGCTGTACGGCCAGGCAGGCAATGCGCCCACGAGAAGCAGAACGAGGATGATGAGAAGTATGGTCCCAAGTGACATGTGACGCTCCCTACGATGGATGACGGGACTTTAGGCGAAGGTTCACGGCAATTCAGTCAGGGCACCCCGTTTCCCGGTGTAGGGTGGGTCCTACCGTCACCGCTTGCCGTGTCGATGAAACGACTCCACCGCCGCGCGCGCCGCAGGGCCGAGAAGGTCGGGTTGTGCGAGCACAATGTGCAGCGAGACATGGCGTCTCGCGCCGGCAACCAGCGGCAGCTCGCGCAGCGTGCCGTCACGCACAGCCCCTGCCAGCATATGCTCGGGCAACCATCCATACGCGAGGCCCGCGCTGATGGTCGCCAAGGATGCATCCAGGCTGGACACCGTGAAGCGTCGCTCCGCTCCCAACCAACCCTCATCGCGCGGATTTTGCGTGCCTGAATCCCGCACCACGGCCTGCACGTGATGCACCAAATCTTCGGCGACCAACTCACGCCCCAACTGAGACAGAGGATGGTTCACATGAGCCACCGCGACGAATTTGACATCCATCAACCAGTTGCCCAGATAGCCCGGGGGCACGCGGCTGGTGACCACAAGATCCGCGCTGCCGGCGGCGATCGCTTCCTCCGCGCCCGACAACACCACGTCGGCCAGCTGGATCTGCGTGCTCGGACAGGAGCTCTGCAATTCCGCGATGATCTCCAGCAGCCGCGGCCGCGGGAAGGCCGCATCGACCACCAGCTTCAATTCACTTTCCCAGCCCTGCTTCAGCCCGCGTGCCAAGGCCTCTAGAGTATCCAATTCGCGCAACAGCCCCCGCGCGCGCGCCAGCAATGTCTGGCCGTGCGGTGTCAGCACCGATTTGCGGCCTTCGACCACCAGCAGCGGCAGGTCCAGAGATTCCTGCAGCCGCGCGATCGAGTAGCTCACCGCCGATTGACTGCGATTCAAGGCCACAGCGGCCTGCGCAAATCCGCCTTCGTCGACCACAGCGGCGAGCACGGCCCATTGTTCCAAGGAGGTTTTGGCCAACACGCGATGTATCCATAAATTCGATCAATAGGCCGCGAATTTTGCGCTTTTTTATTCAGTTCTTCGAGCCTATTGTACGAATCACGGAGGTTCCCATGAACAACATCAGACGCAGTGAAGAACGCGGATTCGCCGACCACGGTTGGCTGAAGTCCTTTCATACCTTCTCCTTTGCCGACTATTTCGATCCTGAACATGTTGAATTCGGGCCGTTGCGGGTGATCAACGAGGATCGCGTGCAGGCCGGTGCCGGTTTCGGCACCCATGCGCATCGAGACATGGAGATCATCAGTTACGTGCTGTCGGGCGAGCTCGCGCACAAGGACTCGATGGGTAACGGCTCGACCATCAGGCCGGGCGACGTGCAGCGCATGAGCGCCGGCACAGGTGTGCAGCACAGTGAGTTCAATCCCTCAGCGAGCGAGGCGGTGCACTTCTTGCAAATTTGGATTCAGCCGGGCCAGCGCGGCATAAAGCCGAGCTACGAGGAGAAAAGATTCGCCGCTGAAGAGAAGCGCGGTCGGTTGCGACTCATCGTCTCGCCGGATGCGGCCGACGGATCTTTGCTGATTCACCAGGATGCGCGGCTGTATGCCGGACTGTTCGATGACGCTGAGCAGGCGGATCTCACGGTCGATGACGGACGACGGATCTACGTGCACCTGGCGCGCGGGGTGATCAGCGCCAATGGTCAGCGCCTGCAAGCCGGTGATGCATTGAAGATCACGGACACCAACACGCTGCGGGTCAGCCACGGTCACCAGGCCGAAGTGCTGGTGTTCGATCTGCCGCGCGCCGCATAGCAGCTATCGCCGCCCGTGCCGAACCTCGGGCGGCATTTTTTTCGCATTCCGCGACCAATACCAATAAAACGGCAGTCCGGCGAGCAGCACCGCCACGCCCTGCAGAGCCTGCCGCGGTGCTGCAATAAAGGTGTTCACCAGCAAAGCTGCGGTTACTCCCAGGAAAATGATCGGGACCAGCGGATAGCCGAGCGCCCGATACGGCCGAGGCGTATCGGGCATGGTTTTTCTGAACACGAATAATGCCGCGGTGCTCAATCCGTAGAACAACCACGACGCGAAGATGACCGAGTCCGTCAGTGAATCATAGGTGCCGGAAATGGCCAACACGCTGCCCCAAGCCGCCTGCGCAAGGATGGCTCTGGCCGGCACGTTGGCGCGCACCGACAAGCGCGCCAGGGAGCGGAAGAACAATCCATCGCGCGCCATCGCGTAGGGTATGCGCGAGTTGGCCAACACGCTCGCATGCAGGGAGCCGAATGAGGAAACCATCAGCGCGGCGGCGGTGAAGGCCACCGCGGTGGGGCCGAGGAATCGTCTCAGCACCTCGGTCGCCACCGATGAGGATGCCGGCACACTGGCTACCTGCGCCGGAGTGAGCGCGTAGAAGTAGGCCGAATTTGCGAACAGATACAGCGCGGCAACCACCAACATGCCGCCCACGAAGGCGCGGGGCAGATTGCGCTGCGGATCACGAATCTCGCCGGCCAGCGGCGCTACGTTGTTCCATCCATCGTAGGCCCACAGCGCGCCGAGCATGGCGGCGCCAAATCCCGCAATACCGCCCCGCGCGCTGGATGCGACGCCTTCACAGCTGCCGGAAAATCCCGAACCGGCAAGGTGACCCCAGTCGCCTTGGCCCAGGGCAAATGCCGCAATACCCACGCCCAGCACCAGCGCCACTTTGGCCAGAGTGAGCACCAATGCTGCGCGCCCGCCCATCGCCACTGACGCGCAATTGATCGATGCGACGATCCAAATCGTGACGAGCGCCACGCACGTCAAGCCGGTTGCGGGCCCCAGGTGCCAGCGCTCGAGGACACCACCCAGAGCCACATTCATGAAAATTGCAAGGCCGACCGCCAATGCGGCTTGTGAACCTGCGCGCGCGACCGCAAACATCATCCAGCCATACAGAAAGCCGACCACCCGGCCATATGCACGACGCAGATAAATGTAGTCGCCGCCCGCCTCCGGCATCATCGCGGCAATTTCGGAATAGGAGAATGTGCCGGCGAGCGAGAGCAAACCGGCGCACAGCCACACCAACAACACCAGTCTCGGGCTTCCCACATTGCAGGTCATGACGCGCGCCTTGAGGAATACGCCGGTGCCGATCATGTTGGCGACGTTCACGGCGACCGCTCCCCATGCCCCTACGCCGCGCGTCAATTGTCCCGAGCCGACCGTGCTGCTTGGATTTTCCGCCGCCATCGCGTATTAGTAGCAGCTAAATGCAACCTGCGCCTTCGCAAATCGTACCGTTCCTGCTCGCCGCGTTGGTGATGTGGAGCATATACCGCCGCCTGCGCCGCAGCTTCGGCAGGCAGCGCTTGCGACCGGTGCAGATGGGCATTCGTATCGGGCTGTTCGTGCGAGCCAGGCCTATCGCCTGCGCGAGACAGGGATCAGCGCATGGACGGCGGCGGCATGAACACCGGGTGTGTTACTACGGCGTAGTGCTGTGGAAATCCAAACATCTCACCGCAGAGGAGTTGGCCGTCGAGCCGGCTCCCCTTCCGCAGTGAAGGGACGCATCGTCCCGCGCGCTTAGCGCAGCGAAATCACGACCGCGTATGTCATTACCGCAAGGGTAACCAACAGCGCGTTATGGCCCCATCGGGCGACTGTTTCTATCATGACCTTTCTCCTGAAATTTCCTTCTACTTCCAGCACCCTTATTGGGGCGGACTTTACATTTCCAAGCTCGGACGAAGTAGGCCGCAGGTCTCAAAAATGGCTATTTTTCCGCAGTTTTCCAGGGGTTATGCCCTTCTTCCTTGCACCATGTTCGAGCGGCCCCGCTGACGCGCCTCGCATGAGGGAATCGCGGCCGTGAACGCTCAATTCCCCCAAGCGCCTGGGTCATAAAGTCCGCCATGATCGCTGCAAAAAGGGCTGCGTCGCCGAATTGCGACGGCACTTGAATTTATCGCTCGGAGGGGCGACCTTTGACGCCTAGCGACATATGCTGGCTCAAAGAGCAGCAGTTGCCTAAGGAGGGGAGCTGTTCGCGATGAACAATTCGATCGTGCGTTCGATGAACGATTCGGCGGGCGACGCTGCGCATGGCGTCGCCGGCGCGCTCGATGCCGGTCTCGGGGCGGATCCCCGATCCTGCTTTCGGGATCTGCTCGATAACGTCAACCTGATCGCAGTCACCATCGATCTGAACGCGCGGATCACTTATTGCAATCGATTCTTCTTGAGCCTCACCGGCTGGTCCTTCGATGAAATCGAGGGGCGCAACTGGCACGAGGTATTCGAGCCGCCAAGCATCGAGGATTTGCGGCCGCTGTTTGCCGATATGTTTCGCGACTTGCCAAACAGCTGGCATCACGAAAACGATGTGCTCACGCGCAGCGGAGAACGCCGCACCGTTCGATGGAACAACATGCTGTTGAAAGACGCTCAGGGCAACACCCTCGCCGCAGCCAGCATCGGCGAGGATGTTACGGACCGCAAGAACCTGGAGCGCGCTTTGAGCGATTGCAACGCCCGCGAGCGCGGCACTTTGGCGCGGGAACTGCACGACGGCCTCGGACAGGAATTGGTGGGCATCGCCCTGCTCGCGCGCAGCCTGGCAACTTCGGCGAACCGCGATCAACTCGATATCGCCGAGGACTTGCGCCGTCTCTCGGTCATTGCCAGCAATGCGATTGAATCCTGCCGGAAAATCGCGCGCGGTTTCGCGCCGTTCAGCGAGTTGCAAGGCGGACTGGTGCACGCCATCCGTCAGCTGTCTGAGATGGGGCCGGACTGGGAGGGGCCCACGTTGGAATTCTCGGCGCACCAAACCGCGCCGCTGTTGCTGTCCGCGGAAGCCTGCGACCACGTCTATCACCTCGCATTGGAAGGGCTGAACAACGCGGTCAAGCACGCCGGCGCGGCCCGCATACAGATTGCACTCGAAATCCATTCCGGTACCGTTGGCTTGACGATCGCAGACGACGGCGTGGGCGTCTCGAAGGTCAGCGATCTCGGCGCCGGGCTCGGCGTGAAAATGATGCGCCAGCGCGCCGCCTTGCTGAACGCCACGTTGCGCTTCGAACCCTGCGGCGACCATGGAACCCGCCTGGTGCTGAACTGCAGCCAGCCGCCCCTAGCCCCCTGAAGGCGGTTGACTCGTGAATTCCATTGATGTCAGAAGTCAATGATCTGACCAACTCCCGCGGCGCGCGCTTTCGCGAGCACATGATGGGCTGCAGCCAAGTCTTGCGAAGCAATCCCCAACGACTTGTATAGCGTCACATCGAGCGGCGAGCTCCTGCCTATCTTCGAACCGTTCGCGACTTCGCCGATTTCACCGAGGATATGCCCGGGCGTGATGGCGCCCGCCTTCAACGCGCGCAGGTACTCGCCGCCTTCATTGACGGTCGATTCGCGCCGATCGACAAAAAACCGCGCCTTGGCCACCGCCTGGGTGTCGATCTCGGCGGCCGCGGCGATGCTGGAGCCGATCACATTCAAATGCGCACCGGGCGCAAGCCAGTCACCCTCGAGAATCGGATCTCGCGCCTTGGTCATTGTGCAGATGAGGTCGGCGCCGGTCACCGCTTCGCGCACAGTCGCGCTGGTTTCAATCGCGATGCCATGCTTCGTTTCCTGCTCTGCGGCGAAAGCCGCCGCTTTGTCGCGATCGCGGGTCCAGACCCGCACGCGTCGCAAACCGCGCACGCTCAGCATGGCTTGCAAATGGCTGCGCGCCTGCTCACCGGCACCCAACAGCGCCAGATCGCCGGCATCGCTTCGCGCCAACAATCGCGTGGCCAAGCCGCTGGCGGCGGCGGTACGAATGGCGGTGATCTCGGCGGCATCGACCAACCCCACCGGTTGACCGTGTTCCGCCTCGAACAGCAGCACCAACCCAGGATGAGAAGAATATTGCGGCGCCTTGTTGCGCGGAATCAGGCTCACCAACTTGACGCCGAAACACTCCGGATCGGCAAGATAACCAGGCATCTGGCCCATCATGCCGCGATCATCCGGCATCGTCAGAATCGATCGCAGCGGCAGCACAACGCGGCCTTCGGACACTGCGATCATGGTCCGATGCATCAGTTCGATGCACTCCGCCATAGGCAGCAGTTCGCGTACCTCGGCGCCGCGC
>CAZZWM010000049.1:0-24574 GCA_964657945.1 uncultured Steroidobacteraceae bacterium
AGCAGGTCCGGCGGCGGCGGCGGACGCCACAGCGGCGGGCAACGACGCGGCTCGCAGGCACCGCGCCCTGTGCAATCCCAGTCCAATTCCGGCTCCGGCGCGCCCGCGCCCGCCCATGCGGAAGGTCAAGCTTCGGGGCAGCCTGCGGATCCCGCCCGCAAACGGCGCCGGCGGCGCCGCGGCGGCGGTGGGCCCGCGGGCGGAGCACCGAATCCCGGCGCCGCCGGCCCGGCCGGCTAGGGCCTAATACAGTTCGGCCACTGAGTCGATGCCGATGAAATCCCGTGTGTTCTGCGGCGCGGCGCCGCTGTCAGGCTGACGCACTGCGCGGATATGCGCGATGCCGAAGCGGCGCGCGGATTCGAGCACCGGGATGCTGTCATCCACGAACAGCGAGCGCTGCGGATCGAATTCTTCGCGTAGCTTGAGCAGCGGCCAGAAATCTCCATGTTCTTTCGGCACTCCGAAGGAATGGGTGGAGTAGGTGGCGTGAAAATACCGGGTCAGCGCCACGCGCTCGTCCTTGATGGCCAGCGTTTCCGGATGCGAGTTGGTGACCAGCACCACACGTTTACCGCTGGATCTCAAGCGCTGCAAGAACGCTTCGGCGCCGGGCAGATACCCTACCCGCCCCTGCACCGTGCGCTTCAATGTTGCTATTTCCAGGCCCAACTCGCGGGTCCAGTAGTCGATGCAATACCACTGCAGGGTATGGGCAATATCCACGAATTTCGGGCGCAGCCTCAGCCTCGCTTCGTCCACGCTGATCCCATGCAGAGCCGCGTAATGCGTCGGCACCAACGTCAGCCAAAACCAGGTGTCGAATTGCAGGTCCAGAAGCGTGCCGTCCATGTCCAACATCACGGTGTCGATTACGGACCAATCCAGGGCATGGTTTTCCATGCAGGTATGATACTCGGGATGAATGATTTGACCGCTTTGGCCGAGGCCCTGATGCCGGTCGCCGCGCAGGCCGGCGAGGCCATCATGAAGATCTACGACGCCGGCTTCGAGGTGCAGCGCAAGCAGGACAATTCGCCGCTGACGCTGGCCGATTTGGAATCGCAGCGAATCATCGTCGACGCATTGAAGCGGCTCACGCCCACGATTCCCATCCTCTCGGAGGAATCCGCCGCGGCGCCATGGGACCAGCGTCGGCACTGGCGCGAGCTATGGGTGGTCGATCCGCTCGATGGCACGCGCGAGTTCGTCAAGCGCAACGGTGAGTTCACCGTGAACATCGCGTTGGTGCGGAACCACGAACCCGTGCTGGGATTGGTGACCGCACCGGCCAAAGGCCAGTGTTACTGGGGAGCCATCGGGGTGGGCGCCTTCAGGGAACATCTCGGATCCGAACGCAGGCGCATTCATACCAGCGCCCCTCCCGCCCCTCCCGCGCCGCTGCGCGTCGTCGGCAGTCGCTCGCACGCCGGTGAGCAGACCGCTGCGTATTTGACCAAGCTCGCGCCACACGTCGTGACCGGCATGGGCAGTTCGCTGAAGTTTTGTATGATCGCGGAGGGCGAAGCGGACCTGTATCCGCGCTTTGGGCCGACATCGGAGTGGGATACGGCCGCGGGGCAAGCGCTGCTCGAGGCGGCGGGTGGGCAAGTCACCCGCCTCGATGGACACCGGTTGCGCTACAACTGCCGCGAAAGCCTCATCAACGGCGACTTCATCGCCTTCAGCACACCCGCCGTCCTGCCGGGAACGCCCTGAGTTTCCTCCTGCTAGGCGCTTCCTGCCGCCTCGCACAATTCCAGGGTGGCATCGAGCAAGGTGGGAATGTCGAACACCACCTGATCCTCGGCCATGGTGAGCTTGGCCACGCCCGCGGCCGCAATCAACGCCGCAGGAACGTGAATTTGGTCGCGTTGTTGCGGCGAAGTCCACGTGCTCACGCGCTCATCGCCGAATGCCCGGTTCAGTGCGCTCCAACGCAGTTGCGCAGCGCGTGCCACGGGGGTATCGCCGCCCCACTGCCGCTGCGCGATGGCTTGCGAAGCATCGGGACTGCTGGCGCTGCGCGGCGCCGTCATCAGGTGTTGCACATAGCGCACCATTTCATGGGGGTCGACCCGCACGGTCAGGGAGGTCTGCGTGTTGTTGCTCATGGTTTCTTTATGGGGGGCTGGGCGCGAAATCCAAGACCCCCGGCAAACACTTACGGGACAACAAAGGTTAAGCTTCGCGCCATGGATCAAGGCTTTTTCATGCTCATTTCAGGCGCCGTGGCGCTGCTGGGGGCCTTTCGATATTGGCAGGTTGCCATGCAGGCGCGCGAGGCGGCCAACCGCATTGCCAAAGACACGTGCTCGCGAGCCGTGGTGCAGCTATTGGACGGTACGGTGGCGTTTTCCGGCTTTCGCCTCGTCAAAGATGCCCAAGGAAGGCGCCGCTTGCAGCGCACCTACACCTTCGACTACACCAACGATGGCCTTGGGCGCTTGCAGGGATTCATCGTGCTGGCCGGCGGCCGGCTCGAGGCGGTCGGTCTTGCTGGTTGATCTGCACACCCACTCGAATCGATCCGACGGCGCGCTGACGCCGGCTGAATTGGTCAACCGCGCCGCGGGGGCCGGTGTGAATGTGCTGGCGCTTACCGATCACGATACCGTGGCCGGGTTGGATGAGGCGCAGGCCGCTGCTTCGGCCTGTGGCATCACGCTGGTGGCGGGGGTGGAAATCTCCGCGTCTTGGCGCGCCCAGGCCGTGCATGTGTTGGGCTTGTGGATCGATCCCACGGCGCCGCTCCTGCACTCGCAACTGGCGGCGCAGACCGAACTGCGGCGCGAGCGCATGCGCAAGATTTGCGCACGGCTGGGTAAACTGGGCTTGCCCGGCGACAGGCTGCTCAGCACGGTGGAGGCTTTTCCGGGCGTACCGACCCGTTCTCACCTTTCGCAGGCGCTGGTGGCGGTTGGCGCGGTCGCCAGCCAGGACGCCGCATTTCGAAAATACTTGAGCAAGGGGAAGGCGGCGCACATTGCCGCCGACTGGCCGCCCTTGGAGGTCGTGGTGGGCTGGATCAATGCATCGGGCGGCGTGGCTGCGCTGGCTCATCCGGCACGCTACTCGCTGTCCTCGGGTGCTCGCGCCAAGCTGGTCAGCGACTTTGCCGGCGCGGGCGGCGCAGCCTTGGAAGTGGTCACCGGCGCAAACGGCGCTCAACATGTGGAGTTGTGTGCATCGCTGGCCAAGAGCAATGGACTCAAAGGGTCGGTGGGCTCCGACTTCCACGATCCGCAGCATGCTTGGAATCCTCTAGGCCGCTCCCTTAAGCTACCTGATGGCGTCACTCCCATTTGGCGCAGTTACGGTCTATAACGTGAGTGACGAAGAAGAAAGCAACGTCAATCGGGATCTATTCAAGAACATCGAGCGCCTGCGGCAGCTGCGCATCGAGCATCGCGATCTCGACGACGTCATATCCCGCCTCAGCATGGACTTCAAAGTCGACGAGTTGCAAATGAAACGCTTGAAGCGCCGCAAGCTGATGCTCAAGGATCAGATCGCCCGGCTCGAAAGCCAGTTGATACCGGACCTGAACGCATGAACGAGCTGGTGCTGCGGATCGAGGCTTTCTTCGACATCCTCGCCACCCGCAGCGTACTCACCGAACTGGGTCTGGTGCTGCTGACGCTGCTTGCCGGCGAAATGCTGGGAATGGCGCTGCGCGAGCGTGCCCGCCGAAACAATCGGCCTGCCCCCATGTCCCTCAGTTGGGACTACTTCGCATCCCAGGGAACCCTGGTGGTGCTGCCCTTCGTGATGGAACTGGTGCTGCTGGTGGTCGCGCGCAGCGCCCTGGAGGCCTCGCACTTCGACGTTGCGCTGATGGACGGCGCCATTCGCCTGGTGGGGGCCTACATCATCGTACGCACCGGCGTGTTGTTGTTCGCCGCCAGTCTGGGGGCAAAGTCCTGGATTTCGGTATGGGAGGGCCGGGTTGCGCTGGCGATCTGGCTCGCCATCGCCGCCGAGTACCTGGGCTGGCTCGACCCCATCATTGCGACGCTGGACAGTTGGGGTATCGCAGCCGGCAGGAGCCGCATCACCGTGTGGTCGGTGCTCAAGCTGCTGTTCATCCTCACCGGCTTCATGATGGTTGCGGCCTGGATCAGCCGCTGGGTGGAGAGACGCCTGAAGAGGCTCAGCGCTGTCGCGCCCTCGACCCGCATCGGCATCGCCAAATTCGCCAACGCCTTCTTGATCGCTCTGAGCATTCTGATGGGGCTGAATGCCGCCGGCGTCGATCTCACCGCGCTGACCGTGCTCACCGGCGCGGTGGGTCTGGGCTTGGGATTCGGCCTGCAATCGATTGCCGCCAATTTCGTCAGCGGATTCGTGCTGCTGATGGACCGCTCCATCAAGCCCGGCGATGTCATCAGTCTCTCGGGCCAGGGCGGCACCAGCACGGAAAATTTCGGCTGGGTCCAGGAATTGCGCGGCCGTTACGTCGTGGTGCGCGATCGCGACGGCGTGGAAATGCTGGTGCCCAATCAGCAGCTGATCTCCAATGCCGTGATCAACTGGAGTTACACCGACCCGCGCATCCGCCTGAAGCTGCCGATTCGCATCAGCTACGGCGACGATCCGGAACTCGCATTGCAGGTGCTGCTTGCGGCCTGCGAACATCAGGCCCGCGTATTGCGCGAACCCGCACCGGTGTCGCGGCTCATGCATTTCAGCGACAGCGGCATCGAGCTGGAGCTGCGTTTTTGGATTTCAGACCCGCAGGAAGGCGTCAACAATGTCCGCTCGGAAGTGAACCGGGCCATCTGGCGCCTTTTCAAGGAACACAAACTCACCATGCCGGTGGCCCAGCGCGAAATCGTCATGCGCAGCGTGCCTGCGGCACTCGACTGAAGGGCCGCCCGTGCCGCTGGAGATCACGCGCAATATCGTCATCGGCGACGATGAATTGGAATGGAAATTCATCCGCGCGTCGGGACCGGGCGGTCAAAACGTCAACAAGGTCTCGAGCGCGGTGCAGCTGCGGTTCCTGCTCCCGCAAAACACCAGTCTGCCGGTCGCAGTCCGCAATCGGCTGCGCGCCATCGCCGGGCACCGCATCAATGATGACGGCACTTTGCTGATCGCCGCCCGCTCCGAACGCAGCCAGGAGCAAAATCGATCTGCCGCCCTCGCCCGCCTGGCCGCACTCATCAACTCGGCGATGGTCGAGCCGAAGATCCGCAGGAAGACGCGGCCCACCAAGGCCTCGAAGGAGCGCCGCATCGAATCGAAGAAACGCCGCAGCAATACCAAATCGGGACGCGGCCGGCAGGGATGGGAGTGACAGCGCCGCCTGACTGTAGCGCGAGCACTACTGTCCCAAGGTCACCTGCAGGATGCTGTGCCTGATTTGTTCCGACAACACCAATTGTGCATCGGCGCCGACCGCGAACAACGGCTCCGCGAACAGCAACTTCTTCTCCGGCGAGATCTGGATCACGTTGCGCTTGCGCAGCAGTTCCAGAAAATTCCTGAACAAGCTCTTGTCGAAGAACTCGGGGGAGTCGAGCCCGTAGAGCACCGACATGCGCTGTGCCATGAGATGGCAGCGTTCCTCCAAGGCCTCCTGCGTGATCACATCGCTGCCCGCCTGCAGCAGCAGCGCGATGGCCAGGTAGTAACGTTCCAACGTTTGAATGGTCGCCTGCGCCAACACCGACAGACGGATGGCCTCCAGGGAAGTCGGCGGCGGGCGCTGCCACACGCTGCGGTCGTCATTGGTCTGCAGCAGATTCAGGCGCACGAAAGTGTCGAGCAGCGAGTCGGCCACCGCGCTCACCTGCGTTTCGTCCCAGCGCAGGAACAATTCCGAGGCGATATAGGGATAGACACGCCAGACCAGGCGTTGAATATCCTCCATGCGCAGGCTCGCGTTGCTGACGAACGCGCACGCCAACAGCGATGGCATGGCGAACAGATGCAGGATGTTGTTGCGGTAATAGGTGGCCAGCACCGCGCTTTCGGCATTCATGCGCATGATGTCGCCGATCGGATGCTTCTGGCGCTCCAGCAATCCCATCGACTCGGCATAAGCCACCATTTGCGCGCCGCTTTCCTGCGTCACCGTGACCAGCGGGGAATACGGCGCGTCGCGCAGCAGCTGCTGATACAGCTCCACCTGCCGCACCAGATCCAGCTCGGCCAAGGCCTGGCGCGGCGTGGCCAGCATGGCCATGGCCACGAGGTTGATCGGCGTCACCGCTGCGGCCGCATTGATTTCGGTGTTGATGCGAATCGCCAAATCGCCGATGGCATCGCTGATCCAGCTCGCGCGAGTTTCGTTTTCCACGTCCCGATCGGTGCGCCAGTGTGGATTGTGTTTCGCCAGCAAGTCGTCCAGCACGATGGGCGACCCTAGGTTCACGTGCACCTTGCCGAACTTGCTGCGCAACACCTGCACCACGGTCTTGAGCAGCACGAAGATGCTCTCCTTTTCCTTGGGCCGGCCGGACAATTCGCCGATGTAGGTGCGCCCTTCCACGATGCGCTCATAGCCGAAATACACCGGCATGAACACCACCCGGCGCTGCGCATGGCTCAGGTAGCTGCGCACCGTCATGGACAGCATCCCGGTGCGCGGCGACAGCAACCGGCCGGTGCGGCTGCGGCCGCCTTCGATGAAATACTCCAGTGGATGCCCGCGCGCCATCATGAACCCCAGATACTTGGTGAACACCACCGGATAGAACGCGTCGCCCTTGAAGCTGCGTCTGAGGAAAAAAGCGCCCCCCTTGCGCAAGAATCGGCCGATGACGGGCATGTTGAGATTGATGCCGGCCGCCACGTGCGGTACCGCGAAACCCTTGCGGTAGATGATGTAGGACAGCAGCAGATAATCCATGTGGCTGCGATGGCATGGAACGTAGATGATCTCGGCGTTGTCGCCGACATCGCTCAAGTTCTCGACGTGCTCGAATTCCACGCCGTCGTACAGGGAGTTCCACAATCTGCCGAGCAACAGCGCCATGAAAGTGACGAAAGCCTGCGAATAATTGGCGGCGATCTCGATCGCGTACTTGCGGGCCTGCAGCAGTGCCGCGCGGCGCGTCAGCTTGCGCCGTTGCATTTCGCCGCGCGCGGCCCGGCGCACCGCTTGCGTCTTGAGGATCTGCGTCACCATGGTGCGGCGATGCGACAGATCGGGGCCGATGGTCGAGGCGCGCTGCGCCCGCAGCAGCGCACGCAAGGTCCTGAGGCTGCGGCGCACGCCGCGCTGCGAACTGGTTGCATCCTGCATCATCTCGCGCAGGCTCACCGGCTCGCCAAAGGACACCAGTGTGTTGCGGCCGTTGTAGATGATGTTCAGCAGCTTGCGGAAACGGCCGACGATCACCCAGTCTTCCGCGAACCACAGCCGCCACCAGCTCACTTCTTTCTGCGGCGAGCGGCCCCAGAAAACCGCCACGGTCACCAAGTCCACATCGAAATCCGGATCTGCGGCGGCGGCATCCACCAGCTGCGAGAGGTAGCGGGGAGCACGCGCCATATTGGCCTTGCCGAACCATGCGGCACGGCCTACGAGTTCGAAGTAGGCCCGGTCGGCGCGCCGTGCGCCGATCAGCAGACGCCGTGCCGGCCGTGGCAGGTTGTGTGTGGCGCATACCGAGTTGAGCACCGCGAGATCGGCGCTGCTCTCATACTCCAACACATAACAGACGGGGCGTGAACTGGCCGCTATCGTCGCGACGGCGTCGTCGGGTTTCAAAGTCACCCGCACCCACCGTCCAATGAGGCCGTCGAACGGATTCATTCGACGTTTGCGTTAGTCGTCGCCGCGCTCTTGCTTCTCCACCGCCCGGCGATTTCTCTCGGCACTTTCATCGATGGTCTTTTGCACGTCCCGCGCGTGATCGAGTTGACTCGTCATTGGATCGAACACGGTCTTGGTCTTGGGCGGCGGCGGTTCCGGTGGCGCGGAGCAACTTGCAATGAACAAAACCGACAGCGCCATTGTCACATATTTAACAGTAGCCATCTGCACCCCGGAAATGCCGGCCATTGAGGGCCTTGAGTGTACAATCCCGAAGGTCTTGGCGTCACTTGGAGTTCGTGCATGCGTCGCATTGCATTGCTGCTGCTTTTCGCTGCGAACGTCCAGGTCGCGGCGGCGGCCGTCGAGATCGATGCCGCGGCGCAGGTCTATCAGGATTCGGCCATGCGCGAGCAGGTTCGTGCCTCGCTTGGCGCCATGCCCGAGCACATCAAGAAGCTGTTCGAAGGCAATACGTCCACGCCGCTCAATGACGCGCAGCTCGCCGCGGTGACTGCCGCCGCCAAGCACGGTTTTCGCATTTCCGTGTTCGAGGCGCCGGCACTCAGCGCCTTCGCCGCGAATCTCGATCCGGTGACGGTCAGGAAGGCCGATGCCTTCTTCGTCAGCGATGTGGGCAAGCGGATGGTGGCCGCCGACGTCGCGCTCGCGACTCTCGAGGAAGCGCAGATCGACAAGATCATGAATGGCGAGATCGCCGCGCCCAGCACGCCCGCGCGAGACGCCCTGTTCGAAAAAATGGAGCGCGCCGAGCGCTCCACCGAATCCACCGTGGATATCTTCCTGAGCATGGGGTCGGCGGTCGCATGGGGAACTGCTGTCGGCTCCGGCATGGATCCCGGCCCCGTGGAGGAGCGCGCCCGGAAATCCGGCGAAGCCAGTCGCGTGTCCCTGGCGCACGATATGCGTCAGCCCCTGCTGCGCTACCTCGCCTATGGCTATCGGGATTTGAGCGATTCGGATCTGAAGCAGATTCTCGCATTTCTGCAATCCACAGCCGGCAGGCACTTCGTGACGGCCAACATTGCCTCCTTGAGTGCGGGCTTCGATGCCATGGGCAAACGCTGTGGCGAGCAGTTGGGGGAGAGCTTTCGTGAATTGGCGCAGGCACAGCTGGCCACCGAAAGTTCAGGCACGGCCGACGGCCGCTAGTCAGCCCAGCATTTCCAAGAAGCGCCGCAACAACAGACAGATCGTTCCGATCTGATCTTCCAATCGATGATCGGAGTCGAGCACGTGCAACGCGGCCTTGTGCTCTTGCGCCCAACGGATGCTGCTCTGAACGGGCACGATGTCGTCGCGCCAGCCGTGCACGATGGCCGTCGGCACCGGCACATCCTGGGGCGTGTACTGCTCGAAGCCAGGCATGTAGAACGCCGGAGCCAGCAAGAAAACCCCGCGCGCACGCAACCGGCCGGCGGCCGCGGCCGACACATGTCCGCCCATGCTGGATCCCACCAACACCACCGGGTCCGGCAGAGCCGAAGCCACCGCAATGAGCTTTTTGACCCGCTCCGCCGGATCAGGCATGCCGCGATAATCGACCGATTCCACGTCCAGCCCAAGTTCTTTGGCCACCGGCGCCATGGCCGTGATCTTCGAACCCCACGGACCGCTTTCCTGGCCGTGCGAAAAAACCACTGTTCTGAAGGATCGACTCAAGTAACACCTGTTCCCGGCCGTTACAGACCAATGGCCTTGGATAACGAAAAAGCGGGCGCCACGCAAGAAATGTGCCGCACCGCCGACTGGCTGCGCGACTGTCCCGATCTTGCCGGTGTCGACTCGACCACCATTGACGCACTGACCACAGGCTGCGTGCATTTTTCATTGCCGGCCGGTGCGCTGTTGTTCGAGGCAGGCTCGGACCCCGACGGAGTATATCTGGTTGCCAGCGGGCGGCTGGGCGTGAAGGCGGCCGGCGAGGTGGCATTGAAAGCAGAAATCGAACGCGGCGAGTTGGTCGGTGAAGCCGGCTGGCTGCTGCAACTGCCGCGGTGGTGGCGCTGCGCGACAGCGAGTTGCTGTTGATTCCGAATTCGGTGATGGCAAGCGTGGCGGCCCAATCCACGCAATTTTCTCTCGCGCTGGCAAGGCTCTGCGCGCGCCGTCTGCGGCACGGCAATCGCCCGGAATACAAACAAAAGCGCGCGCGGGTATTCGCCATCGTTCCGAACAGTCTGGAAGTCGACGTCGCCACGTTCGCGTCGCGACTGGTGAATGAATTGAACGTTGCCGGACGCAGCGAACTGGTGTGGGATGTGCGTGCCAGCGATCACACCGCCGCATGGTTCAACCGCATCGAAGAAAACAACGACTTCGTGGTGTACGTGGCAAACAGCAGCGCATCGGCTTGGACGCGCCAATGCTGCCGCCAAGCCGACGCCATTTTGCTCCTGGCCTCAGCCGCATCAACCCCCGCTCCCTGGCCCAAGGGCATTGCCGAGAGCGCGGTCGCGCGCGGCGCGCGGCTCGAACTCGCCTTGTCGCACGCCGGCGCCATCGTGCCGGGTGATGCGGCAGCTTGGCTGGCCATTTTCCCCGTCATCCAGCATCACCACATCACTCACGCCGCCGACATCAGCCGCATCGCCCGCTTGATCACCGGCCGCGGAGTCGGACTGGTGCTCTCCGGCGGTGGCGCACGCGGCTTCGCCCACTTGGGGGCGATCCGGGCGCTGCGTGAAGCCCGCGTACCCATCGATTTCGTCGGCGGCGCGAGCATTGGCGCCATCATTGCCGCCGGCGTGGCCATGGGCTGGAGCGATGAGGAAATGCGTGCGCGCTATCGGCGCTGCTTCGTCGATACCAATCCGCTCAATGATTACACCTTCCCCTCGGTTGCGCTCACCCGGGGCGGCAAGGTGTCCAAACTGCTGGAGCGGGAATACGGCGCCACGACCATCGAGGACCTGCAGCTGCCCTACTTCTGCGTCAGCGCCAATCTCACCAAGCGCCGCTGCTTGGAACATCGTTCCGGCGCGGTTGCCCAGGCGTTGCGCGCCTCGGTGGCCATACCCGGCATCATGCCGCCGGTATTCCACAGCGAAGGTGTCTTGGTCGATGGCGCAGCCATCAACAATCTACCGGTGGATGTCATGCAGGCGCATGCGCCCGGGCTGGTGATCGGTTGCGACGTAGGGGCTGACCGCAGCTTTGGCCAGCGCCGCGTCAGCATTTTTCAGATCCTGGTGCGCGCCGGAATGCTCAACAGCGCCAGCAGTGCGGCCGCGCAGCGCGAACTTGCCGATGTGTTGTTCAAGCCGCCGCTGCCCGATGTGGAGCTGCTCGATTGGCAGGCATTCGATCGGGCGATAGAAGCCGGTTACGAGTATGCGCGCTCGATCCTGGTCGATTTGACGCGCCTGCCGCGCATCGCGCCCCCGCGCCCCCCCGCGCCCATGTCGGCGAAAATCAGTTCACTGGTTGCGGAACTCGTAAAGCGGCTGGGCTAGTGCTGCAGCTGGCTGGCGATCGACTCAACCCACTGCAATTCCGCCGGGCTGTACAAGGAAAAGCTAAGCCGGTTCGGACTGACCGGCGCAATGCTGGTACCTGCGGCAGAGTGCGCGATCCTGAAGCAATGAAACTCGTGCTCGCGCGCGGCCGCGAAGCCCAGCACGAATTGCAGTTCGTGCGAAGCCGGCTCCAGCGATTGAACCCGCTGGTCGCATATGACGAAGAAGGCCTCCTCCATGCTGCGCTCGCCGAACGCGCCGGCGCGATGCAGAGCTTCGAAAAACCTGCGCACCTGATTTGTCAAAGCTTCGGCGACCGCCGCCTGCGGGGGTGCCGACGCCAGCCAGCGGGTTCCCCGCGCGATGCTGTTGATGATGAACAGCGCCAGGCGCCGCGACGCCAGGATTTGCCAGTCCAAATTTCCCGCGCGGCCGGCCGCCAAGGTGCGTGAACGCACACCGAGGCGCCGCGCGTCGCTGCGAGCTGCCGAGCGCATGGCCTGTATGGTGTTGATGCCCAGCACAGCCAGCTTTGCTCGGCGGTCGTCGCTGACGATGCACGCCGGCCGGTAGCCCGGACGCAAAACGGCTTCCTCCTCGATCGAGGGCCCCCAAACGGGAAACGACTCGTCCTGGCGCGCCAGCATCCCGGCCACGGCACCGCAGGGCGCAAAAGACTCGAAGTGGCCGCGCAACTTGTCGTGCGCCAAAATGCGCGGGAAGTACATCACCGCGTTTTCGTTGAACAGGTTCCAATCGCGCAGTCCCGCCAACGCATCATCTGCGGTATGCCAATGGGCCGGCGGATCGACCACCAGCATCGCGCGGCGCTGCTTGCAATAAAGGGCCGCCACATACAAAACACTGGGACCGACATCTTGCACGCGCGACAAGGGCGGGATGCACAGAAAATTGAAGTCCGCTTCCGCCAACGCGAACATCCCGGTTTGCTCGAGGCTCGAGCCGATCAAATCGTAATCTGTCAGCGGCGCGCCATCATCACCGTCGGAGTTGGAGGTGACGTAGGCGGTGGCGAGGCCGCTGGCGGGATCCAATGTTCGATCCGGGCGCTGCGAGGGGAGTTCGCCTGCCAATCGCACCAATGCGGATGTGGCCAGTGCTTGCGGCAAGAAACGCTCTGACAAGGGCAGCAGCGACAATCGGTGGAAGATCTCCTGATCTTCGACCTGCGCGGTGTTCTGCGCACGCACCCGCTGGATGGTGAGATTGAAGTAGGCGGTCGCTTCGGGAGGAATGTTGTCGTAGTCGACGCTGGCCCGCAAGAACTCGCGCGTGCCGGGGCGAATCGCCACCAAGCGTAGAACCTGCGGGCCGGCCTTCAGAGCCAGTGTCGCGGAGCGCGCGCCATTGACCACGCGGACCACCAGCGCCTCGCGGCCGCCGTTGTCGAAGAATTGTTCGACTGCATATCCCAACGGGCTGGGCTGCCACAGGCCGCCGAACACGTACTGGAACTCGGAAAAGCCTTTGACGAGAATCGGACGATTGACCGGACCGCGCAAGGTTCTACCGACGAAGGCGGTGCGCGCCGTGGGCAGGCGCGCGATGGACTGGTCAGGACCGCGTTCCTCCTCGACCTGCAGTCCCAAGTTGGTTGGCGTCACGAAGTTTCGCGTCTGGCGCACTCTCTCGACTGTAACACAACCTCTGCTTGCACGCCCTGCCCGGACTGTTCACGTTGCCGCTCTTCCGCCCGAGCTTGTTCCGCTTCGGCCTTCTTGCGCGCGATCTCCTCCAGCATGACCTTCATCCATTCGCTGGTCATTCGCTCTTCTCGCTGTCGTCGTCCTTGTTCTTGTCGGGCTCGACGATCGCCTCGATCGCGGTGACGGTCTCAGGATGATAGCCAGGCCTGGCCTTGGCGAACACGCGTTTCGCGGTTGCCTGACCCGGGCCGGTGTTCATCAATCCCTCATACAACGGTTTGATCAGCTTGGTACGGCCGATGGTCTTCAGATACTGTTCAAGTCCTGCATTTCCGGGCTGATAATCGTTGGCGATCACCAGCTTGAACCAACTCGAGGCAATCTCGGCATTCTCGCTCTTGGTGAAGCCGTAGGCCTTGTCGAGATCCGCCATTTGCGCGCCGGTCAATGTGGCCGGCATGTTCTCCAGAAAATACAGCCACTGCTGCACATTCCAATCCGCGCCGAGCTTCTTGAGCGGCTGAGTGCCCGCCAACCATGCGCTGCGCGCCGCATCCACCGGCGCGAACTGCGTGGTCACCGGCAACACGGCATCCGCCGGCAGTCCCGGATTGAACACCCACGCATTCACCTGCTCGCGGCTGACGATGCCGGGATACTTGCTCAGCAGGTTCTCTTGCAGGTACCCCACGAACTGCTCGGTGGTGATGCTCTTGAAGGCGAAGTGATCGAAATAGGCCTTCAGGAAAGCATCGAAGTGGTCGCGGCCGAATTTGGCATCCAGGTAATTGAGGAACAATCGACCCTTCTCGTAGGGGACGGCCGTGAACACCTCGTTGGGATCCCGATCGCGCAAATCGTTGGCCAGGATTTGGTCGGCGGCGGGCATCCTCTTCATCTCGTCGCGCAGCACCTTCAGACCAAGGACTTGCTCTGCTGCGGAGCGCTGCTCGCCATACACCGCCGTCATGATGCGGCTCTCCATGTAGTCGGTGAAGCCTTCATTCAGCCACAGATCGCGCCATGTCGCATTGCCCACCAGGTTGCCCGCCCAGGAGTGCGCAAGCTCATGCGCGATGACCGACACCAGGCTCTTGTCGCCCGCCACCACCGTGGGCGTGATGAAGGACAGGCGCGGATTTTCCTGCCCCCCCACCGGGAAACTCGGCGGCATCACCAGCACGTCGTAACGGCTCCAGCGATACGGCCCGAACATTTTCTCGTTGGCCTGAATCATCGACTCGGTATCGGCGAACTCCTTGGCAGCCCGCTTGACCATGGATTTTTCCGCGTACACACCGGTGCGCGGTCCGGTGGCTATGAATTCAATGTTGCCCGCTGCCAGCGCTATCAAATAGGACGGGATCGGCTGCGTCATCTCGAAGCTGAATTCGCCCTTGGGTTTCACCTTCGGATCGTTGTCGGCGCTCATCACCACACGCACGCCGCGATCGACATGCACCGTGGCCGAATAGGTCGCACGCACCTGCGGCGTGTCCTGCAGCGGAATCCACGAGCGGGTGCCGATGGGCTCCGACTGGGTGTAGAGGAAGGGCTTTTTGTTGGCGGTCTGTTTGCCGGTCAGCCATTGCAGGGCCGACGAGCCTTCCAGGGTCTCGTAGTCGATCTTGATCGTTTCCTTTGTCTTGCTGGAGGGCGGCAAATCGATGACCAGCGCAGTGCCCAGGATGGGATCGGCCTTTTCCATGTGGAACGGCCGGCTCACCCAGGTGGTTTGCGACTTCGCGGTAGCACCCATCACATCGGTGGCTTTCTGCTGCACGTCGGTGATCTGCAACCCCTTGGTGTCCAGTACCAAGCGCGTGGCCCGGGGATCCAAGCGTTTGATGTCGAGCGCCACGGAGGCATCGATTTCCTTGTTCTGCAGATCGATGCGCATCTCCAGTTCCAGATGCGTGACCCGGAACTGGTCGACATTGGCATACGAGTGATAATCGAAGGTCGGATCGACGGGGGCAGGCGCGCCCCACGCTTGGGCCGCCGCGACCAAGGCGCCCACCGCGAGACAGGTTCGCTTCATGGAGTTCCTACCGGGTAGTGCTGTGAGGAGGCGCAGCCGGCGGCGCCGCGCTGCTGGGCGTGCCGACCGGTTGGCCCATCACGGGCTCCGGCTTGTTGCGGCCGCCGACCAGATCGTTGAAGGTCTTCTCATCGACCAACAATCCCGACTTGCCGTCCCAATTCGAACCGGTCGGCAGCGTGTTTTCCACCAACAGCGACGAGCCGACGATGGCGTCGACTCCGTCGAGGCCGCCGGTGATCGGCACGGGTATCGCACGCGGCGAATGCGCCAATTCACTGACCCGATCCCAGTCGATCTCATTGGAGTGTTCGGAAATCTTCGCACTCAATTTTGGGTTCAGCATCTTGGCCAGCAGCCGCTTGCGATCCTTGCTCCAGTTGCGCGAGTCATCTTCCATCACCTCATAAGCCTGCAGGTAAAGCACGCCGTCGCGCCAGCCGAACAGATACGGTTGATTCACCACCGTCACCTTGGTTCCGATGGGGATCAAATCGAAGAACACCGCGATGTCTTCGGGATACAAACGCATGCAGCCGTGGCTGGAGCGCATGCCCACGCCGTAGGGCTTGTTGGTGCCGTGAATCAAATAGCTGGGCCAACCCAGGCGAAACATATATTGGCCCAGTGGATTGTCCGGTCCCGCGGGCACCTGCGCCGGCAGTTTCTCGCCGTCCTCCGCGTGTTCATCGCGCACCGACTTCGGCACCACCCAAACCGGGTCTTTCTGGCGGCTGATGATCTTGGTGGTGCCTTCCGGCGTCTTCCAGCCCACCTTGCCGATGCCGATGGGGTGGGTGTACACCATCTGCGGCTCGCCCTTCTTGTGCGGCGGGTAATAATAGATGCGCATTTCCGCGACGTTCACCACCACCCCGTCATGCGGCGCGGCCGGCAAAATGAATTGCGTGGGTACGATGACCTGCCGGCCCACCCCCGGGAGCCATGGATCCACCCCCGGATTGGCGGTCACCATTTCCTCGTAGCCCACATCGAAGCGGCGGGCGATGTCCGGCAAGGTGTCTTCCTTGCCGATGGTGGTTCGCTGCACGTAGCCGACGATGTCGCTGTCCGGCATCAACTCGAACTTGTGGGTGGCGGTGGGCGCCGGCAGTTGCGGCTTGGCGGGCGGCAAGGCTTTGGCCGCCGGCGGCGCCTCCTTGGGTACCGGGTGAAACAGCGAGCAACCCGTGACGAGAAAAACGGCTGCGCAGGCTGCAGCGAGAACTTTGGAACGGCCAATCATGGGGCTCTATCTACAGCAAAGTCGGTCGATCAGGCAATTGGTTATGCGAATGCGCGTGCTGGGCGGACGTTTGCGGAAAATGACGCACCAGTAATGTTCCGACCGCGTCCACCCCGGCAATCGATCCGGTCAGAAATTGACCGGCGCGGAAATGGCCTTCCATGAGACGGCACACGGCCTGCCATTCGGCATCACTCACTTTGTCTTTGAAACCCCGGTCCGCCACGATTTCCACGTGCCGATCGGCCAGCTGCACGTAGATCAGCACGCCGTTGTTGTCGTCGGTGTCCCACACGCGCAGGTGCGCGAACACATCGAGCGCGCGGTCATGCGGCGTGAGATTGTTGATGATATGCATGGGCGTCAGGGCGGTTTCCACAGCGAAGCGGATTTCGCCGGCATGCGTTTTCTCGGCGCGCGCTACAGCCTGTTCGATGGCATCCAGAGTGGCGCTCGGGAACAGCATGCGCGTGCGCCAATGGGCCGCCGTCACGTGCCTGAGCATGCGTCCGATTTGCATCACCAACTCCCCGAAGCGCCGCCACCACCACCGCCGCCGCCGAAGCCGCCGCCCCAGCCGCCTCGTCGTCCGCCGCCTGCAGTCCACAGGCCGGAAGAACCACCCGCCAACAGCGCGAACAAGAAGGCCACGATACCGGCACCCAAACCGATGGGTAGAAAATGGCTGACCAGCCAGGCGATAAACCCTGCAAGACCGCCGGTGGCCGCGGAGCCGAGGAAACGGCCGAAAATCGACCTCAGCACGCCGCCGGCCACCACCACCACGACCAGCAGGATGGGCAGCAGGTTGCTGATGCTGCCGGAATGCTTTTCCCACTTCTGATCGGGCGCGGGAAGCGGTTCGCCGTTGACAACGGAAATGATCTTGTCCACGCCCGACTCGACGCCGGCGTCGAAGTCGTTCGCCTTGAAGTGAGGCGTGATGGTTTCATCGATGATCCGATTCGCCGTCGCGTCATTCAGCGCGCCTTCGAGCCCATAGCTCACCTCGATTCGCACGCGCCGATCGTTCTTGGCGACGATCAGATACACCCCATCGTCGACCCCCTTGCGTCCGAGCTTCCACGCATCCTCGACGCGAATCCCGAATTGCGCGATGTCCTCCGGCTCGGTGGTCGGCACGATCAGCACGGCAATTTGCGCGCCCTTCTTGGCTTCGAATTCCGCGAGCTTGGCCTCGATGCGCGCCACAGCGCCGCCGGACAAGGTGCCGGTGAGATCGGTGACGCGCTGGTTGAGCGGCGGAATGGCCACGTCCGCGAACAGCAACGCGGCGCAGAACAGCGCCACGATTCCCGCGCCGAGGCGGGCCATCCTCATGTCAGTGCGCAGCGGAAGCCGGTGGAGCGAATTCCACGGTGGGCGGCTTGGAAATCGCCGCTTCGTTCTCGACCTCGAAATTCGGCTTGGGTTTGTAGCCGAACACTTTTGCGGTCAAGTTTTCCGGGAAAGAACGCACCGTGGTGTTGAATTCCTGCACCGATTGGATGTAGCGGTTGCGTGCCACGGTGATTCGATTCTCCGTGCCTTCCAGCTGGGCCTGCAGATCGCGGAAATTCTGATTGGATTTCAGGTCGGGATAGTTCTCCGTCACCACCATCAGTTTCGACAGGGCGCTGGTCAGTTGCCCTTGCGCCGCTGTGAACTTGGCGAATGCCTCCGGATCATTCACCAGCTCCGGCGTCGCTTGAATGGTGCCCACCTTGGCTCGAGCCTCGGTCACGCCGATCAGGACGGTTTGTTCCTGTGCGGCATAGCCCTTCACGGTGTTGACCAGGTTGGGAACCAGATCCGCGCGGCGCTGGTATTGATTCAGCACCTCGGACCAGGCGGCTTTGGTCTGCTCATCCTGCGATTGAATCGAGTTGTAACCGCAGCCCGACAGCATCAAGCCAGCCAGCGCAACGATCGAATAAGAGATTTTTCCCATTTGCCCCTCCTGCCTCTCAAATTTAGCGGCGCGTTGAGTTTAGCAGTAAAAAAAAGCCCCGAGTGTTAGCTCGGGGCATGAGATGCGGACTTCAATGAAGGGAAGTAAAGCCCGCTAGGGGATAAACGTTGCGATCAGTGCAGTTGATGCCACTGCAGAACCTGGATGTCGGTCTCCTCGAGGTCGAAACTGCGAGCGAGCATCCGTGCGATGTCGCGATCGCCGTCCACACCACCCGCCCGGCCCAGCAATTCGACGACACCGCGGTACTCGTTGTACTCGATGGCATCTTCCGATTGCGCGATGAAGTGGGTGTAGTATTTGGCGCTCATGGGTACGAAGCTTAGGGTTCGGGGGCTCTGCATTCTGTGAATCACCGCTCAGTCGGTTGTAGTCCCCGCTGAACTGTTTCACGACTTCAAAGCGTCACTCGAGATTATTGCACCGTGTCACGATACCGCGCTCCCACCCAACCCGGCTCCAAGTACATCACCCCCAGCGGCGCCAGGCGCCTGCAGGAGGAATTGGACCAGCTGTGGCACGAGGAGAGGCCCCGCGTCACGCAGGCCGTTTCGGAAGCCGCAGCGCAGGGCGATCGTTCGGAGAATGCCGAGTACACCTACGGCAAGAAGCGACTGCATGAGATCGACCGGCGGGTGCGCTTTCTGCGCAAGCGGCTGGAAGGTATGAACATCGTCGATCCGACCACCAGTCCCGGCCGGCGCGACTCGAACCGCGTGTTTTTCGGCGCCTGGGTGCAGATCGAAACGCCGGCCGGGGAGCTGCGCTGGTATCGAATCGTCGGACCCGACGAATTCGACATGCACGAGGACTACATCAGCATGGATTCGCCGCTGGGGAAAGGCCTGCTGGGCAGGCGACTGGACGATGAACTGAACATCGAATTGCCGGGAGGGGCGACCACCTTGACGGTGGTCGCCATCAGCTACGCAGCTACATCACCCGGATGTTCTTGAACTGCCACGGATCCGAGGCGTCGATGTCCTCTGCAAACAACTCCTGACGTTGGTACAGCGGATTCCAATCGGTGTACTCGCCCACCACCGGACCCAGGTAGGGCCTGCAGATGGACAGCGGCCGTTCGAAGTCCATGTCATCCGGTTCCACCACGCCGCGCCTCGGATTTTCCATCGCCCAGATCATTCCCGAGAGTGCCGCGGAGGTGACTTGCAGGCTGGTGGCACTGTTGTACGGCGCCAACCTGCGCGCCTCGGCGATCGACAGCTGTGAGCCATACCAATAGGCATTCTTGGCATGCCCGGCCAGCAGCACGCCGAGCTCATCGATACCTTCCGTGATCTCATTGAGCATGATGCGTTTGCCATCCTGCAGATGCCAATTGTTGCCGGCGAATTCATGCACCGACAAGACTGCATTGTCGCAAGGGTGGTAGGCATAGTGGCTCGTCGGCCGATACGCGACTTTGTCGCCCTCCATGACGGTGTAATAGTCGGCCAGCGAAATCGCCTCCGAGTGCGTGATCAGCCAGCCGTGGAAATGGCCCGCCTTCGGGGTCCAGGTGCGCACGCGTGTGCTGGCTCCCGGACGGTTCAGGTAGATCGCGCAACGCGACCCCGCCGTGTGCCGGCCGCCATCGGCCGGAAAATGCTTCTCATGCGTGCCCCAACCCAATTCGGCCGGCTGCGCGCCTTCGCTGACGAATCCGTCCACCGACCAGGTGTTGACGAATTCGTTCGGCATCTTCGGTACGTTGGCCACCTGGGTGTCCCGCTCTGCCACATGAATCACCTTCACGCCGAGCTTTTGCGCCAGCCGCGCCCAACCTTGCCGGTCCTTCGGCGCGGCCGTCACGATCCCGGTATCCTCGGCAATGTTGAGCAAGGCTTGCTTGACCATGTGCGACACCATCCCGGGGTTCGCGCCATGGGTCAGCACCGCGGTCGGCGCATCCGTGGCGCCGTCGCGCAGCGCGAGCGCCGCGAGGCGCATGGTGTAGTTGCTGCGATTTTCGACCGACTGCCTGGCGTCGGTATAGCCGCCGGTCCACGGTTCGATGCAGGTGTCGAGATACAGCGCGCCGCGTTCGCGGGCCAGTTTCACCAGCGCAACGCTCGACACATCCACCGATAGGTTCAAAAGAAAATCGCCGACACCGAGCAATGGCTCGAGCACCTGGCGATAGTTGTCCGGTGTGAGTGCCGTCTTGACGAACTTCACGCCGAACTCCCTGGCTTCCGCCTGACCTCTATCCTCCGCCGTTACGATGGTGATGCGCTGCGACGAAGTGCCTATGTGACGCAAGATCAAAGGCAAGATCCCTTGTCCGATGCTGCCAAAACCGACCATCACGATCTTGCCCGCAAATTTCACATGCACTTCGTGTTCGCTCATAATTTTACTTCCCGCTTGATGACTCTTTTCAATTGTTGTTTCCTTCTGTTAACGCCAATGAGGCGGATAAGTGCGCTCGTAACCCGGCATGGCCTCGATACGCGAGACCCAGCGCGCGAGCGCCGGATAATTGCGTTCCATGGGCAGGAAGCGCGCGCTCAGTGCGGCTGCCGATGGGCGGGTCATCGCCCGCCGCAGCAGCTGAATCCACGGGAAAATCACCATGTCCAGGGCCGTGTAGTTCTCGCCGACGATCCACTGCTCCTTGCTCAAGCGTCCCTCGATGGTGCGCGCTTCGCGCCCGACGATGTGCATGGCATCGGTCAATTCTTCGATGTCGTCGGACACTTGATCGCTGAACACGGCAGCCACGATCTTTTGCACATAGGGCTCGGCGTAGGCTTGAAATTCGCAGATCACGCGCATGATGACGCCGGCCTCTTCAGGGGTCAGGCCGAAGATCGGGATCTGCGGATATTTTTGATCGAGGTAATAAAGAATCGCCACGGACTCGAACACCACGTAGTCGTCGTCCTTGAGCACGGGCACCCGGCCGCGCGGATTCATCTTCAGCATCTGCGGCGACTGATGCTCCTGCTGGTCGAATTGCAGCCGCTGCGACGCGTACGGCAGGCGTTTGTGTTCCAGCGCGAGCAGCACTCTCCAGGAGAATGGACTGCCGCTGCCCCAATATAGAGTGATCGCCATGGGGCGATTGTACTTGATGAACTCACGCCGTCATCGCGCTAAGCTGAAGCGATGGCATTTACCACACTGATCGACGCTCACGCGTTACTCGACTTGTCCGCCTCCCCCAACCCCAACTTGGTGTTGCTCGATTGCCGCTTCGACTTGGGAGACCCCCTGGCAGGCCACCGCGCCTATCTGAGCGGGCATATCCCAGGCGCGCATTTCGCGGATCTCAATGCAGATCTGTCCTCGCCCGTCGCACCGACGACGGGACGACATCCTCTTCCGGATCCGCAAGCTTTTGCCGCCAGACTGGCGGCGTGGGGCGTGCATCCGGCCACCCAGGTGGTGGCGTACGACGAACTGAACGGATCCTTCGCCGCCCGGGCCTGGTGGCTGTTGCGGTGGGTCGGTCATCCCGCCGTCGCCGTACTGGACGGCGGCTACAAAACCTGGCTGGCCGCCGGCGGCCCGACGGCTGCGGGCGAGACAGGCCGAGCGCCCCAATCGCTTCACGCATCGGCGCCGCCGGCAACAGTGGACCATGACGCCGTGCTGAACGCTGCCCAAGTCATGGACCTGCTCCAGGATCCCAAGCGCCTGCTGGTGGATGCGCGTGCCGCGGAACGCTATGCCGGCACCGTCGAACCGATCGATGCCGTGGCAGGTCACGTCGCCGGAGCGGTGAATCATCCCTTTGCCGGCAATCTCAGCCCGGACGGACGCTTCCTGCCTCCCGGCCAACTGCGTCAACGTTGGACAGCGGAACTCGGCGGCCGATCGCCGGCCGATGTCGTTGCGATGTGCGGCTCCGGCGTGACCGCCTGCCACAATCTGCTCAGCCTGGAAGTCGCCGGTCTGCACGGCGCGAAGTTGTACGCCGGCTCCTGGAGCGAATGGATCCGGGATCCGAGCCGGCCGATAGTGCGACCGTAGTCATTTACATGCAGCGCCAATTTGTTATGGTGCGCGCCTCATATGAACACACCCGCTAAGGCGCTCCCGGTAAATCCAGGCTGGAAAGTCGCGGAGTCGCTGGACCTCTACCAGGTCGAGGCGTGGGGCAAGGGCTACTTCTCGATCAATTCCGATGGCCATGTCGTGGTTCGTCCGAATCAGGACACCGCCCGCGAAATCGATCTGTACGAAGTGGTTCAGGGCCTGAAGGCACGCGACCTGCACACCCCGGTGGTGATCCGCTTCTCCGATATCCTGGCTCATCGTCTGCGTCACCTGGCCGAGGCCTTCGGCACCGCGATTGCCGAGAACGACTACAAGAACCGCTACGCCGCCGTGTTCCCGATCAAGGTCAATCAGCAGCGCCTGGTGGTCGAGGAAGTGTTTCGCTACGGCAAGGAGTTTGGTTTCGGTCTCGAGGTGGGTTCCAAGCCGGAGTTGCTGGCAGTCCTATCCATCACCGAGAACTCGCCCGATCGGTTGGTGGTCTGCAATGGCTTCAAAGACGACAGCTACATCGAAGCGGTCATCATCGCCACGAAGCTTGGGCGGAGCATCATTCCCGTGGTCGAGAACTTCGAAGAGATCCACCTGATCTTGAAGCATGCCGAGCGCTACAAAGTGCGTCCCAAGATCGGCGTGCGCGTCAAGCTGGCCAGCGAAGGCGCCGGACGCTGGCGCGAATCTGCCGGCGAAAAATCCAAGTTCGGTTTGTTCATCAGCGAAATTCTCGATCTGCACGCGCTGCTCAAAGAACGCGACATGCTCGACTGTCTGCAGCTGGTGCACTGTCACCCGGGCAGCCAGTTACAGGATATCCGCCGCGTGAAGGATGCCATCAACGAGCTGGCGCATGTGTATGCCGAGCTCAAGATCATGGGCGCGGGCCTGAAATACATCGACATCGGCGGGGGCCTGGGCGTCGACTACGACGGCAGCGGCACCAATTACGAATCCTCGATGAATTACACCCTGAACGAATATGCCAGCGATGTCGTGTACCGCATCAAGAGCGTCTGTGACGCGCGCGACGTGCCGCATCCCATGATCGTGAGCGAATCGGGCCGCGCCATCGCCGCGCATCACAGCTTGCTGGTGTTCGACACGCTTGGCTCGTCCAAGCTGGACCAATTCAAAGTCACGGGCCGTCCGGACGAGGACTACCACGGCAAGGAAGATCTTCCCCAGCCGGTGCGCGATTTGTTCGATAGCTATCGATCGGTCAATGAACGCCGCTTGGTGGAGTGCTACCACGACGGATTGCAGGCCAGGGAACAAGCACTGCAGATGTTCAACTTGGGTTACCTCAGTCTCGAGTTCCGCGGATTGGCCGAGCGGCTGTACTGGGCCACCTGCGCCAAGATTCGCGACTTTTGCCGCAAGTTGGATCGCGTGCCCGAAGAGCTCGAAGGACTCGAGGACATGCTGAGCGACATCTACTTCTGCAATTTCTCGATATTTCAATCCCTCCCCGACAGCTGGGCCATCGGACAGGTGTTCCCCATCATGCCCATCCACCGCTTGACGGAAAAGCCCACGCGCAACGCCGTGCTGGCCGACATCACCTGCGATTCCGACGGGAAGATTGACCGCTTCGTGCATCCGCGCATCACCAAACGCACCCTCGAGGTGCACGAACTCAATCCTCCTGAGCCGTATTTCTTGGCAGCCTTCCTGGTTGGCGCCTATCAGGAAACGTTGGGCGACCTTCACAATCTCTTCGGCGACACCCACGTGGTCCACATCCGGCTGCAGGAAGGCGGCGGGTGGTGGATCGAAGAGATCGTCAAAGGCGATACGGCCAACAAGGTGCTCGAGTACATGGAGTACGACACCGACGAGCTCTATCCGGGTATTGCCCGCGACTGCGAACGTGCCGTCCAGGAGGGGCGCATGTCCCTGACCGAGGCTCAAGCCGTCAAACGCTTCTATGAAAACGAGCTCAACGGCTACGCCTATCTCGAGGTCGAATAGCCGAACTCAGAGCCTCGAAATGCGGTAATAACCGCGTTTGCCAACAATATTCCCAAAGCGTAGAGTCAGGCCGTAGGTTGGTTGCCTAGCTTGTTTAGCGGGTTTTTCATTACCGACCGAAGGTACGGGCATCGATCGCCACGGCACCGATGCCTGCGTGTTGGGATCTGTAAGTGAGATTAGTTGAATGACGACGATCTACGTTGGCAACCTGCCTTTCACTGCGACAGAAGACGAAGTACGCGCGCTGTTCGAGCGCCACGGTAAAGTTGAGTCCGTGAAACTCATCAACGACCGCGAAACCGGTCGGCCTCGGGGATTCGCCTTCGTCGACATGGCAGCGGGCGAAGCGCAAAACGCCATCCAGCAAACCAATGGTTTTCAGATGGGCGGCCGCCCTCTGCGGGTCAATGAAGCCCAGGAACGCG
>CAZZWM010000050.1:0-24236 GCA_964657945.1 uncultured Steroidobacteraceae bacterium
CGTAAATCACGACCGTTGTTCCTGCGCCGCGGCCAACGATTTCGATTGCGCTGAAGATTTTAACCCTACCGCACAGCTTGCCGAATCATTGTTTATGTGCGCCGCAACCAACGGTCTTTACGGGGGGCGATCAACTATGCCCAGCATTTCGCTGATCCGGGTTATCTTGTCGCGCGGCTTATTTTGGGCTGCCCCGAGCTTGCGTTCTTCGGCATCGATTCGGAGCCAGTCGCTGTAATTGGTCACCCGCGCTTTCACGCGGTCGAGTGCCGACTGGAGGCCGGCCATGCCTGATCTGGGCTCCGATCGCATGCTCTTGAGATCGGCCAGGATGGTTTGAACAGTTTCTACCGCATCGGCCCGATTGGTACCGATGATTCCTGAAGGCCCGCGCTTGATCCACCCAACGGCGTATAGACCCGGATGATCGCCTACGCGGCCCGCCTGATGTGGGATGACACCCAACGAATCATCGAAGGGCAGTCCCGGCAGCGCCTGTCCCCGGTAACCTATGCTGCGGAACAAAATATCACAGGGCAATTCGTGATATTCACCCGTACCCACCGCACGCTGTGAAAACGCGTCTCCTTCCAATCGATTGCGCTCCAGAATTACCTGCCGCACACGATCGGTTCCGTGAAGCGCCGTGGGGCTTCTTAGAAAATGAAAGTGAATCCGTTTTGCCGTGCCGCCTCCAGGGGTACCTACCCACTTGCGCAGCAGTTCAACATTGCCCGCGGCATTGGTATTGGTGTTGTCCTCGAGTTCGACCCCGCTGGCCTCGCCGAGCTCAAGATCGGTCGGGACGAGTCTGATACCGCAATTCGGCAATTCGCCGAGTTCCCGCAGCTCCTTGAGAGTGAAACTGGCTTGCGCGGGTCCGCGGCGTCCAATCACGTGTATTTCCCGCAAGCGGCTGGCGGCCAAGGCCTCCAGCGCATGGGTGGCGATGTCGGTTCTTCGCAGTTCGTCGATCGGCTTCGCCAGTATCCGCGCGATGTCGAGGGCGACATTGCCCTGCCCGATGATCACCGCACTCTCACCGCTGAAGTCAAATAAGTGATCGCGGTAATCCGGATGTCCATTGTACCAAGCGACGAACTCGGTGGCGGTGTGGCTGCCGGGAAGATCTTCGTTGGGAATGCCCAGACGACGGTCGCGCTCAGCACCGTATGCAAGGATGACCACGTGATGCGTTTCCCGCAGCTGTTCCAAACCCAACTCGCGACCCAGGGCGACATTCCCGTGAAACGCGAATCCCGGAGTCTGTGCGATCTTTTCGAACACCAGGGAAATCTGTTTCAGCTTGGGGTGATCGGGCGCCACACCGTATCGCACCAGGCCAAAGGGCACGGGTAGCCGTTCGAACATGTCGACGCTCACGTGATGCGAGGACTTGAACAGCGCCTCGGCAGCGTAAAAGCCGCTGGGTCCGCTGCCCACGATGGCGACCCGCAATGGATTGCGTTTAGACCCTGGTGCGAGGTCAGTATCCGAGCTCACGTTTTCGTGCCTCGGCCGTGGGCAACGGCACCTGCTTGTCGCCGATCACGGGCAGCTTTGGGGCGCGTTCCGCGTTGATGGCCAGCCACCCCTGTTTATCAGCGGGCAGCTCGGATTGCTCGTAGATGGCATGTACCGGGCAGACTTGGACACAGGCCCCGCAATCCACGCACTGCAAGTTGTCGATGTACAACATGGTGGCGTCGCCGTGAAAACAGGCGACGGGACAGGAGGTGACACAGTCGGTGAAACGGCACCGCTGACATTTATCAGTAACAATATGGGGCATCGGATGCCTGCCGTTGATGTCAGCTTGATTCTGAAACCGGTTCAAAGTGTTCGGTCGTTGGTCGCTCGACGAAGAAGGGACCAACGATGCCGACGAAGGTCTTGAATTCCGGCGTCTTGGTGAAATTCTCGTGGTCGGACAGCGAATGCCACTGGATGGCGAGCATGTAGCGTGCCGGACGCTCGACACAGCGCATCAGGGTCACCTTGCCCGCGCCACGCGCGCCTGCGAGCAATGGAATACCCCGAGCCATGGCGCTCTCGAATTCGCTTGCCTTGTCGATCGCAATCGATATGTCGGCACGTTCTGTGATCATTCGCTTGACTCCTATACCACGCGCCTACGAAGAGACGGGCGCGGCTGTGTGAAGACGCTGCTTCGCAAGCTCGGCCAGCCTGAATTTCTGGGCACGCCCGGTCGCGGTCATGGGCACCTCATCAGCCGTGAGGAACACCACATGCTTGGGCACTTTGAATCGGGCGAGTCTGGCATTGCATAGATCGATCAGTTCCTGGGGTTCCGGACGTTCTGCGCCGGCCGGTACGATGCAGGCGCAACCCACCTCGCCCATTTTCACGTCCGATAGTCCGACGACAAAGGCCTGCCCTACCAACGCGTGCTCGCTGAGCAAATCCTCAATTTCCCGAGGCATCACCATCTCACCGCCGCAACGGTAGGTTTCCTTGAGGCGGCCGGTGAGGGTGAGATAGCCCTCTTTGTCCATCACGCCGACATCCCCGGTATGCAACCAGCCTTCGCTATTGAACGCGGCGCGCGTCTCCTCATCCTTTTTGTAATAGCCCTTGGTGACGATGGGCCCACGTGCTACGAGTTCACCCGACTCTCCCGGCAGCAGGTCCTCCCCGCTGACGGGATCAATGGTCTTGTATTCCGCAAGTATGCCTTTGAGCCGCGGATCGCCCGCGGCGCCGGCGAATTTGAGGCGGCCGTTCGTGGACAGCAACTGCTCGTCGGGGCCTTCCGGAAAGGTACACGTGGTCGAGGCGGTGGTTTCGGTCATGCCGTATGCGGTCATGACCTCGCGCGCGCCCAGTTGGTCGCGTATGTCCTGCCAAATCGAGGGTGGGGAGGCGCCGCCGGAATTGAACATTGCCAGCAGAGCGCTGCCATCGAAGTTCGATCCGTGCGCAACTTCGAGCAATTTCAGCGTCATCATCGGCACGCAGACCATTTCGGTCGCGCGCTGCGCCATGGCGAGGCTCAACATTTGCTTCGCGTCGAACGCCAGCATCGGCACGATGCCTCCGCCCACGAAGGTGCATGCGATCAGGCATTCGACCAGGCCGAAAACGTGATACATCGGCAATGCGAACAATATCCGCCGGCCATCTTCGAACGCGCGCGTATAGGCCGAGGCGTATGCCGCACGCAGGATCATGTCATGGCTCAACATGACTCCCTTCGGCAGGCCCGTCGTTCCTGACGTGTAAATGACATCTGAGCGAAATTGCGGATCACCGGCCGCTTCGCGCCGCGCCAGCTCGGCAGCGGTGCCAGGCGGGCTGGTCCGACCTAAATTTGCAAGCGAGATTGCCGCGCGGGATTCGCGCTCGGAGAAATGCACGATGACGTGTCGCAGCCGGGGCCAACGAGTCCCGCCGCCGCCGCGTTCCCAACCGGGCGAGAGCGCGTCGAGATCGGACAGATAATCGCGATCGCGCAGACGATCCATGATGACCAGCGCTTTGCTATCCGACTGTTCGAGAATGTAGCTAAGTTCCTGGCGTTTCAGCGCGAAATTGATCGGCACCGCTACTGCGCCGACACGCGATATTGCGTACTTGACCGCGACGAATTCCGGAAAATTGGCCATCACCATGGCGACATGATCTCCGGCGGCAATACCGCAGTCGATCAAACCTCGCGCGAGGCGCTGTGTCCAGGTTTGCATTTCCCGATAGGTGAAGCTGCCCGCCTGGGACAGGAACAGCGGCCGCTCCGCGAAATCCTCGGCCGCCACATCCAGCGATTGTGAAATTGTTCGGGCGTGCCAGAGCGGGTGTCGTGCCTCGAGTGCGCGCCGCCGTTCGTCGGGAGAGATCATGAAATATTGACTAGAACAAACATTTGTTTTAATTTACTCGACCACACTGGCGGGTGTCAAACGTGCGCCAACTAGCCACGAACTGTCATATTGGCGGACCGCACGCAATCGTCACCGTCACTATGAAGGGGAGTTATGGATTTCCAGTTTACACACGAGCAGCGTTTGTGGAGCGACACAGTCAACAGCTTCATGGATCGCGAGGTCGGCCGCGAGTACACGCGAGAGCACGACGCCAGCCGCGAATTTCCCGAAGAAGTATTCAAGAAAATGGCCCGCGAAGGCTGGCTCGGACTGCTGATCGGCGAGGAAGACGGCGGCAGCGCCGCCGACCCCATCATGTTCGCGATTTTTTGCGAAGCCATCGGCAAATTCAGCCTCGACACCGCGGCCTGCATCATGACTTCGATGTTCACCGCGACGAACATTTCTCGCCACGGCACCCCGGAACAAAAACGCCGCTACTTGGCGCCCTTCCTTGCCGGTGAGGGCAAGTTTTCGATCTCCATCAGCGAGCCGCATGCAGGTTCGGATGCAGCGTCGGCGCGCTCCACCGCCGTTCTCGACGGCGACTCGTGGGTGCTGAACGGCAACAAGGTGTGGTGCTCGGGAGCGCATCTGCCGAACGCCACGATTGCCATCCTGGCCCGCACCGGGTCCGGCCGCTATGACGGATTCAGCGTATTTTTGGTGCCGAACACCACGCCGGGCTTGACGATCAAGAAGATGAATACCATCGTCCGCAAGAGTTTGGGCACCACCGAGTTCTTCATGGACAACCTGCGTATTCCAAAGGACGCGTTGTTGGGTGAAGCGGGCAAGGGCTGGCTCTACATCGGCGAGCATCTGGAATACGAGCGGCTCAGCATTGCGGCATCGCAAATCGGCAATGCCCGGACTGCGTTGGACGATACCATCCGCTACACCAAGGATCGAAAACAGTTCGGTCAGACGCTGGCATCGTTCCAGGTGCTGAAGCATCGCATGGCCGACGATGAGACTCACTTGGAAGCGGCCCGGCTGTTGGTTTACTCGGCGGCCAGCAAGATGGCCCGGGGCGAGCGGGCGATCAAAGAAGTTTCCATGGCAAAGCTGTTTTGTTCACAAACGCTTTTTCACATCGCATTCAACGGCATGCAGGCGCTCGGCGGCTATGCGCAGCTGCCTGAATATGACATGGAGCGGTACTTCCGCGAAGCCAAACATGGAATGGTGGGTGGCGGCACCAACGAAATTCAGCGCAGCATCATTGCAAAAGAAATGGGACTTCGCTGACCCATAGCCGTTTCTCCGCAAGCTAGAAGACACCGCGTGATCCAGGGCGATGCGTGGCCGCCCAGTGTTGCGTTCGCCTGCACCGGGCAAATAAAAAATTCGCTTGATATGCCAGGCGACCTCAGTTGACAAGCTCAAACGCATACGGCATATTTCAAAAAAACAAACAGTTGTTTGTCTCGAATAGTGCTGGCTGAAAGGCGAATCAGGGGGAAGTTTTAATGAAACTGATCAAATCGGATGGCGCACCAGCGTGCGTTTCGATCACAAAGTCATTGGGTTGCTGCGTCGGCGCTTTGATGCTCTGCAGCTTGCACCTGTCGGCCTCGGCGGCAACTGCTGCAGCGAGCGCGGCTGACACGCCTGCAGACGTGGATGACTTGCAATCCGTCACTGTCACGGCCCGCCGTACCAGCGAACGTCTGCAAGACGTGCCGGTTGCGGTGACGGCAATTTCCAGCGATTCGCTGGCGGAACAACGTGTCCAATCACAGGTTGATTTGCAATACGCGACGCCGGGTCTCACGGTAAGAGAGACGGGGTCCTCGGATCAGTTGAACTATTCGCTGCGCGGACAATCGATCGACGCGTTTTCCTTTGCATCGCCGGCCGTCGTCACCTATTTCAACGAAGTCGAAACCGACGGGGCCGCGGCGACTTCATTGTTCGATCTGGAGGCCATTCAGGTATTGAAGGGGCCCCAAGGTACCCTGTTCGGCCGCAACGCCACGGGCGGCGCCGTGCTGTATGGAGCCAAGAAGCCGACCAATGACTTCGAAGGATATTTGACGGTCGGATACGGCAATTACGACAACCGCGAATTCGAAGCAGCCGTGAATTTGCCGCTTACGGACGGATTTGCCGTGCGCATTTCGGGTCGTTCGCAGGAACGTGACGGGTATCAGCACAACCTGCTGCTCGGCACAGATCCCAATTCGATCGATTCGAAGGTGGCGCGAGTGAGCGTTTTGATCGCGCCGCCGGGGAGCGGCTTCTCCAACATCGCAATGCTTCAATACGGAAAGTTCGGCGGTCTCGTTGGCCAGGACAAGATCACCAACGCCAACGGCGTGAACGGCGCGCCGTCCACGTACTTCGATCCCATCACCGGCATGACTCAGCCCTTGGTCACCAACATGGCCAATGCGTATCCGGCCGGGGTGGTCACCAACAATCCGCGCGTCAATTCGCTGTTCAACGGAATCGGCGACTACCTCACCAAGCAGGCGGGTATAGGCTTTTACGACCTCTACTCCACGGCCGATGATCATCGCTACGGCGCGCAGACTCTGGTCACGAACACCAGTACGTTTGATTTGAACGATTCCACCCAGATCAAGAACATTTACGGCCTGAACAAAGTTCTGTCGATCGAAGATTCGGATATCGAAGGCTCGCCCTACGACTTCCTGGAGGTCGGCGGCGGTCCCGGACCCAACGATCAGGGCTACACCTTCGGCACCAATCAATGGTCCGAGGAACTGCAGCTCAACGGCAAAGTCAGTGATTTGAAATACATCGTCGGTGCCTATTATTCGCATGACGACACCCACACGCGGATTCCGCTCGCCGTCACCCCGGATCTGGGCGCGCCCTATCTGGGTCCGTATGACTTCACGGTCACGGACAAGTCCAAGGCGCTGTACGCCCAAGGCACGTATTCCATCACCAGCCAGCTCAATGTCTCGGGGGGATTGCGCTATACGTGGGAGACTGTGTCGATCGAGCAGGGCGGGGACAGCTTGCTGAATGTGCTCAACGCCGGCGACGATACCCGCCATGACCACAAGCCGAGCTGGCTCATCGGCGTGGACTACAAATTGACCCCGGATCTGTTGCTGTACTTCAACCAGCGAGGCAGCTGGCGTACGGGCGGATTCAACGGAACGTCGGCTGCCAGCTTTCCGAATGCAGCAACCTTCAAGCCCGAGACCACCTACGACTTCGAGCTGGGCGCGAAATTCGCCGGCCACTTAGGCTCGCTGCCTGCACATTTGAATGTGGCGTTGTACGACCAGCATGTGAAGGATGTGCAGCGCGCGCCTTACCTGAACATCTCGGCGCTCGCCGGCAACGTCAACAAGGCCGAAGTTTCGGGTGTTGAGATAGACGCGTCGGTCGATGTATTGCGCTGGCTCGAGCTTGGCGCATCCGTCTCGTACGCAGACGCCCGCTATACGGACCCGCATGCAACGGTCGCCGGCGCGAGTTTCTACTTCGGTCCCTATGCCGACACCCCGAAGGAAACCGGCTCGGTGTATTTCCGCGCGAAACAAAATCTGCCGGCAGACCAAGGCGAGCTCGCGTTGCGCGGTCAACTCTATGCGCAGAGCTACTTCTTCTACAGCAACTTGAACAACACCATCGTGCCGGGCTGCGAAATTGGCGGCTACGCCATCATCAATCTGAGAGCCGAATGGAATGGCATTCGTGGCAGCAGGTTGAACGCCGCGCTTTACGTCAACAATGTCGCCGACCGAGACTACAATGTGGGCGGATTTCCGTTGGGCGCAGTCACCGGATCCAATGCAGTTCTGCCGGGAACCCCGCGCATGTTTGGCGTGGATCTCAACATCAAGTTCTAAGATTGGAGAGGCTCATGAGCAGATTGGCTGGCAAGATTGCTATCATCACCGGCGCCTCACAGGGAATGGGCACCGCGCACGCCCGCGCCTTCGTTGCGCAGGGCGCCAAGGTCATTCTGGGCGACGTCAATGACAAGGCCGGCAACGAACTGGCCAAGGAACTGGGCTCCGACGCGTTATTCGTCAAGCAGGATGTGGCGAAAATCGGTGATTGGAACAATCTACTGCGCGAAGGCGAGAAGAAATTCGGTACCGTCAATGTACTGGTCAACAACGCGGGCATTTTGGGCGCCCTTGCTCCTACCACGGAGCTTTCAGAGTCTGAATTTCTTCGGGTCTGCTCCATCAATCAGACCGGTGTTTTCCTCGGCATGCAGGCCGTGCTCCCGGGAATGATCAAGGCAGGCGGAGGCTCCATCGTCAATATCTCTTCAGTTGCCGGGTTGGTGGCCATTTACGGCGCGCCGAATCTCGCCTATGTCGCCAGCAAATTCGCGGTTCGAGGCATGACCAAGCAGGTAGCCGTCGAGTACGGCAACAAGAACATTCGCGTCAACTCCATTCACCCGGGCTACATCAAGACACCGATGATGGTCGCAGCTACGGATGAGAACGGCGGCGAAGCCTTGGCGCAGATTCCGCTGAAGCGGATGGCAGACCCCTCGGAGGTGTCCAATCTGGTGGTGTTTCTGGCATCCGACGAGTCTGCATTCATCAGCGGCGCAGAGCATGTCATCGACGGCGGCATGACGGCGCTGTAAATGCGAAACCAGGATCTTCGGTGGTGCCATTACCCGCCCGTGGGGTCGTCGATGCCCAGCTCGCGGAAGATCTCAGAATTGTGCGCTCCGAGAGCGGGGGGCGGCCGGCGTATCCCGCCGCCCGGATCGATGGGCAAACGCAATAGCGGTGTCGATGCCCCGGCCTCGGTGGGTATCGAAAACAGCGCCCGTTCTTTTACGACGGATTCGGCAAGCGCTTGACGCAAATCGTTGACGGGACCGGCAGAAAGGCCGGCGCCCTGCAGGCGCTCGAGCCATGCGCGAACCGGCTGGCGGCAGAATTCTTCCGACAACCATGCGTCGAGGGCTTCGCGATTGACGAGACGGGCTCCCATGGTGACGAATCGCGCATCGTTCGCCATCTCGGAACGACCAAGCAACGCGCACAGGCGGACATATTGGGCTTCGGTGGCGGTCGCCAGCATGAAGTCGCCATCGCTGCCGGGATAAACGCGATAGGGCGCCGCGCTCGGCGCTCCGGAGCCCAATTTCTGTGGTAGGTCGCCGGTGGCGGCAAAAGCCTGCACCTGATGACACATGAGGGTAAAAGCCGAATCCAGCAGCGACGGCCGAAGGTGTTCGGCCGTTCCACCCGCCGATCGGCGAGTCAGGGCTGCCATGACCCCGATCAGCGCCCACATGCCGGTCGACAGGTCGAGAACCGATGGCGCGAGGCGCACGGGGGCCGTGTTGGGATGCCCGGTAAAGCTCATCAAGCCGGCGTAGGCCTGTACCAGGGCGTCGTAGCCCGGCATGTTGGCACCCAGCGGTCCGTCGCCGAACGCGCTGACGCTGCATAAAATCACTTTCGGGTTGGCGGCCTTCATGGCGTCGAATGTGAGTCCGAGTTGCGCGGCAAGTCCCGGAGGAAAACTGTCGATCACAACGTCTGTCAGGGCGATCAATTTCCAAAGCGCCGCGCGCCCGGCTGGCGTCTTGATGTCGAGCAGCAAGCTGCGCTTGTTGCGATTCACGGCCATGAATACCGTGGCCAGGCCGTCTTGGAAGGGCGGCAGGGAGCGCGTGTCGTCGCCGCGCGGGGGACGCTCGACCTTGATCACGTCTGCACCCATATCGCCAAGCGCCATCGCCGCAAACGGGGCGGCGATATTCGTGCCGAGGTCCAATACGCGCAACCCCTGGTACGTTTCGCGAACGCTCACGTCGTGCAGGAATGCGCCATGTCTCTCAGGGCGCTCCAGGGTTTCGGGCTAGAATCCCAATGCCGATCATGGTTTGGCTTTCTTATCCGACTGGTTGAATTGCGGCGCCCGTTTCTCCCGCGCCGCGGCAATGCCCTCTTTGAGATCTTCGGTGTGGCTCATGGTTGCCACTCCCCAAAAGCTGGCATTCATGGAGCCAACCAGGTCCATATGCCAGCTTTGGCGCAATTGCTGCTTGGTCGCCTCGAGTGCGAGACGGGGATACTGGGCGATGCGGGTCGCGAGAGCCGTGGATTCCTGCAGCAGCGCTTCGGCAGGGACCACCCGGTTCACCAGACCGATGGCGAGCGCACGCTGCGCATCGATGATATCGCCCGTCAACGCAAGTTCGGCGGCCATTCCGGAGCCAATGAGTCGCGGCAAGAAATAAGTACCGCCATTGCCGGGATTCAGGCCCAACCTGATGTAGGTCTCACCCATCCTTGCGGTCGTCGCGGCAATGCGGATATCGCACGCCAGCGCCAGGTCAAGTCCACCTGCGGTAGCGCCGCCGTTGATCGCCGCAATGACGGGCAGGCGGCAATTCACCAGACGCTGCGTCACGGGAAAAAGCACGCGGGCGTTATAAGGCTCGTGATCCAGCGGCAGCTGTTCCTCGATATAGCGTTGAAACTCGACCAGGTCGGCGCCCGCGCAGAACTGCGCGCCCGCGCCGGTTAGAACCAGCACTCGCACGCCGCGATCTGCCTCCAGTGAGGCCAGCGCGCCCAGCAGATCGCGCGCCATTTCCGGCACCACGCCGTTGCCGCGTTCCGGGCGATTGAGCGTGAGCAACACGACGCCATCGGCCACCGCCTCGTGATAGCAGGTCTGCAATTCGACTCGGCTGGTCATTGGCGTTGCTGGGGCGATCAGTTGACGCGCTTGACTATGGTCGATACGGCCACGGCGTATGTGCCGTCCAACCATCCACCGCCATTGATGGCAAGACCCACGCGGGCGTTTTGGACTTGGCGTGCGCCGGCCTCGCCGCGCAACTGCTGACAAAGCTCGACCACTTGAGCACAGCCGGTGGCGCCGAGCGGATGTCCCCGGCTCAGCAGCCCGCCGCTGGTGTTCACGGGCGTCTCGCCGCCCAAATCGGTTTTGCCCTCGCGTACCCAAAAATGCGCCTCGCCTGGCGCGCACAAGCCGATTTCGGCGTATTGCAGCAACTCGGCAGGCGCGGCGGCATCGTGCAATTCGATCAGGTCGAAATCCCGCGGGCCGATCCCCGACGCTTCATAGGCGCTTTGCGCCGCAGGCGATACCGGGCTTTCGCCATCGCCCATGCTTGCCGAAACATGCGTCGTCACCAGTTCTACCGCCTTGCGGGACAATCGCCGAGCGTACTCCGGAGAGCACAATACCAGAGCCGCGGCGCCGTCAGTGGTTGGCGCGCACATGGCGATGCGCAGCGGGTCGACAATCATCCGGCTGTGCATGACATCCTCGACCGTCTGCGGCCTGCGAAATTGCGCCAGCGGATTCAATGCCGCGTGCCGCCGGTTCTTGACAGCCACCAGGGCAAAATCCCCTGCGGTCGCTTGATGAGTCTGCAGGTACCTGCGCGCCACGCCGGCATAGAAATCCATCAATATCGAATTGGCAGCCGGCCGTCCCGGGATGCCCTCGCCGATGTCTTCGATATCCGTGGAGCCGCGCAGCGCTTCGAATGGGCGTGCGCGATCAATGTGGTTGAGCTGCTCGGCGCCCACCACCATGACCACTTCGGCGCGACCGCCTGCCACCGCCTCGAAACCAAGATTCAATGCTGAGCCGCCGGATGCACAGGCATTCTCTACATTGATGAGCGATTTCCTACCCAAGGGGTGATTCCGCAAGGCCACCTGGCCGCGGATCATTTCCTGGTGCGTCACAATCCCTGCCACGGCGTTACCAAAGAAAACCTTCGAGACGTCTTCCGGCGGAATCCCGGCGTCGGCGAGCGCTGCATCGATCGCGGTGACCGCCATTGAACGGATGCCGCGCCCGGGAAAACGGCCGAACGGCGTCATTCCAACGCCGGCAATCAGAACTGTGCTCACGTCTGCTCCTGAATGAGTGTGGCGGCCTTGGGCGCGCCGCCACCGACGCGGCTGTCGTAGCCTTGCCAGTATTTCTCGCGAATTTCACGACGCATGACCTTGCCGTAGCCGCTCACCGGCAGCGCATCGGTGAATTCGACGCTCTTCGGTTTCTTGTAGCCGGCAAGGTTCTGGCCGCAGTAGCTGACGATTTCCTCGCTGGTCGCGCGGGCGCCGGGTTCGAGGACCACCAGCGCATGCACGGCCTCACCCCAGTAGGGATGGGGGATTCCAAACACCACCACCGTGGCGACCGCGGGGTGCTGAACGATGACCTCTTCCACCTCGCGGGGATACACGTTGTTGCCGCCGCTGATGATCATGTCTTTTGCCCGATCAAGCAGGAACAGGTAGCCGTCCCGATCCAGCATCCCAATGTCGCCGGTGTGCAGCCAGCCGCCTCGCAAGGTCTCCGCCGTAGCCTCGGGGTTGTTCCAGTATCCCTGCATCACCACCTGGCCGCGGACTACGATCTCTCCAGTCTCACCCGGCGGCAGCGGCCGATCATCCGCATCCACACAGCGCACTTCGACATCGGTGCGGATCGTGCCCGCCGACCCGATGCGCGGATCATTGGCGGCGAGCAGCCGCGCATGCTCTGCCGCATTCATTCCGCTGATGGTGATGGGGGCCTCGCCCTGTCCGTAAATCTGCGCGAAAACAGGACCAAAAGCCTGCATGGCATTGCGCAGATGCTCGACATAGATCGGTGCGCCGCCGTAGCAGATGGCCTTGAGGCTCGACAGATCGAAGGCGCCGGGCACGTAGTCTTCGAGCATTTTGATGATCTGCGTCGGCGCAAGAAACGCGATATGCGAGACCTTCATCGACTCGATCATCGTGAACAGCGCTTTGGGTTCGAAACTCGGGGTGTCGAGAATCGCATTCGTCGCTGCCCTTGCCACGGCGGGCAGCGCCACGATGCCGCTGCCGTGCGACAGCGGCGCCGCGTGTGCCACTACATCGCCGGGTTGGATGCCATGTACATCGGCAAGATAGTTCATGATCACCGCATTGATCGTGCGATGTGTCCAGATGGCGCCTTTGGGCTTGCCGGTGGTCCCGGAGGTGTAAAACAGCCAGCACGGCTCTCCCGTCTCCGCGTTCACGCCGGCGGTCAATCCCGAGCCGGACTGCAGCAGGCGCGCAAAATTCAGCGCGCCCGGGGCATCCGCCATGCAAACGCGATGTTCGAGGTTTGCAAACTCGCGGGGCAGGGCAACGATGCCTTCCTGGTACTCGAGCCCATGTACCAGCACCTTGGCGCCCGAATTACCGACAATCCAGGCGATCTCGCGCGGATGCAGCCGCGCGTTGATGGGAACCACGACGAGGCCGGCTGCAAAGCAGCCGAAGATGACTTCAAGAATGTGCGGACTATTGGCCAGGCAAAAAGCCACGCGATCGCCGCGCTCGAGGCCCAGGCTCAACAGGTTGCCGCCGATATTCAGCGCGCGTGCGGCAAACTCCCGATATGTGATCGTGCTCGCACCATGCACCAGCGCAGGCTGATCGGGACGAAACAGCGCGGCCTTTTGCAGGAAAGCAAACGTGTTCATATAGTCGTCGTCAGCGTGCCGCGCGGGCAAACCATGCGCACGGACGCTGCGCCACGGACTCCGGGCTTTGTGCGCGAAACTCCACTGCAGCGTCGCAAACGAAGTTCTGCCACTCAGCGTCGCGCTCCGGTATGAGGCGCCCCAACAACTGCACTCCCTCCTCGAGCTTGACCACGCCGAGCGCATAGGGCAGATCCTGCTCGAAACCTTCGGGTGCGCCGGCGCGCAACACCGTGAAGCTGTGCAGGATTCCCTTGCCGGCGGACTTGTGCCACCCCAGCGAAAGCGATTGGCAGAACGGACAGGCGTGGCGGGGATACATATTCAGCCTGCCGCAATCGTTGCACTTTTGAATCAGCAGTTCTCCGCGCCCCAGGCCTTCTCGAAACTGATCGCGAATCAGATTGGTCATATTGCACCCCCCGACGCAGCCCGCTCCAACAGCAGCACCTGTGCGTCCATGTAGCTTCCCCCCGTGCCGCCGACGATGCAGCGCTGAACTCCCTCGATCTGCCGTTGCGCGTCCGCGCGCCCGAGCAGCTGACGAACACCCTCGACCAGAAGGGCGGTGCCGCCGCCCACACCCGTATGGCCGGCGGATAGCATGCCGCCATTGGTGTTGCACGGCAGGCTGCCGCCGGGATCGGCCGCTCCCGATGCAAACCATCGCGCGCCCTCGCCGCGGGCACAGAACCCCAAGCCTTCGACGGCGATGGTGGTTACAGCGGCGTAGGTGTCGTAGATCTGCGCAATCTGCGCATCCTTCGGCCCCCAACCCGACTGCTCATACGCGCGAGACGCGGCGGTCGCCCAGCCGAGCGCTGCGAGGTCGCGATCCTGGCCTATGCTGTAGTGACTGACACAGCCGCCCGATCCGGCCACCCGCACGGTGTCCTTCAATCCCCGTCGCTTGGCGTTCTCGGCGCTGGTCATGACGAATGCCACCGCACCGTCCGCAAGCATGGGGCACTCCAGTGCATGGAGCGGATCGGCAACCACTTTGGACGCCAACACCTTCTCGACCGTCAAGGGTTTGCCGTAGTACATGGCGTTTGGATTCAGCTGCGCCCATTTTCTCAAGGTCACGCAGACCGACGCCATGTCTGCGGCGGTCGACTGCGTCGCATGCATGTAGCGGCGCGTGATCAAGGCGCCAATGGCGTTGAACTGAAGACCGGTCGGCATTTCCCATTCATTGGGAATGCCGTTCTTGCTCAACATGGTCACCATCGCGCTCAGATCGGCCGACCCCCAACGTTCGCAATGTACGACCAGCACCGTGCGAGCGTGTCCCGACATGATCAGACCGGATGCAAGCCGCACGGCGTTGTCGCTGGTGGATCCGCCCGAATGCACCATGAAGCTCGATTTCACATGTCCGATCAAGCCAAATTCCTCGGCCATGCGCGAAAAAATGAGATCGGCCTGATCGATGGCCGAATGCAGGCAGGGAATCAGCAGGATGGTGTCGACATCGCGCGGCACCATCCCGGCGTCGGCCAATGCGCGCAGCCCGACGTGCGTCAGGTCGGCGATGAAGTTGCGATCGGGATAGCGGCCCGAAGGCAGCTCGCCGACGCCGACGAACACAGGGTCATTGGGACTGTTTGCCGTTACATTGAGAGGCCAGGAGTCGGACATTTTCAAGCTCCTCCTACGCGGCGGCGGGCAAGCATGATCTGTAGAAACACCATCACTTCTTCCTCTTTTTGATTTCGCACCGAATAATTCACATGCACCGTGCCGTACTTTGGGTTGTTGCTCGGGGTGAGTTCCACGACTCTGGCTTCCACCTTCAATGTGTCGCCTGGAATGACAGGCTTCAGCGCCCGCATGCTCTTGATCTCGACCAGCGCGGTGATGGCGTTGCCGTAGAAACCGCTCATGCCGACGAGTCCAACCGCCAGGGAAAAGGTCAGCGGCCCGTGCGCAATGCGCGTGCCAAAACGCGTCGACCTGGCGAATTCCTCATCGACGTGCAGGGGGTAGTGGTCTCCCGTGAGACCGGCAAACGTGGAAATGTCGGCGACATCGACGGTCCGGCCCCGCGTTATGACAACGTCTCCCACCGCAAAATCCTCGAAATCCTTGTGCTGGGGGTCGTTGAAGATCCGTCCCGTCATCCACTTCTCCAAACAATCATTTGTTTGCAAAACTGTAATTGTCAAGCCATTATCAAGTCAAGCTTTCGGCCCGCCGTCCACCTGTGATTTCCCAGCCATTTCATTGACACCAATCACCCGGTTGTTCACAATAAAACAAATGATTGTTTTTATCCACACAATCTAGGTTGCATGTCGAAGCGCCCACCAGGGCTGCATTATGATCGCCGGCGGTGGCGTGGCCGCTGTTCGGATCGCGCAGGTCGCAAACAAATACAGCGACGCTCGGCGCCACGCCCAAGTAAGGAAAGTTGACCGATGCAAGAACCAGACTTCGACGCGGCAGTGATCGGTGCGGGATTGAGCGGCCTGTATCAGACTTATCGGCTGCGGGAGATGGGTTACCGCGTGCTGGGGATCGAGGGGTCGGACGACATTGGCGGAGTTTGGCACCATAACCGCTATCCGGGTGCGCGAATCGATTCAGAAAGCGAAGTTTATGGCTACTTCTGGAACGAGCAGCTCATGCAGGAGTTCGATTGGTCCGAACGTTTTGCGGCGCAGCCCGAAGTGCTGCGCTACATCCACCGGGCCGCCGAAATCATGGACATCCGCAAGGACTACCTGTTCAATGCACGAGTTCAGAGCGCGGTATTCGATGAGGAGTCCAACCTTTGGACGCTTCAATTCCAGCAACCCGACCGTGCGCCCGTGACGGCCCGGTTCGTGTTTTCCGCACTCGGGCCCTTGTCGGCACCGCAGATGCCGAATTATCCAGGCATCAACACCTTCAAGGGCGAGAGCTATCACACGGCCGCTTGGCCGCGCGACCCCGATGGGCTTGGCCCGGCAAAGCTGGATTTTTCCAATAAGCGGGTGGCGGTGATCGGTCTAGGGTCGACCGGCGTGCAGGTGATTCAGGAAATGGGTAAGCAGGCCGGACAGCTGACGGTCTTTTTGCGCTCGCCGAACTGGTGCACCCCGCTGGGAAACGGCCCGATGACTGCGGAGCGGATGGCCCATATCAAATCGCACTACAGCGAGTTCACCGCCAAATGCGACGCGTCCATCGCTGGTTTCCCGCACGAATTCATCCCGCAGAACCTGTTCGATGTCCCGCAGGCGGAACGCGATGCGAAGCTGGAAGAACTGTACCGAGGGCCGGGCTTCTCGCTGTGGCTCGGGGCGTTTCAGGATGTCCTGACGGACCCTGCAGCGAACCGATACGTGTCGGATTTCGTGGCACGGAAAATTCGTGAACGGGTCAAGGATCCCCGCATCGCTGAACTGCTGATTCCCAAGGACCATGGTTTCGGCATGAAGCGGGTTCCGCTCGAGACCAAATATTACGAGGTCTACAACCAAGAGAATGTCTCGGTTGTCGATCTGAACGCGACGCCGATCACCCGAATCACCCCGCATGGCGTGCAGACAACGGATGCGCTGCACGAATTCGACGTCATCATTTACGCCACTGGCTTCGACGCGGTCAAGGGATCGTGGAACCGCATCGACATTCGCGGCGCGGGTGGGGTAGCGTTGAAAGACGAATGGGCCAAAGGTGTAAAGACCTACATGGGCATGCAGTGCCCCGGCTTCCCCAATTTCTTCATGTTGGTCGGCCCACAAAGTGGCGCCACCTTCTGCAACATTCCACGCTGCTCGGCACTTGCGATTGACTGGCTGAGCGACATGATGGCCCATGCCAAGCGAACCGGCATCCAGCGCATCGAATCCGAAATCGCCGCGGCCGAAGCGTATACGCTTTATTGCTCCAAGCTGATGGGTAAGCTGCTGTTGGGCCAGACCAACTCGTGGTTCACCGGGATCAACAAGAACATAGCAGGCCGCGACAAGCGCGAGGTGTTGTTGTTCGTCGGCGGCAATCCCAGGTTCCGGGAGTACTGTGACGATGTGCGCGAGCACGATTACAAGGGATTCATCCTGTCGTAAAGGAAAAAACCGATGAGTCGACTTATGGGTAAGACGGCAGTGGTCACGGGAGGCGGACGCGGCCTGGGTTCTGCCATCGCAACTGCCATGGCAGCCGAAGGGGCTCATGTCTTGGTGGTCGACAGGAACAGGGAGGCAGCCGACGACGTCGTTGCTAAAATCAAGGCCTCCGGCGGTTCAGCCTCCGCCGAGACACTGGACGTCAGCGATCGTGAGGGGGTCATTGCCTTTGGTGGTCGCATCCGGGAGCGATACGCCAAGATCGACGTCCTGGTGAACAATGCGGGCATCGCGCCCCGCATCAAGTTGGACGATCCCAATCTGATGCAAATGTGGGATCAGGTCATCGGCGTCAATCTCACCGGACAGTGGGACATGACCATTGCCCTGTTGCCTGCGCTGAAGCACGCTGGTGCAAGCGTGATCTTCGTGTCATCGATTGCCGGGTTCACGGCGTCGCGATCGAGCGCCGCCTACGGTGCGTCCAAGACCGGCATCCGTTCGCTGGTCCAGTATTTCGCCCGCGTGCTTGGGCCGGTGGGGGGTCGGTGCAACGCGCTGGCGCCGGGCCGGATGAAGAGCGACCTGATGACGGTTACGGGCGAAGCGGGCGAAAAATTCCTGCAACGGGTGCCGCTCGGCCGTGTCGGCGAGACCCATGAAATTGCCGGCCCCGCCGTGTTCCTGGCCTCCGACATGTCCTCTTATGTAACCGGCGTGACGATCCCCATCGATGGTGGTTACCTGGCGCTGTGATCGGCGATGAAGTCTGGAGAAGCCACACGATTGACCAAGATTGAGCCGTTCCTGCCGGCGAGTTTGGCGCAGACTGGCAGTGGCCTGAACCGGCCGGAATGCGTTCTGGCGGCTCGAGACGGATCGCTTTACACCGGCGATTGGACGTTGGGAATCGCTCGGATCGCACCCGATGGGACCACCGGCCCCGCTGTCGAAGCAGATCTGATAGCCCAACGCTTCCGGCCAAACGGCATCGCGATGACCGCAGACGGCGAGTTTTTGTTCGCGAATCTCAGCAGGGCGGGAGGTGTCTGGCGGGTCGGCCGGCGGGGTGAGGCCCGCCCCTTTGCAACAGAAATTGCCGGTCGTCCGATTCCACCCACCAATTTCGTGCTTGTGGACGGGGACCGGGTCTGGATCACCATCAGTTCGTTGACTCGCAAGCATGAGCACTTCACCGCCGCAGAAAACACCGGCCAGATACTGTTGGTGCAGGACGGCAATGTCACCGTCGCGGCGGACGGGTTGAATTGGACCAATGAACTGCGGATCTCACCGGACGGCAAATACCTTTTCGTCAATGAAACCTTTGCCTGCCGCACCACCCGGTACGACGTCGCTGCGGATGGCGTGCTGACGAATCCGTTCCGGCTCACCTTCCCCGGAGACACCTTTCCCGATGGTATGGCCTTCGATTCGGAGGGGGCGCTGTGGATCATTTGCGTCGTGTCCAACCGCCTGATCCGCGTCGCACCGGATCTGACCTGGACCGTTGTGTTCGAAGACATTGCCCCCGCCGCACTTGAAACGATTACCACTGCGCACGCCCAGGGTTGCCTGACCTGGGATCAAATCGCGCAGAGCCGCGGGACGCGCGTGTCAAACCTGTCAAGCATCGCTTTCGGCGGACCGGACCTGAAGACGATCTATCTGGGCGGACTGGGCATTGGCGCGGTCCAAATGCTGCAGTCTCCGGTAGCGGGAGTGCCCATGGAGCATTGGCTGTGAGGACTCGCTAGTAGCCCTGCAAGATCGCTAGAATGCAAACGTTTGTTTCGATCGCTTCAACGAGCCCGCTTCACTGGGATGTTTGCATGAAAAAGAAAGCAGTCAAGATTTCGACGCGCGTGGCCATCGCGGATACCGCCGTCAAGTTATTCAGCGAGCACGGATATACCGGTACCACCATGCGCGATATCGCTGAAGCGGTGGGAGTACTGCCGGGCAGCCTTTACGCTCATATCGACAGCAAGGAGACCCTGTTGTTGAAGATCGTCAGCGACGGAATTGCCCGTTTCCTGGCCATTGAGCGCTCGCTGGCGATTTCGGTAGACAGCCCGGAGGTTTCCTTGCGCAAGGCGATCCGGGCGCACATCGATGTGGTGGTCGAGGACCCGCGGCGTTCGTTGGTCGTGTTCCACCAATGGCGGTTCTTGAGCGAGCCAAACCGGGCAAGTGCTGTGGCCATGCGCCGTCGCTACGCCGATGCTTACGTCAAGATAGTAAACGCGGGCAAGGCCAGCGGCGTGTTCAGCGCGCAACTGGACACCAATATCGCAGTTCTGGGGATTTTAGGCGCGCTCAATTGGGTGCCGGAGTGGTATTCGCCTACGGGAGCCGCCAGCGCCGCAGAAATTGCCGAGCGCATGGCGGGCGCACTGATTTTCGGGTTGCGCAGCGGACCCGCCTGGAAGCAGGCCGAAACCGGCGCCGATCGGCTGCCGCCGCCCAAAAAAGCAGTGCTTCGCAAAGCGAAAGCCCGCTAGAAAAATGGCTTTCTTGACAGTTAACAGGCAAGTGGCTAGTCTATAAAACAACTGTTTGTTTTTAAGTAAAATACTTGGGGAGTAAGAATGGACGAGTCTAGCCGCTGCCCCATTGCGCGCCGCCCTGTCGAAGTGAAAGTGGAAGCTGACGCTCCCAGCCCCGAGCAATTGAAGGAGCGTTTCGGTCGGGACATCTTCCGCGACTTCGACTACGACGCACCGGAGTTCAACGACAAGTTCGTCGAGACCCTGGAGGCGCACTTGAACCATTGCCCGGTGGCCCGCAGCAATGTCGGCACCGGCTATTGGTGGGTGAGCCGCAACGAGGATGTGCGCCGCATCGGCCAGGACTGGCGGACCTTTTCCAATGCCAAGGGCTACCAGCCGAATCGTCCCGAAGGTTTGCCGCTGTTGATGCCGGAGGAGAGCGATCCGCCGCGTCATACTTCGTGGCGCAACGCCATAAATCCCCATTTGAGTCCGATGGTCGTCGCGCGCTATGAAGCCAACGTGCGGGCCGACGTCAACACGCTGATCGATCGTTTCATCGACCGGGGACATTGCGAGTTCATCGCCGATTTCGGCGCCATACTGCCGGGATGGGCGTTCTTCAAGAATGTACTGGGCGTGCCTGTCGATGACCTGAAGTTGCTGGTCGACGGCGTGGAACAGGGTTCGTTCGGCCCGGTCGACGAGCGCGCCGGGCACTTTGCCCGGGTGTTCGACTATCTCGACAGCTACCTGAAGTTGCGTTCGACGCAGCCGCCGCGCGGCGACATGGTCGACACCATTCTCAAGGGCGTGACCTATGAAGATGGCACTGAAGCGCCGTGGGAGCACAAGCTCAGCATCCTGGTCGATCTTACCTTCGGCGGGATTGCGACCACGACCTATGTGATGGCTTCTGCGATCCACTATCTCGCCACTCATCCGTCCGACCGCGAGGCCTTGGTCGACAATCCAGGCATGATGGCGAACGCCATCGAAGAATTTGCACGTGTGTTCCCGCCCATCGTCGGATTGGGCCGAACCTGCACGCGCGATGTCGAGGTGGCTGGAACGCAGATGAAAGAGGGGGACTTTGTGATGTTGGCTTACTCGGCGAGCTCCCGCGACCCGCGCACCGTGCAGAATCCGGACAAAGTGGACATCACCCGCGAGGGGGTGCTGCACTCGACATTCGGCGTTGGACCGCATCGTTGCGTCGGATCCAATCTGGCCCGTTTGGAGCTGCGCGCGACGCTGGACGAGTGGCTTAAAAGGATCCCGGACTTCGGCCTCAAGCCCGGGACTGCCCCCGTGTATCAGACCGCCTTTCTGCGATCGATGCGCAGCCTCGAATTGGTTTTCTAGGTACCTGTGTCACAGCAGCCGAAATTCGAGACCTATCGGCAGCGCTACAAGAACATCCGGCTTGAGCGAGAAGATGGCGTGCTCAACATGACGCTGCACACGGAGGGCGGCGGCTTCGTGTGGAGCGCGGAGGCACACGAGGAACTTGGTTTGTGCTTCACCGAGGTGAGCAACGACCGGGACAACAAAGTCATGGTACTGACCGGCACAGGCGCCAATTATTGTGCCGACATCAACGCGGCCAGCTTCAAACTGAGCACTGCCGGGGACTGGGATCACATCATTTATGACGGTCGACGGCTGCTCACCAATTTTCTCGACATCGAAATACCGGTCATCGCCGCCATCAATGGGCCGGTACGAATTCACCCCGAGATCCCGGTGCTCGCCGACGTGGTTCTGGCTGCGGATACGGTGCTGTTTCAAGATGCCCCGCATTTCATGTCCGGCATCGTGCCTGGCGATGGAGCGCATGTCGTATGGCCCCATATCTTGGGGCCCAATCGAGGCCGTTACTTTCTGATTACCGGACAAGAGCTGGATGCGCGGCTGGCGCTCGAATACGGCGTGGTCAGCGAAGTGCTGCCGGCGGACAAACTTCTGGCGCGGGCCTTCGAGCTTGCGCGCTACATCGCCGCCATGCCGCCGCTGACCCGTCGCTATTCGAGACTGGCAATGACCCAGCGCCTCAAGCGGCTCATGCAGGAGGGCCTGGGCTACGGCCTCGCCCTCGAGGCGCTTGCGGCGATCGATCAGCTGCCGGTTTCCGGACGCATGAAAGATGTCCGCTGATGAGGGGAGCTTTTGATGAAAGCCAGGATTGATGGAGAACTTTGCACCGGCCACGGGCGTTGCGCGGCCGTTGCGCCGCAGTTCTATGTGCTGGACGACAACGGCTACAACGCCGAGCGCGGCAATACCTTGGACGTGCCCGCTGACAAGGCGGCAGCCGCGCGCCTGGGTGCGGCGCGATGTCCGGAACGCGCCATCAAGATCATCGAGGATTGAGCAGCGCGAAGATTCAATGCGGTCCCAACCACAACGGGGAGTCGAATCAAAATGGATACTGAAACAAAGCGTCTGGTCCAGCTTGCCATAGCTTGGAGCGGACCGGTTTTCGTGGTCGGATTCATCATTTTCTGGGCCGTTCTCGGCCATAACGTGCCGCCTCCCAACATGATGGGCATGACCTCCGAACAGCTGGTATCCGAGTATTACGCGAAGTATCAAAATGAAATCGCGGTCGGCATGATCGGTTCGGCCACCATGGGGATGTTCTACACGCCGTGGTCGCTTTTGCTTTCCACCATGCTTCGCGATGAAGACGGATCATTCGGAGTGCTGGGATTGATGGAGGCGGCGGGCGGAATTTTGACGGGATGGCTGCTCGCATTCTGTCCGGCCATGTGGGCGGCGTGCGCACTGCTCGCCACCAGCGTCAGTCCCGACATCATTCGCACCCTGCACGTGACGACATGGATCATATTCGACTGCACCTACATGATCACCACCATGCAGTTGCTGGGACTGGGAGTCTATATCGTGCTGAACAAGAAGCAGGCCACCTTTCCCGCCTGGACCGGCTGGTGCGCGATTGCGATCGGTGCGACTTTCGTGGCGCTGGTCATCATGCCCTTTGTTTCGGAAGGACCTTTCGCCGTTGGCGGGATGTGGAATTTCTTCTTCATATTCGGCATCTGGCTGTTTGCCTTTCAAATTCCGATCGGCTATTTCATGTTGAAGTCCCTGATGGCGCAAAAAAAACAAGCAGTGACTCCTGTGTTGTCTCACGCCAGTTGATCGAGTTTCCCGCGAGTCGCCCCGCGACGAGGTGCCGGCCAGCCGGCGCCTTGCTTGAGTAGCACGGAAATACGGACCACCGCGGCGGCCTTGCGCGCGCCGGGGAGCGATGGTCTATGGACCTTCGTGTTCATAGACATGGTGGTCTTTCTGATGATCTTCCTCACCTACATGACGGAAAGGCTCGGACACGTCGATTTGTATCGCGTGTCTCAGTCGCATCTCAACGAGATCGCCGGCCTGGCCAACACGCTGATTTTGCTGAGCAGTTCTTGGATGATGGTGCAGGCAGTGCATTCAGCGCGACTAGGCCATGGCCGCCAAGTGCGTCAGTTTCTAGCAGCGGCATGGCTGTTCGGCGTGTTCTTTTGCCTGAACAAGCTGGTCGAATATCACTCGAAACTGCGTGCCGGGTTTACCCCGGCCAGCAACTCCTTTTTTTCCTACTATTTCTTCATCACAGCGATCCATTTCGCACATGTAATTGCGGGCATGATATTCATGGCCTTTGCTTACAACGCAGCCCGGCGCACACTCAATCCGGAGCGCATAGCCAGGCTGGAAAACGTCGGTCTCTTTTGGCATTTCGTTGACGTGCTCTGGATTTTCATTTTTCCGCTGCTTTATCTGGTGGGGCGCAATTGAGGCAGATCTCGATCAGTCCGACGCTGGTGTGGGTCTTGTTGATGGGCTTGACTTTGCTTTCGGTTGCATCGTTCGAAAGTGGCTGGTTGGGAAAAATGTCGTCCGTCTTGATCGTACTCATCGCGGCCGTCAAATCCCGGCTGGTGATGCTTCATTACATGGAGGCAACTCGCGCGGCCAGGCACTGGCGCTTCCTCTATGAAACTTGGAATTTCGCGGCATCCGCGACCATCATCATTGGATATCTACTCAGCTTAAGGCATGCATGAGAGGACGTTGAGGTGGTTCGCGGGAGAGATGCCGTTCGTCAGCGAGCCTCGCCCGATTCCCGACGCAATCTTACGAAGGCGCTCACAGTGAATCCCAGGCGCGCGTGATCGATGCGGAGCATGGCACCGCGCGAGATGCCTCGTTCCTCGAGCCGGCGGATGCGATCCGCCACGGTGGGTTGCGAGATGCCAAGCTCTCGGGCCATTTCAATCAGCGGCCTGCTAGCATAGCGGCACCGCAGTATTCTCATAAGGATTCCATG
>CAZZWM010000051.1:0-24210 GCA_964657945.1 uncultured Steroidobacteraceae bacterium
CAGATACGCGAAATAACTGTTGCGCAGCCGGTTCAAAGGATCGGTGCGTTGCCGCAGGGCGCGGAACAACTTGGCTCGATCGCCGAACGCCTTGGTCACGTGCTCCGGCTGCAGACCGCGGGTCTGATTGAAGGTGGGTACGCCGCCGCGTGTGGCGGCAAACTCGTTGAAGTCGATCAAGAAGTCATCCCAGCCCTGGTCCCCGGTCGAGGAGGGTTCGAGAGTCATCATGGGGCCAGAGTAGCTGGCGCTGAACAGGGAATTCTTGTCCTGATGCAGGCGGCTGGCGCCGTTGACCAGGTTGCCGCGGTATTTGTGTTCGCGGTAATAGGATTTGCAGAATGAAAAATAGTCGCTGAGCAGCTTCGGATAATCGGCCTGCGGAAATGCCCACATGCTGTAGGTGTGCCGCGCCTTCCATGCTTCCTTCGGCATGTCGCGCATCCATTCGTGCGCATACATGGCTACGCCGCGCACGCTGCCGCCGAGTGCACGGTGCACGCCGGACAGCACCGTGGCGCGCAATCCCGGCGCCGCCAGAACGCTGCCCACGGTGGAGCCGAAAGCCGGCAGCACATTGCGCATCACCGATTGCCGGATCTGCCAGATTCCGGACCGGGTCAGGGTGGCCGACTCGTCGCGGGTGCGCCGCTCGACGGTGATGCGATCGTGAAAGGGCGAGATGTGCAGCCGCAATGCGCCGCCGGACTGCATCAACGCTTTGTAGCGCGCGCTGAATTCCTTCAGCGAAAATACTTCGTAATCGATCTTTACTGCGGTGAGCGGCCGCACTCGCAGCACCACCTCGTGCACCACGCCGAGCAAACCGAAACTGGAACGCAAAACCCGCATCAAATCGCGCTCGCGATCGGTCACCACCATATGCTTGCCTTGCGGCGTGATGATCTTGATCTCGGCCACGCAGGACGCCATCTGCGCCATGCCTTCCTCGAAGGAGGCCTGCGGCAGGGTGGTCACGGCTACAGCGCCCAGGGAAATTTGGCCCATCTCGGGTGTCAGCGGCAGTTCCAGTCCTCGCTCCGCCAGGGCGGCGACCAGGGTGCCCACCCGAACGCCGGCCTGCGCTCGAACCCAGCTCTCGCCGAATTCCAGGATGCGGTCGAGGGCCGAGGTATCCACCGTCGTCCCGCCGTCGCCGCCAACGCAGCGCGTTTGCGAATAGTCGGCTCCCAACATCCGCACGGGGGTGGGGTAGCTGCGGGTTTTCGACAGCAGTATGGGAATGTCTTCGTAGCGTTTGAGGCGCAGGACCAGCTTCGGTCTGCGGTAAAGGCCGGACGCATCCGCGCCGCGCGAATCGGTAACTTTGCTGACCATGTGCTTCCCCCGGAAGACGCGAAACAAGCTTCAAACCGCTTGCTGTCGGGGGCACAAAACCTGGAGTGGTTCTGGCGCTGAAAAGCGCTTCGATTCACTGGCGACCCCGCTATCGTCGGACTTCTGTTAAATGAAGTCCCTTAGACCGGAGGTTTTGCGTCCCCACCTTTCGGCGGGTTTGCCCTTAAACAGCTGTCAATACTATGCGATGAAGTCGTAAGTTTTGTAAAGCGGTATTTTGGGCACCCCACGGCGATTCAGCCCATCAAAAGCACGGTTTCCGCGTGTTCCACGGCTTCCGGGGTGCCGTACATGACCACCACATCCCCCTCCTTCAATATGGTGTCGGGCCCAGGCTCGCGTCCGACGATGCCGTCGCGCCGCACGGCGCTCACTTCTGCTTTCGCGCCGCGCACGCCCAATTCGGCGATGCTGCGCCCGACCGCCCAGGCGTTGGGCGGCAGAATCACGCTATGCAACTCTTCGCGGAACGCATGTGTCTCGTCCAAGTGTTCTGCTTGCGCGTCGCGAAAATAACGCCGCAGCATTCCATAGCGATGACTGCGGATGTCATTGATGGTTCGAATCACGGTGCCCACCGGCAGCTTCACCAACAACAGCAGGTGCGACAGCAACATGAGGCTGGCCTCGAAAGTCTCGGGCACCACCTCCGTCGCCCCGGCCGACTGCAACTCCTCGAGCTTGGTGTCGTCTTGAGTCCGGACGAGAATCGGCACATCGCCGCGCAGCTCGCGCACGGAGCGCAAGATTCGCAACGCCACTTCCGGATTGGCGAAAGTCACGACCACGACGCTGGCATGCGCCACACCGACATTCTCCAACACCTTCACTTCGCCGGCATCGCCATACACCACAGGATCGCCGGCCTGACGGCCCATGCGGATGCGATAAGGATCGACATCCAACGCAATGTATTCGAATCCGGTCTGTTCGAGCACCCGGGCGATGTTCTGGCCGACGCGGCCGAAACCGCAGATGATGACGTGATCGCGCTCGGCCACCGCCAAGGTGGCCGATTCATGCCGCACCGCCTCGGTCTGCGGATTACCGGTCTCGGCCAGCAGGATGCGGGTGATGCGCCGGTTGTGGCGGATGATGACCGGCGATAACACCATGCTCAACACCGTCGCGGCCAGCAGCGGCTGCACCACGCCGGATTCCGCCAGATCGCGGCGCAGCAGCAAGGTCAGCAGGGCGAATCCGAATTCGCCGCCTTGGGAGACGATGACCCCGGTGCGCAGCGCCTTGAACCAACTCGAGGTGGCCGGTTGGGCCGCGACGGCCACGACGGCCGACTTGATGATCAACATGCACAGCAGGATGGCCGTCACCACCGGCAGATCCCGCAGCAGCAGGCCGACGTCCAAGAGCATGCCCACCGTGATGAAGAACAGGCCCAGCAGCACCTCGCGATAGGATCGAATCGTGGCCTCGATCTGATGACGAAACTCGGTTTCCGCCAGCATCATTCCGGCCAGAAACGCGCCCAACGCAAGCGACAGGCCGACGGCGTGGGTAGCCCAGGCCGAAGCCAGCACGGCCAACAGCACGGCCAAGGAAAACAATTCCGGCGAACGTACCGAGGTGATCATCAGAAATAGCGGCCGCAGCAGCCATCGCCCTGCCGCGAGCACCAGCAACAGGGCGAGAACCGCTATCCCGATGGCATTGAGAATGTGCATGGTGTCATCGGACTGGCTGCCGTTGATGGCGGACACCAGCGCCAGGAAAAGCGGGAAGCTCAGGTCTTGAAACAGGCAGATCGCGACCGCCAGACGTCCATGGGTGCGGTTGTTCTCGGATTGCTCGGTGAGTTGCGCGATGATGATGGCCGTCGATGACATGGCGAAGGCGCCGCCGATGACCACCGCCACCACCGCCGAGATATGAAACAGCAGGATGCCGATCGCGGCGAAGATGCCCGTGGTGACCACCACCTGGGCGCCGCCCACTCCCAGCACCTCCCAACGCATGGCGACGAGGCGCGGCAACGAGAATTCCAGTCCCAGCGTGAACACCAGGAATACCACGCCGAAGTCGGCCAGGAGTTGCGTGGTTTCATTGCCGGCTGCCAGCGCCAATGCATGCGGGCCGAGCAGCATGCCCACCACGAGATATCCGAGGATTGCGGGCAGCGCCAGTTTGCGTACGGCCGCAACCACGCACACCGATGCGGCAAGCAGTATCAGGATCTGCAACAGGGGATCGTCGCGCAGCATTGCTGCTAGCATATCGCCATGAGCGCAAGCTTGAATGCTCCATTGGCGTTGCAGGGCGCAAGCGGCACTTGGCGGTTGGTCCTGACGGGCGATTGGTCGCTGATGGCGATGCCGTCGGTCGAAGCACGACTGAACGGGCTTCCGGAAAGCCTGGAAGGCACCTTGACCTGCGATTGGCAGGCGGCGAAGACCCCGGGAATCGCTCCCGCATGGGCCCTGCTGCAGCGGCTCGCGGAAATGGATCCGCGCACCTTGACTATCGTGCATGCCGGCGGTCCGCCGCACTTTCTCGATCTGCTGCTGAAGCTCAACGTCGACCGGCATGCGGCGCATCAGGCTCGCAGTCGCCCGCCGAGCTTCGAAGAGGAAGTCGGCAAGCTGGGACGCTGGGCGGTGGCGCAGGTGGAGCAGGGGCGTGACGTCATCGATTTCTTCGGCCGCATCGTCAGAGTCGTCGGTCAGGCCGTGCGGCGCCCGGCCGCCCTGCGCATATCGTCGCTCACGCGCCATGTCTACGAAACCGGCATCACCGCCATCCCCATCGTCTCGCTGATCGCATTCTTGATCAGCGTCATCGTTGCCTATCTTGGCGCGCAGCAGCTGAATCGCTTCGGCGCGGATATCTTCGTGGTCGACCTGGTCACCATTTCGGTGCTGCGCGAAATGGGTGTGCTGCTGACTTCCATCATCGTGGCGGGCCGCTCCGGCAGCGCCTTTGCCGCTGAAATCGGCGTGATGCGGCTCAATCAAGAGACCGATGCGCTGCGCGCCATGGGCATGAATCCCATCGAGGTGCTGGTGGTGCCGCGCGTGCTGGCGCTGGTCATCGCGCTGCCGTTGTTGACGGTGATCGCCGATGCCATGGGTCTGGCCGGCGGCGGCCTGCTGTCGCTGCTCAACCTGCACATTCCGCTGCCGCAATTCACTGCACGGATGCGGGAATCGCTGTCGCCGACGACATTCTGGTCGGGACTGATCAAGGCACCGGTGTTTGCCGTCATCATTGCCATGGTCGGCACCTATCGCGGCATGCAGGTGCGCGATTCCGCGCGCGAGCTCGGCCGGCTGACGACCGTTGCCGTGGTGCAATCCATCTTTTTCGTGATTCTCGCCGACGCGATGTTTGCCATTCTGTTCGTGCAGATCGATTTTTGATGACCGGGCCCGCGGACAACCCGGTGATTCGCGTGCGCGGCCTGCGCAATGTGTTCGGCACGCAGGTGGTGCACGATGGACTGGACATGGAAGTGCGCGACAACGAGATTTTCGGCGTGGTCGGCGGCTCGGGTGCCGGCAAATCGGTGTTGCTGCAATCGATTCTGGGGTTGCGGACGCCGGACGCGGGAAGCATCGAGTTGTACGGCAAGGATGTGCGATCCCTGGCAGCCTCCGACCGAAGCACGCTGGTTCAAAGCTACGGCGTGACCTTCCAGAATGGGGCCCTGATCAGCTCATTGAACGTGGCGCAGAACATTCAGCTGCCGCTGCGCGAGCACTATTCCCTGTCGGAGAAGACCTTGAATGAACTGGCTGAAATGAATCTGTTGATGGTGGGGCTGGCGCCGGACGACGGCGACAAATATCCGTCGCAACTCTCAGGCGGAATGGTCAAGCGCGCCGCATTGGCGCGGGCGCTGGCGCTGGAGCCGAAGCTGCTTTTTTTGGATGAACCCACCGCGGGTCTCGATCCGATTTCCGCCGCCGCCTTCGATGAGCTACTGTTGTATCTTCACGATCAGTTGCGCCTTACGGTTGTCATGATCACCCACGACCTGGATACATTGTTTCGGACCTGCAGCCGCATCGGCGTGATCGTGGACAGGCACATGATCTGCGGCACCCTCGAAGGCATCGTCAGCAACCCGCACCCCTGGATCCAGGAATATTTTCACGGTCCGCGGGCGCGCGCCGCCGGGAAGATGGCGCATGGATAGGGATGCAAATTACTTCGCGGTCGGCGCCTTCGTGCTGCTGGTCATCGCGATGGGAATATCCTTCGTGTTTTGGTACACCGACCAGCAGGATCGGCACACCTACAACCGCTACGAAATCTACTTCAATGGTTCGGTGAGCGGATTGACCGCCGGCAGCCCGGTCCGCTATCTCGGTGTCGATGTGGGCAAGGTGGTGCGCATCCTCATCGATCCGCAACAACGCAACCGGGTCGAGGTCATCGCCGACATCGAATCGTCCGCCCCCATCGACGCGCGTACGCGGGCGTCGTTGAGCCTGCAAGGCATCACCGGGCTGCTGTTCATCGATTTGGAACAGGATCCCAAGGTGCATTCAACCGCGGAATTGCCGCAAGGGTTGCATTATCCGGTGATCACATCGGGGCAATCGAACATCGAGGCATTGCTGGCGAAGTTGCCGAACCTGACCGAACACATGGCGGAACTGGTGGATCGCTTCAATCAAGTGTTCAGCGACGACAACGTGAAAGCCTTTTCGGCGACCTTGGAGAATGCGCGCCAGGCCAGCACGCGGCTGCCGAACACCATCCTCGAGCTGCAGGAACTCGTCGTGGATGTGAGACATACCATGCAGGGAGTACAAGGCGCGACCGTGGATCTGCGGAGCGTGATCAACGAAGCGACGCCCGGCGTCGAAGCGGCGGTCGGCAACATTGAAAAAATTTCGGATAATCTGCAGCGTACCTCGGAACGACTGGATGGCTTCGTGGCTGAAAATCAGCCCGGCTTGTCGCGATTTACCAGGCAGAGTCTGCCGGAGTTGGAACAGCTGCTGCGGGAAAGCCGCCAGGCCGCCCGGGAGTTCCGCGATCTGTCGCGCAGCCTGAAGGCCAACCCATCCCAACTGATCTACGAATCCGCCTATCACGGCGTCGAGGTGCCGCCGTGAAACGCATGTTGTTGGTGCTGATGGCGTCGTCTTCCCTGGCCGGGTGCGGATCCCTGTTTCAAACCAAGGCCGCACCGCCCACCATGTATCTGCTGAGCATGGCGAAACCGGCTCCCGAAAACGCAGCCGCGCTTCCCCTGGATCTGGGAGTTTTGAAACCCCGGGTGCGCGCCGGTTTGGACACCGACCGCATCGCGCTGCTGTATCCGGACCGGAGATTGGATTATTTCGCCAACGTACGCTGGAGCGGTCCCGTGGATGAACTCGTGCAGGAGTTGGCGGTGCAGGAGTTCCGTGCGAGCGGCGGCGTGCGCAACGTCAACGGCGACGCGTCCGTATTTGCCAGTGGCTACTGGCTGGAACTCGAGATTGCGGATTTTCAGGCCGAGTACTCCGCGGCGGCCGACCCGCCCACCATACATGTGAAATTACTGGCACGCCTCGGCAGTTCGGCCGATCGGCTCGTACTGTCACGCTTCGAGGCGGACGCCATCATGGCGGCAGCCGACAACCGGATGGGCGCCATCGTCGATGCCTGGAATCATGCCGCGGACAAGGCGCTGGCCGCCATCGTTGCGGACTGCGTCGAGACGCTAAAAGCTCGATAGCCCGGTGGCCTCCGCGAAACGCATGCTCCAATACGTGGCGAGCGATTCATCGGCATAGCGATGATATTCCGCCGCTGCGCTCCAGCGCGAGGCAAAGTATTCATCGAAGCTCTTCGGCAACGCGGCAAGCAGCGGCGCGCGCAGCTCCATCACGGACTCGAGATTGAGGTCGGCAAGATTGCGGCGCGTGAAATTCGCGGAGCCGAAGTAGATCCTTGCCTCCCTGTCATGACGCACCAGCAGCAATGTGGAGCGCGGCGCGTCGGATGGGTCCGCAGCCCAGCGAATCTGAACCCCGCCGCCGTGCAGCTCGCCGGCGGCGCCGGGATTTGGGCCCGGCAACGGATCCAGCAGAACCTGCACCTTGGCCCCGCGCTCAGCAGCACGCCTCAACGCGGTGATCATGCCGCGGTCGCTCAAGTGATGGGCCGCAAGGCATAGCTCATCGCCGCCGACCACTGCCGCCAAGGCGTCGGCCATGGCCGAACCGATGGCTCCTTCGGTCAGGAATCGCGCATCGATGGTGCCCAAACTGTGTCGGTGCGCGGGCGGGACCGCGGGAAGACGATCTTCATCCGACCAGGAGGCGAGCGACAGCTCGGCCGCCATGATGTCCTGAGCCAGCGCGCCCCGCGCGATCAAGGCGGCAGCCGACTCAGGTGCGCCGGTCAGACTGATCCAGCCGCCCGCGCCGTCGTCCGCGACCAGCATCTGCCGCTGATCGGACTTGAAGTTCAGTCTCCGCGACCTGGCGGCCACGCCACCGGGATTCGCCGCCTCCTCGAAAGGATCGCTCCACCAATCGAATGCGAGGCGCCAAAACGCGGAATACAGCGGATTGGAATCGCGCAGGCGGTCCAAGCGCACCCGGGCCACGATGATTCCCTGTCGCTCGAGCGAGGCCAGATCCTGGGCGGGCGTTCCACCGTAGGCGGCAGGCGCCGGATCGACGACGACGACGATCTGCAGATGCGGTCTTGCATGTCTGCGCAGCAGCAAGGCCTGCGCAACCTCGCGCGGCAGCGGCGATTCGTCGATGACGATGAGCTGCTCGGCGTGTTCCACCACGGTCAAGGCTCGGGACATGACGCTGGATCGGGCGGCAGCGGCGCCGACCAGTTCCAAGTCCGACTCTGCCAAACGGGTCGATAGCGACATGGCTCTGGTGCCGGCAGGCAGCGGCTTCACGACGTTCCAACATGCAACGGCCGCCCACGCGACCAGCAGCAAGATCAAACCGACCCTGGCGATCAGTCCGAGCCGCAGGTTTGCGCCTCGGCCGCTTCGATTGCCGTGCCGATCTCCAGCCACTGTGATTCGAGAAAGGCGATGTCGCGTTCCAGGTTGGCGCGGCGCATGGGCAGAGTGGCGTGACCGGGATCGGCGGCGAATTCTGCATCAAGCAATTTGCGCTGCGCGGCCAATGCGGCGAGCCGGGCTTCGGCCTGTTCCAGCTGTTGACGCAGCCGCGTCAATGGATCGCGCGGGCGCGGCCTGGACCCCCCGCCCCTGTCGCCGGATTTACCCGGCGCCTTCGCGGCCGGCGCCGGCGAGTCGGGCGCCTTGTTCCGCAGGCGCAGCCATTGCTGATAGTCGTCCAAGTCGCCGTCGAAAGTCCGCAGCTTGCCGTCGGCCACCAGCCACAAGGTGTCGGCCACCGACTTGATCAAGTGCCGATCGTGCGACACCACCACCAGGCCGCCGGCGAAGCTTTGCAGCGCCACGCTGAGTGCCTGGCGCATGTCGATGTCGAGGTGATTGGTCGGTTCATCCAGCAGCAGAAGATTCGGGCGGCGTGCCACCAACAGCGCCAGGGTGAGACGCGCCTTCTCGCCGCCCGAAAAACGGCCGACGGGTTCGAAGATGCGGTCGCCTTGGAATCCGAAACTGCCCAGGTGGTCACGCACCTTCTGCTCTTCCCCGGACGCATGATCCGCGCCGCCCAAATTGCGCAGGTGCCAAAAGGCGTCGCAGTCAGGCTTCAACTGCTCCAGCTGCTGTTGCGCAAAGTAGCCGACCGCGAGATCAGCCGCAGGCGTGCGCCTGCCCGCGAGGGGCGCCGCTTCGCCGGCCAGCAACCGGGTGACAGTGGACTTGCCGGCGCCGTTGGGACCCAGCAGCGCGATCCGATCGCCTGGACCGATTGCGACGTCGATGCCGGCCACGATCTTGACGGCGCCATATCCGCATGCGGCATCCTCCAGCGTCAGCAGCGGCCGCGGTGTCTTCAAGGGCTTGGCGAATTCGAACTCGAACGGGCTGTCGACGTGCGCCGGAACGATACGTTCCATGCGTTGCAGCATCTTCAGGCGGCTTTGCGCCTGCCGCGATTTGGTGGCGGATGCGCGGAAGCGATTGACGAAGGTGGTGATCTCGGCAATGCGCCGGACCTGGCGCGCGTGCAGGGAGCTCTGCAGCGCCAGTTCTTCGACGCGCTTCTGCTCGAACTGCGAGTAGTTGCCTGCATAGGCGCGGACCCCGCGATTCTCGATATGCAGTACGCGGTCGATGATGGCATCGAGGAACTCGCGGTCGTGCGAAATCATGAGCAGAGTGCCCTGATATGCGCTCAGCCATTCCTCGAGCCAGACGATGGCGTCCAAATCCAGGTGGTTGGTGGGCTCGTCCAACAACAGCAGGTCGGCGCGCGAGCACAGTGCCTGCGCCATGCCGAGCCGCACCCGCCAGCCGCCGGAGAACTCCGTCATCGAGCGCCCGTGATCGGCGGCGGCGAAGCCCAAGCCATGCATCACGGCAGCGGCGCGCGCCTTGGCGCGGTAGCCGTCGATGGCCTCCAAAGACGAATACAGATCGGCGAGTTCCAGCGCGGCGTCGCGCCGTTCGGCGGCTTCGATGGCGGCTTGAACCGCCCGCAGCTCGCCATCACCGTCGAGCACGAATTCGATCGCGGCACGATCGCTGGCGGCGATTTCCTGCTCGACGCAGCCCATCTTGAGGTTGGCGGGCAGCTCCAAGCTGCCGCGGTCGGCAGCCAGCCGGCCGCGGATCGCTGCGAACAGGCTGGTCTTGCCGGCGCCATTGGCGCCCGTGACGCCGACCTTATTGCCGCGGAATATCGTGAAATTGACCTTTTCCATCAGCGGCTCGGGACCACGCCGCAAGGTCAGATCCCGGGCCGAGAGCACGCCGGTCGATCAGGAAGACAGGCGCATCGGCCTGACCACCGTCGGAGTACAGAGGTTGGCGTGGTGCGGCGTGCCGGATTTTTGGGCGGCCAGAATCGCGAGCAGCTTGCTTGCCTCCATGGCATCGCCGAACAGGCGCCCCTGCGCATAGAAGCAGCCGTGGGCACGCAAGAATTCCAGTTGATCGGCGTCCTCGACGCCTTCTGCGATCACTTCCAGATCCAAGCTCTTGCCCATGTCGATGATGGTGCGCACGATGGCTGCGTCGTTGGCATCCACGGCCGCATCGCGCACGAAGGACTGATCGATCTTCAGCGTGCCGATCGGAAACTGCTGCAAGGCCGACAAAGACGAGTAGCCGGTGCCGAAATCGTCGATCGCCAGATGCAGCCCCATCGCATACAGCTCGTTCAAGAGGCCAATGGTGCGCTTCGGATCGGTCATCAACGTGGTTTCCGTGACCTCCAGCTCGAAGCAGGTGGGCGACACTTCGTTCTTGCGGAATACGTTGCGGCAACGCGCGATGAAGCTCGATTGCTTCAACTGGCGCAGCGACAAATTGATGGCGATGCGCCCGGGATCGGAGACCACTTTCTGCCATTCGCGATAATCCGCGCACACGCGGTTCAGCACCCACTCGCCGATGTCCAGGATGAGGCTGGTTTCCTCCGCCAGGGGAATGAAATGCGACGGCGAGATGTCTCCGTGACCCGGCAATCGCCAGCGCAGCAACGCCTCCGCTCCCACCACCCGGCCGGTGCGCAGATCGACCTTGGACTGATACAAGATCACCAGTTCGTCGCGCTCCAGGGCGCGCCGCAACTTGCTCTTGAGCATCAGGCGTTCGACCGCGGCCGCGTTCATTTCAGGAACGTAGAACACGCAGGAGTTGCCGCCGTTCTGCTTGGAGTGATACATCGCCGCGTCGGCATTGCGGATCAAATCGATGACGTTTTCGGCGTCATAGGGGCAGATGGCGATGCCCGCGCTGGCGGTCAGATAGACCTCCTGCTGATTGACGAAGAAGGTGCGGCTGATTTCATCGAGCAGTGTGCGGGCCATGGAGGCGAGCGCGGCGCGATTGTCGCTGTCGGGCGGCAGGTCATCGATGAACATGGCGAATTCGTCGCCGGCGAGCCGGCCGATGACGGTATCTTTGCTCAAATTGCGGGTGAGCCGCTCGCTCAGGATCTCCAGCGTGCGATCGCCGGCCGCATGACCGAAGGTGTCGTTGACCTCCTTGAAACGGTCAAGGTCCAGATACAGCAGCGCCAAGGAGCGCTGATTGCGGCGTGCACGCGCAATCGCCTGCTGCAGCAGATGCTGGAACTGCATGCGATTCGGCATTTTGGTGAGCGTGTCGTAGCGAGCCAGGTAGCGGATGCGCCGCTCGGCGCGCTTACGCTCGGTGATGTTGCGGGCGACGTAGATGTTGCCCTGGAACTGCGGATCTTCCGAGCTGATGGCGGAGCTGGCCATGGACACCGGAATGGTCTGGCCGCTGGCGGTCCGCAGCACGGTCTCGCGCGCCTCGGGGGCTTCGTGCGAGGGATCGAAAGCGGCCCGATGGGCATCATCGATGAAGCCCACCAGCGGCTTGCCCAGCATCTCCGGTTCCGAATAGCCGAGCAGATGCTGGGCCGCCTCATTGCAGCTCTTCACCACGCCGTCGGGGGAAGTCACCAGCACCGCGTCGCTCAAGCTGTTGAGAACGGTGTTCAGATAATTCTTGGTGATGGTGGTTTCGTTGAGCTTTTGCCGCATGCGCTCCAGCGCAAACTGCAGATCGCCCAGTTCGTCGTGGCGTACCACGGCCAGCGGCCGGGTGTAATCGCCCTCGCCGATGCGATCCGCGCTTTTCACGAGCGCGGCGATCGGGCCGGACAGTTGCCGGGCGATGTACCAGGCGCCGAGCAGACCGAGCAGCACCAACGGTATCGCGATGATCGCGAATGCTCCGCGTATGCGCTTGGTCTCTGCGCCCTGTTTGCTCACCAGCTCGGTGTTGATGCTGGACAGGGTTTCCTGCATCTCGGCCCTGCTCATCCAAATCTCCAAACTACCGATGCGTTGCATGGCGCCGGGAGCAGCCGTTGAGCGGATATTGCTTTGCAGGACGTAAGGCCCCGCGGCAGTGGGCTGAGCGGCGGGGTTGCCGCGCGCGTACACTACGTTATTGTGCGCGTCGAGAACTTCGACCCGCTCGATGTCGGGTTCATCGAGCAGGCGGCCGGCGATGGTGGCGATGGCCGCGATGTTGCCCTCTTTGAGAGCCGTGGTCAGGGAGGAACTGGTGATCTTGCTGAGGGAGGCGGCGCGTGCTTCGAGATCGGTTTCCAGCTTTTGTTCGAGCGCGACATGGGTCAGCTCGTTGGCATCGGTGGTGTTGACGCGATGTTCGTAATAGGCGAAGCCGCCCAGCGACAGCACGAGGACCGCGCTGACCGCCAGTGCCAGTAGCAAATAGTTTGTTTTCAGGCTTCTTGCCATTGACTGCCAGCCGCTCGAGCGCTTAAACCGTTGATCATACCCGTTCGCCCCAAACCCTATAAGGGGCGAGGGTACAATCTCCCTCTAATGGACGCATATCATGCGAGTTGATGTCTACTCGGATACGGTCTGCCCCTGGTGCTTTCTGGGGAAAAGGCGCCTGGAATTGGCCGTGGCCGCGCGCCCGCAATATGAGGTGCACATAACCTGGCGGCCGTTCGAACTTAATCCGGAGGTGCCGGTCGATGGCATCGATTTGCCCTCCTTCAATGCCGCCAAGGCGGTCGATTTGGAGCGGGCCGCCGAGACCAACGCCGAGCTGCTGCGCCTCGGCGAAGCCAGCGGCATCGATTTCCGCTTCGACCTCATCCAACGGGTGCCGAACACCCGCCGTTCTCATTTGCTGATAGCGCTGGCCGCGCGCAGCGGGCTGCAAGGACCGGTGAAGGACCGCATTTTGCGGGCATATTTCCAAGAAGGATGCGATATCGGCGACCCCGAGGAACTGGTGCGATTAGGGGTGGAAGCGGGCTTGACCGAGGGAGCGGCGCGCAATGCATTGATTCTGCGCATCGGGCAGGACGGAGTGGTGGCGGCGGAGAGGCACGCGCAGGTGCTGGGCATCACCGGCGTGCCGACATTCATATTCGATGGGACCTACACGATTTCCGGTGCGCAGGAAGTGCAGATATTTGCGCGCGTGTTCGATCAAGTGGCGGAGTTCGCCGCCACCAAAGCCGCCTCGACGTGAACCACGCCGAACTGACCGGACAGGTTCACAGCCACATCGCCGACATTGCGGACCCCGAGTGTCGGCTGCATCGGCATACGGCGGCGCCGTTCCTGAATCTGCGGCGCGCGGCGGCGGCGGCCGGCATCGACTTGGTTCCGCAAAGCAGCTTCCGCGACTTCTCGCGTCAGTTGCTGATATGGAACGGCAAGTATTCGGGTGAGCGGCCGATGCATGACGCCGATGGAATGCTTCTCGACGGCGCCGCACTGGCGCCGGCCGAACGCGTCGATGCAATCCTGCTCTGGTCCGCGCTGCCGGGCGCCAGCCGCCACCATTGGGGAACCGATCTGGACTTCATCGACATGCGGGCGGTTGCGCCCGGCTACCGGGTGAAACTGACGCGTGAGGAATTCGCGCGGGGCGGACCCTTTGCACGCTTGTCCGAGTGGTTGGAAGAACATGCACCGCGATTCGGTTTCTTCCGCCCCTACCGGGGCGTGCGCTCCGGGGTGCAACCTGAGCCCTGGCATTTCAGCTTCGCGCCGACGGCGGAAAAGGCGCGCCGCAGTCTGACCGCCGCCATCCTGCACGATGCTCTCGCGGGGGCTCCGTTGCTCGGCAAGGAAATGGTGTTGCCGCGCATCGATGAACTGCATGCACGCTACGTTGCCAGCGTCGAGATTCCTTGAGCTTTCAGGTCCAAAGCGCCTTGAGTCGATCCAACATCAGACCTCGGACTTCGCGGATGCCGGTGTCTTCCGTGGTGAAAAGCGGCGGATTTCTGCGCAGCATCGGCCAACGTTCGGTGCGCAGCACGCGGCTCAAATACCCGAGGTTGCGGTCGATGGCTTCGAAGTAAGGATTGCGGCCGCCGAACAGCGGCTCCAGATACCGGTAGGCATGCTCGAACTCGCGCTCGAGCCGCTCCACTCGGGTTTCCCGCACGAACTGCGGCGTCTGGCGCAGCAGGTCCAAACCTGAGCTGTAGCGCACGCGCAGCGCGCCGTCCGTGCCGGTGGCCGCGGCGATGCCGCCGAGCACGAATTCCGGATACAGCCGGTCACGGCATTTCTCCAGATAGCAGCGGTCCGCCATTTGCGCGATCAAATCAGCCGTACCCAGCAAATGCCCGAGCTTGCGGTCGCGCGGGTCCGCCAACTGGATCTCACTGAGCTTGATTTCATAGCCGGTGAAATGCACGATTCGGGTCGAGATCGGCACCCAGTCTTCCAAGCCGACGCTCGGCAGGTAGCGTGCCAGAAACCTCGCGCCGCGCGTCACGTGATAGAGAGTGAATTCGGCGCCATTGCTGTGTTCGGTATCCTCGTACTCGCGGATGTAGCCGGCGTCGTGGAACAGCGCCGTGATCAGCGCCATCACCGCGCGGTCGCCGCCGAAGCGCTGGCGGCTGTCGACGCTGCGCTCATAGCCGACCAACATGCGCGCCATCGCCAGGCACATATCCAGCGAATGCTGGCGGTCGTGATAGAGCGTATCGACACCGTGGTAGCCGGGCATGCGGCCGGTGAACAGCTTTTCGAAATCGTCAAAAGCAGCGGCGACCTTGTCGAAGGATTCCGTCGGCCACGCGTTGGTGAACAGTTCTCGCACGGCCGCACAAGTCGCTGCGGTGGAGCTCACCTGAATGGTGTTGGTGACGTCGTAATCGTTACGGCGGAGGTCGTACATCACGGGGAGTCTATGCCGTTGTGGTGGGACGCGCCACGTGTGTAGTTCTCTTTATGACGCCGCCAGCTGAGCGTTAAGTCAATGCGATAAGTAAACCGCCTGACAGAATGCACCTACAGCATCTCGAGACCTTTCAGTAGACGCGGATTCCGCCGAACTTGCGTCGAACCCGGCGTGCCAAAGTGGCGTAACCCAGCCAGAAACCGCAACCCACGGCCAATGCCACAACGCCGCAAGACAACCAGACCCACTTCGGGCTGGCAAAGGCCGGCGGCGTTTCCGGGGCACTGCGGTTGGCGTCGAGCTGGGCCTGCTTGAGGGCCAGCTCACGGCTCAAGCGATCCACCTCGCTGCGCGCCGCGGCCTCCGCCAACGCCGGTGTAGTCGCCCGCGTGCGCTCCAGTTCATCCTCGAGCTGCTTCACACGGACGCTGGCAGGCTCCTTGGCAGTCAAGAACGACGATTTGACCCACCCCGTGGTGCCATCGGCCAGCCGCACCTGTGTGAATTCGCCGTTGACGCTCAGGGTCTCCACGGCCGCGCCGGAATGCAGCGTGGCGAGGCGCTGGCCTTGGTTGTTTTCCTCGGCGTAGACGTTCAGCACCAGCTCATCGGAGACATAGGCCGTCGCTGCCGATGCTGCGGCGGAGAAGAGCATCAGTCCGATGGCCGGCGCGCGCCTCATCGGCCTGCGCCAAGGTTCACGCTGCGATTCCCGTTTGCTTGAGCAGCGGCCGCACGTCCGGCTGACGCCCGCGAAAGCGCACGAAGGCATCCATGGCGTCGATGCTGCCGCCGCGCGCGAGAATCGATTCGCGGAAGCGCGTGGCCGTGGTGCTGTCGAATACGCCGGCTTCTTCGAAGGCTTCGAAGGCATCCGCGGCGAGCACTTCGGCCCATTTGTAGCTGTAGTAGCCGGCCGCGTAGCCGCCTGCGAATATATGGGCAAAGCTGGCGGCCATGCGGTTGAACGGCGCCGCCGGCACGACCGCGACCCGTTGGCGCACCGCCGCCAGCGTTTCGTTCACGCGGGGGCCCAGCGCCGGGTCGAAGTACGCATGCAGTTCAAAATCGAAGCCGGCCAATTCGATCTGCCGCAAGGTGTCGAGCGCGGCGTTGAAGGTACGCGTGCCCAGCAGCCGCTGCAGCAGATCGACGGGCAGCGATTCGCCGCTATCGACGTGCGCGGATATGAGCGGCAGAACCTCTGCGCGCCAGACGAAGTTCTCCATGAATTGGCTCGGCAGTTCCACCGCGTCCCAGGCGACGCCGTTGATGCCGGCAATGCTGGGGTAAGCGACCCGCGTCAACATGTGATGCAGGCCGTGGCCAAACTCATGGAACAACGTAATCACTTCGTCATGCGTCAATTGCGCCGCCGCCGCGCCCAGCGGCGCGGTGAAGTTGCACACCAATTGCGCCACCGGTGTGGCGTTCCCGGACGGCAGGGACTTTGCAACCACGCATTCGTCCATCCAGGCGCCATTGCGCTTTTCGCTGCGCGAGTAGGGGTCGAGAAAAAAGCCGGCGACCACATGCTCATCCTTGTCGAGCAAATCGTAGTAGCGGACGGTGGGGTGCCAGACTCCGACGTCCGGCCGCTCCCGGACCGTGATGCCGTACAGCCGCTGAATCAGAACGAACAGACCGCTCAACACCTTCGGCAGCGGGAAATAGGGCCGCAGCGCCTCCTGTGACACCTTGAAGCGGCGTTCTTGCAGCCGCTCGCTGTAGAAAGCCATGTCCCATGCGTTGAGCTTGCGGCCGGCAAATTCCTCCAGGACGGAGAATTCCTCGCGAGCCGCCGGCAGGCAGCGGCGCGCCAGGTCTTCCAAGAACGCGAGTACCTGTTTGCCGCTCTTGGCCATGCGGGTGGCCAGCGCGTAGTCGACGAAATTCTCGAAGCCCAGCAGTTTCGCCAATTCGTCGCGCAGCGGCAGGATTTGCGCGATGACGGCATTGTTGTCGAAACGCCCGCCGCTCGGTCCGATTTCGCTCGCGCGTGTGACCCACGCTTCGTAGATGTCGCGCCGCAAATTTTCATCTTCGGCGCTCGCCATGATGGTGACGTACGTCGGTTGATCCAATTTGAACAGCCAGCCGGCCTGTTGGGCCTCGCGGGCATCGGCGGCGGCTCGGTCGATCACATTCGCGGGCAGCCCGGCGAGTTCGGCACTATTGGTGACGTTGCGGCTGAATGCGCGCGCCGCATCGAGCACATTCTCCGAAAACTTGGTGGACAGCTGCGCCAGTTGCTGCTGTACCTCGCGCGCGCGCAACTTTTTTTCCTGCGGCAGGTCGACCCCGGCAAGACGAAAATCCCGCAGCGCGTTCTCCAACACCTTGCGCTGCGCCGGCTCGAGCGACTGCCCCTCGTGTTCGAGCACGTAGGCGTAGGCTGCCTGCAGCGCGCCGTTTTGTCCGACTTCCGAGGAATACTCGGTCAGCAGCGGCACGCAGGCGTTATAGGCTTCGCGCATCTCAGTGGAATTGGCCACCGCGTTCAGATGACCGATCGGGCTCCAAACCCGGCTCAGGCGGTGGCTCAGTTCCTCGACAGGCACCACCAGCGAGGCGAATGTAGGGGCCGGCTGGGACGTCAATTCCTGCAGGCGGGCGCGATTTTCGGCCAATACCTGCTGCATCGCCGGCAACGCATGAGCGGCTTGTATTCGGCCGAAGGCAGGCAGGCCGTCCAGTTCCAATAGCGGATTGTTCACCGCCCAATTCTAGCAGACAGCCCGGGAGCGGCGAGGCACTGCGCGAACACGTATCATGGCCGCTTCGAGCAAGGTCTTGAGGATGCGACAGTGGCCGAGTCGGTTTTCGATCTCATCAGCGTGGGCGGCGGCAGCGGCGGGCTGGCGTGTGCGCAGCGCGCCGCCGAGTATGGCGCCAAGACTGCCGTGATCGAATCCCGGCGTTTGGGCGGCACTTGCGTCAACGTCGGTTGCGTTCCCAAGAAGGTGATGTGGAATGCCGCAGGGATTGCATCCAGTCTGGGCGACGCCGGTGACTATGGGTTCGACGTGAAGGTCGGCGTCCACGACTGGGCCACGCTGAAAGCCAAGCGCGATGCGTACGTGCAGCGGCTCAACGGCATCTACGAACGCAGTCTGGCCGCCAAGGGCGTGGCCTATGTACGCGGCGTCGCGCGCTTCATCGACGCTCATACCGTTGAGGTCGACGGTCAGCGCCTGAACGCCAGGCACATGGTCATCGCTACCGGCGGCAAAGCCAGCGTCCCGGCACTTCCCGGCGCGCAAATCGGCATCACCTCCGACGGCTTTTTCGACCTGGGACAACGCCCGCAGCGGGCGGCCATCATCGGCAGCGGTTACATCGCCTGCGAACTGGCAGGCGCTTTTCATGAACTGGGCAGCGAAGTACACCTGTTCATCCGCAAAGATCACCTGCTGACGCATTTCGACGTCATGCTGGGCAAATCCTTGATGCGCGAAGTGAGGGCGCAGGGAATGACGGTGCACGAGCATGTGGTGCCCGCGGCGCTGCGTGAAGAATACGGCCGCAAGACCTTGGTTGCGCAGGACGGCGCCGTTTTTGCAGGCTTCGACAGCATTTTATGGGCCATCGGCCGCGAATCCAATGTCGCGGGTTTGGATCTTGAAAAGGCCGGCATCGCCTTGGATGAAGGCAGCTTCGTCATTACCGATGCCTTTCAAAACACCAATGTCGCCGGTGTTTACGCCATCGGGGATGTGACCGGAAGAGCCGCCTTGACCCCCGTTGCGATTGCCGCGGGGCGACGCTTGAGCGATCGCCTGTTTGGCGGCAAACCTGAGCAGCATCTGGATTACCGTATGATTCCCAGTGTGGTGTTCACGCATCCGCCGATCGGCACGGTGGGCGCCAGCGAAGCCGAGGCACGAGCGCAGTACGGCGACAGCGTGAAGGTTTACGTTGCCGATTTCATCCCCATGTATCACGCCTTGACCACGCGAAAATCCCGCACCGACATGAAATTGGTCTGCGTGGGGGCTGAGCAGCGCATCGTCGGATGCCACATCATCGGCCCCGGCGCCGATGAAATGCTGCAGGGATTTGCGGTCGCCATTCGCATGGGCGCCACCAAAAAAGATTTCGACGATACGGTGGCCATCCACCCGACCAGTGCCGAAGAACTGGTCACGATGCGCTGATCAGGTGTGTTGGGCCAGCGCCTGCAGCACCGGCCTCGTGTCCGGACGGATGCCGCGCCACAGCTGAAAAGACTCGGCGGCCTGCTCCACCAGCATGCCCCAGCCCTTCGAGGTGCGCGCGGCGTGCAGCGATTTCGCCCATAGGGTGAAGGGCGTGTGGCCGCGTCCGTAGGCCATGTCGTAGCAAACGCTTTCCTCGCTCACCAGCCCGGCCGGCAGCGGCGGCATGTGACCTTGCAGACTGGCTGATGTGGCATTCAAAATGAGATCGTAGGGCGGCCCGCGCACTTCGGAAAATCCGCAGGCCGAGATCTCGCCCATGTCCTCGAATTCCGCAGCGAGCTTGCGTGCGCGGTCCGGTGTGCGGTTGGCGATCACCACTTCCTTCAAGTCCCTTTCCAACAGCGGCCCGAGCACGCCGCGCACGGCGCCGCCGGCACCCAGAATCAACACGCGCTTGTCGGCCAGGGTCATGCCCAGATTGCGTTCCAGATCGGCGGTCAGGCCGAGCCCATCGGTGTTGTCGCCGAGCAGAGAGGTATCGTCGAAGAATGCAATGGTGTTGACCGCCTGCGCCCGCAAAGCGCGCGGCGTCAGCTCGTTGACCAGGTCAGCAGCCGCCTGCTTGTGCGGCAAAGTGACATTGAGTCCGCGAACCCCGCCGGCAAACAGACGCAACGCTTCGCCGCGAAAGTTCGAGGGTGCAATGTCGAACAGCCGGTAAACCAGATTCTGCGCAGTCGCTTTGGCGAACATGCCATGAATGAAAGGCGACCAGCTATGAGCGACTGGATGACCGGCTACACCATATTGGTCGGGCGCTTCGTGGCCCACGCCTAAGTTCACTCTGACAACCACTCCGCTGCGCGTTTGGCGAAGTAGGTCAGGATGGCATCAGCGCCGGCGCGCTTGATGCATACCAGCGCTTCCAGCGCCACCGCCCGTTCGTTCAGCCAGCCATTGCCGGCGGCTGCCATGATCATCGAGTATTCGCCGCTCACCTGGTAGACGAAGGTGGGCATTCCGAATTCCTGCTTGACGCGGCGCACGATGTCCAGATAGGGCAATCCCGGCTTGACCATCACCATGTCGGCGCCTTCACCGATGTCCAAGGCGACTTCGCGCAGCGCCTCGTCGCTGTTGCCGATGTCCATCTGATAGGTGTGTTTGCCGCCGCTGCCCAGCTGGGCAGCGGAACCCACCGCGTCGCGGAACGGACTGTAGAAGCTGGATGCATATTTGGATGCATAGGCAAGGATCCGGGTGTGGATCAGGCCGCCGCTCTCCAGAGCCGCGCGAATCGCCGCAACCCGGCCGTCCATCATGTCCGAGGGCGCAACGATGTCGGCGCCCGCGTCCGCGTGCGACCGAGCCTGGCGCACCAGGGATTCCACGGTCACATCGTTCTGCACATAGCCTTGATCATCGATGATGCCGTCCTGACCATGGGTGGTGAACGGATCGAGCGCAACGTCGGTGATCACGCCCAGCGCCGGGAAGGCCTTTTTTACGGCGCGCACCGCCTGCTGCGCAATGCCGTCCGGGTTCCAAGCCTCGCGGCCATCCAAGGTCTTCCTGGCCTCGGGCGTTACGGGAAACAAGGCAATGGCGGGAATTCTCAGCCGAACCAACGCCTCGCATTCGCGCAACAGTTGATCCACCGACAGCCGTTCGACCCCCGGCATGGAAGGCACCGCCTGGCGGACATTGCGGCCCTCCACCACGAAGACCGGGTAAATCAGGGAGTCGACGCTCAGGTGCGTCTCGCGCATCAGACGGCGCGAGAATTCATCACGCCGCATGCGCCGCATGCGACTGCCCGGAAATGAATTGCCGGCCGTTCCGGTCATCTGGCGGTGACTCCTCTTTTCGCTACTTCTACTCATGCCGCATATTCGCAGTTTACGACGCCAGAAGGCTCATTTGTCCGTCGGTTCGGTCGCGACAACGCGGTAGTATCGCGCGGGCGACATATTATGCCGGGTGCTGGCTCATACATGAACGATGTGATTGGAGGAAATGCAAAGCGGGCACGCTTTCAAGCCCTATGCCAATCGCTGCGTCCGGACCTGGTGCGCTTCGCCTTCTGGCTTTCGCGCGACCGCGCCCTGGCCGAGGACGTGGTGCAGGAAACCATGCTGAGAGCCTGGAAAGCCCAGGATTCGCTGCAGAATGAGTCCGCCGCCAAGCCCTGGTTGCTGACCATCGTGCGACGCGAGTATGCCCGCACGTTCGAGCGTAAGCGCTTGGCCGTGGTGGACGTGGATGAGCTCATCGCGCAGGAAGAGCCCTCGCTGGGAGCGGCCGGTGATCAGGAGCTGGCCGAAATGCGGGCTGCGTTATTCAAGCTGCCGGACGAGTATCGAGAGCCATTGGTCATGCAGGTGTTGTTCGGACATTCGACCGCTGAAATCGCCGCGGAGCTTGGACTGTCCACGGCCGCCGTGTTGACGCGCCTGTTCAGGGCGCGCAAGCAGCTGCGCGTCCTGTGCGGCGAGGATGCCTCCCAGGATCCCCCCGAATCATGAACCATGCCCAATACCGCACCGCCGTGCTGTCGGATCCGCATGACCGGAATCCGGAGGTGCGCGCGCACCGCGACCAATGTGCCGATTGCGCGGCCTACACCGAGAAATTGCTGCGCTTCGAGGCTCGCTTGGCGCGTGCGATGCAAATCGACGTGCGCAGCACGCCCGAAGCGGAATCTCTTGGCCGCCGGCCGAGACGGGCGGCCGCGCGATGGCTGGCATTGGCGGCGAGCGTGGTGGTCGGCGCCGTGGTCGTCGGGCTCGCGTGGGTGGTGCCCAGCCGCAGTCTGGCCGCCGCCGTGGTTGCGCACATGGCAGGAGAGCCGGACGCCTGGCAGACCCAAGCCGCCGTGGCCGCGCCGGATCTCGACGCGGTGCTGCAGGATTCCAAGTTGCAGCTGATGCCGGGGGCGGGCACGGTGAGTTATGCCAGCAGCTGTGCCTTTCGCGGTCATGTCGTGCCGCATCTGGTGGTGCAATCCGATTCGGGTCCGGTCACCGTCATGGTGCTGGTGCATGAATCGAAGGCCAAGTGGAAACAGTTCGACGAACAGGGCTATCGGGGCGTGATCGTGCCGGTGAAAGGTCATGGCGCGCTGGCCGTGTTGATGAAGGATCCTCAGGCCGATGCTGCCACCGTCGGCCGGATCGCTGCGAACGTGCAGCAGTCCATCGTCTGGACCCGCTGACCTAGATGCCAGCCTCGCCCAATAGTTCGACCAGCCGCCGCGCGCTGGCCGCCAGCGTCGGATGATCGGCTTCGAACTGCACCGCGACTTTCTCCAGCTTGTCGGTCAGAGAAGGATCGGCCGGGGCGCCTTGAGGCTGATCTGCCATGCGTTTGATGTGCGGCAGGATGTCGCTCAAGCGTTCGCGCGCATCCGGGTCGTTTTGATGAGCCTGGTCGAGGTCAGCGTGGAGTTTGGCAATCTGCCGGCGCAAGGTGTCCTGGTCCATAGTCGAATCCTCGAAAGCTTCTTGAGCCGCTATTGTGCCATCCGCTCAGGGGTGAGGCGCGCCACTTCGACATAGCCGGCACCCGGGGCCGCAATACTGCGATGGATCGCGCGGTAGGCGTCCGACAGATGCTGGTCCGCTCCGAAGGGCGGGTTGACGATGATCAAGCCGCTGCCGGCAAGTCCCAAACCTGCGTCGTCCGGATGGATGGCAAGATCCGCAACCAGCATTTTAGGTATTTTCAGCGCTTCGAACCGGGCATGCACCAGCGTGCGCTGGGTTGCGCTGCGGATGGGATACCACAGCAAGAAAATTCCGGTGGGCCAGCGCCTGTAGGCATCCGCGAAGGCAATCAGCATGGCTTTGAGCTCATCCATGCTTTCGTAGGGCGGATCGATGAGCACGAGGCCGCGGCGCTCCTCGGGAGGCAGGAAGGCCTTGAGGGCGGCATAACCATCCTCGATCTGCGTGCGCAGCCGCCCGAGCGAGGTGATTTCGCGCGTCGCAGCGCGCGATTCCGCCGGCATCAACTCGACCAGCAAAGCGCGGTCTTGCGGTCGCAGCGCGCCCGCGATCAGTCCGGGCGAGCCTGGGTAGGTGTTGAGCCGCTTGCCGCGGCGCGCGCCAATGGCGGCGAAATAGCCGGCCAGCGATTGCTCGCCGATGCTGGTGGCGATGAGCCGCTGAATGCCGCGTTCGGCTTCGCCCGACTTCTGCGCTTCGGCCGCCTGCAGTTCGTACTGACCGCTTCCTGCGTGGCTGTCGAGAGCGAAAAAAGGCGTCTCCTTGCGCTTCAGCGCGTCGAGACAGAACAGCAGCCCGACGTGCTTGGCGACGTCGGCGAAATTTCCGGCGTGATAAATGTGCTTGTAGTTCATCGGCGCGGCATTGTGCCATCAATCATCCAATCCCAATGCGATTGCGCATGCCTGCGCTTCGCTGATTGCGGCGTACGCGGCTGCAGACTGCGCGCGCCAAGTCTCGCCGAGTCGCGTGTCCAGGATTTTGACTGCCGCGTCACGCATGCGCTCTTCGGTGGGCCGGCGCCGCGCCTGGCCGTGAGCACGATGCGCACGGTCGGCGCAGGCGAGGATGCGCACTGCGGCGTGCTCCATCTGGTCAAGACAGGCGAGGTAGGCCATCGCGTCGAGCACCAGATACAGCTTCCCCGGGTCAATGCGCCGCGCCAGCGCATATAACTCTGCACCGACCGGGCGGGCTTCGCGCAGATCCGCCTGCAGCAGCCAGGCACTGAAGATCATCAGCAGCAAATCGAAATAGGTTTCGCGGCGGCCTGAGTGCCGCAGACTCAATGCCAGAGGCAGACCGAGCTGCAGCGCTGCCGCCGCTTCGCCACAGGCTACATCGAGTTCGACCAGGCTTACGGTGGCCGCCAATGCGCGCCGCTCGCTGGTCGTGAGCGCCAAACGCACTGCCCGCCGATACGCCTCGCGCGCCT